>JAHHTX010000007.1 GCA_020024255.1 Anaerotignum sp.
TTGCAATATTTTTTTGACTTTTTTCTAACAATCTGCACAAAAATTCTTTTCTCAAAATTATTCTTGTCTTTGACTATAAAAAAAACAACTCTCAATTCTCCGCAATCAGAGAGCCAAAAGCTGTTCTTTTTTTCTCTTACTTTTTAAATTTCTGTCTTATAGACTGAAAAAAACCGATTTTTTCCTCTTCTCCCCCGTTATCTTTTCCGTCTGCTACATATTCAATATATCTTCCTGTGCCAATAGCCACGCAACTCACTGCATCTTCTGCCACCATAGCATGAATCCCTGTTCTGCTTTGAATAAGTTTATCCAAACCGTAAAGCAAGCTGCCGCCCCCAGTCATGACAATGCCTCTTTCATAAATATCTGCCGCCAATTCAGGAGGGGTTTTCTCCAGTACACTATGAACTGCATCGCAGATTGCCAATACAGATTCCTGCAACGCCTCCAGCATTTCGTCAGACGTTACTGTAATATTTTTGGGTAACCCTGTAATTAAATTTCTTCCTCTAACGTCAAGTGTCACAGGCATGGTTCTTTCAAACGCTGTACCAATTTTAATTTTCAGTTCTTCTGCCGTACGTTCCCCAATGAGAACATTATGTTTTTTCCGCATATAACGAATAATGGCTTCATCAAAATTATCCCCGGCAATTTTCAAGGAATAGCTGACAACCGTTCCACCCAATGAAATTACTGCAATATCTGTTGTACCGCCGCCAATGTCAACCAACATACTGCCGCAGGCTCTGGAAATATCAATACCAGAACCAATCGCCGCCGCAATAGGTTCTTCAATGATATGCACCCGTCTTGCCCCTGCATCTCTGGTTGCGTCCTCAACGGCTCTTTTCTCTACTTCCGTTACACTGCTTGGTACACAAACCGCAATAGTCGGCTTAACAAAAGAACGTTTGCCTAATGCCTTTTCAATAAAATACTGTAACATCTTCTCTGTTACATCATAATTAGAAATAACGCCTTCCCGTAAAGGTCGTATAGCTACAATATTTCCGGGCGTTCTGCCAAGCATACGTCTTGCTTCCTCGCCTACTGCAAGAATAGTATTACTGTCCTTATCAATGGCAACAACAGACGGCTCCTGAATGACAATGCCCTGCCCTTTGATATATACCAAAACGGTTGCAGTTCCCAAGTCAATGCCGATATTTTCTCCAAAACCCATAAAATCAAGCATATTGTTTCTCCTTCGTTTTTCCCATATTCTTTATCGGAAAGGAATCCCTTTCCTTTACCCACACATATACAAATGCAAAAACTCTGCAAAACTTTTTCCTTTTCTTCCAGTATAATAGAAGAAACGCCCATTGAAAAGCCGTTTTCCGAAAAAAATAAACTTTTTTCCTACTTAATTCACTTTTTTCCGCAAAACCGAAAGTGCTTTTTCCATCTGTGTGTCTTTTTCTCTCTGAATTTCTCCCTCTTCTTCCCATTCTGCCGGCAATTCTACAAAATAATCAGGTGTTAGACCAACGCCATGAATGGAAGTTCCTTTTGGTGTGTAATATTTCTGTATAGTTACATTCAAGCCAGAACCGTCAGGCAATGTATATAAACGCTGAATCAATCCCTTGCCAAATGTTTTTGTACCAACCAGTTCTCCCCTTTTCGTATCCTGTATGGCACCTGCCAATATTTCCGATGCACTTGCACTGTTTTCATTAACCAGTACTGTCATGGGCAAATCCAAATATTCTCCGTCGCAAACAAGGTCATTTCGCTCTCCGTTTTTATCCATGGTATACACCATAATACCTTTTGGCAGAATTTCTTCCCCAATTTCATAAGCGGAAGGCACAAGCCCCCCTGCATTGTTCCGCAAATCCAAAAGAATCCCACGCATCCCGTCTTTTTTCAGTTCCTCCAAAGCCTTGCGGAACTGGTCTGCCGTGTTTTCCCGAAAAGCATATAGTGCAATATATCCAATATTATCTTCCAGCATTTCGTATTCCACTGTTTCAATTTGAATATCCTGCCTTACCACGTCCTGTTGCCAGGTCTTATCCGTACTTTTTCGGTATAACTTCAAGGCAACAGATGTGCCTTCTTCTCCCTTTAGCCACGTCACCATTTCCGAAAGCATCTTTCCTTCCAAGATTTTGCTGTCTGCTTCCAAAATCAAATCTCCTGCTTCCAGACCGGCTTTCTCTGCACTACCGCCCGGAATAATGCGGACAATTTCCACCTTGCCTTCCTCATTCTGCATGACATCTACCCCAATACCCACAAAATGGCCGCTGTTTTTTTCTGTTTGAGATGCCATGTTTTCTTGAGTCAGATATGCTGTATAGGGGTCACCTGCTCCTGCTGCCAATCCGGTATACATCACTTCTTCTGCCAGTTTTTTATCAAATCCGTCCACATAATCCCGCTCCAAATAGTGCAGCATTTGCTTGACTTTGGCATTTCTCTGCATACTTTCACTTGGCAGTATCTGCCAAGGAAACATTCCCCGTTCCACCAAAAAATTCCCACCTGCGGCAACGACTGCCGCCACTGCCAATGCCGATACAGCCCCTTTCCAAAACTCCTTGTTTTTCAAATCTATTTCACCTCACAGATGTTTACGTTGTATCCTATGAACCACCTAAAGATTTCATACCTGATGTAACCCGCAAAAAACAATAGAACGGCAGTGACTCCCCTCTCGGAAATATCCACTGCCGTTGTTTCTTTTGGGAATCTCCTTAGGATTCCTTATTCTTCCAATCATTTATACCTGCAAATGCTTTCTTATGGACGTAACACTGCCGACTACCCCCAAGAGAATCCCGAAGATAAGTGCCGCAGGCAACACAAAGACAAACACATCACTCATAGACTTGAATTGTACAAAGCTCTGTACAAAAGGTATATAATCATAGAAAATATGAATACATTTTGCATAAATGGGCATCCCAATCAATGTGGGAACTATTGCACCAATCAAACCAATGATAATCCCCTCAATAATAAAGGGCCAGCGGATAAACCAGTCTGTTGCACCTACATACTTCATAATGTTGATTTCAATTCGTCTGTTTGTTACGGAAATACGAATGGTATTGATAATAATCATAACAGAAATTGCACCCAGTACCAGCATAATCAAAAGACCGGAAATCTGAAATACCTTACTGATTTTTACCATTGCTTCGGAAACGGACTGACCGTATTCCACACTGTCAATGCCTTTTATGCCTTCCATACTTTTCAGCACTGCTTTTTGGGAACTAATCTCGTCCAAGTCCACTTGGAAAGAATGGGCAAGGGGATTGCTTTCCTCATCCAAACCAATGAAAATGTCTTCATCTGCACCCCATTCTTTTTTCAACATTTCCAAAGAATCTGTGGGAGATACATAGGTTACTTTGGTTACATGTTCCAATTTCTCCAATTTTCCACGAATTTCTTCAATATCCTCACTGGTTGTACCATCTTCCAAAAATACGGAAATTCCTATGGAATCCTCCATTTGCTGCATCATATACTGCAAATTGCTTACAACACAGTAGGAAAAAGACATGATGGAAATACAGGCAGCCACCGCAATGATAGATGCCACTGTCATCAGCAGATTCTTCCGCAATCCGCCAAATCCTTCCTTTACAAAATACTTAATCGTACTAGGCCTCATCGTCATAACCACCTTTTTCAATATCTCTGATAATATGCCCTTCGTTCAATGTCACAACTCTTTTTTGCATCTCATCTACAATATCCTTTGCATGGGTTGCCATAACAATGGTTGTTCCACGTTTATTGATATCATCCAAAAGTTCCATAATGCCTCTTGCTGTATCAGGGTCTAAGTTCCCCGTCGGCTCATCACAAATCAATATGGGCGGATTATTGACAATGGCACGGGCAAGTGCCGTTCTCTGCTGTTCTCCGCCAGAAAGCTGATTGGGATAGCTTCTGCCTTTTTGCGCAAGCCCCACCAAAGAAAGTACCGCCGGTACATTTCTGCGAATAACACGACCGGGTGCTTCAATAACACGCATGGCAAATGCCACATTTTCATATACGGTCTTGTTAGGCAAAAGTCGGAAATCCTGAAACACAACGCCAAGACTGCGGCGCAGATAGGGAATCTGGTTTCTGGATAATGTATTCGTTTTTACTTTATTGATGGTAATTTCACCAGATGTGGGATCCAGTTCCTTTAGCAAAAGGCGAATCAACGTAGATTTTCCGGAACCACTGGAACCCACAATAAATACAAAATCGCCCTCTTTAATATGCAAATTCAGCCCCTCAACACCTTTTGAGCCATTGGGGTAGATTTTTGTTACATTCTCTAATCGAATCAACTCATATCTCCCTTTCTTCAAATTAGTTGGATATACAGTTTTTGCAAAAAACACCATGTTTCTACAAAAAAACTGTAAATTCTCATAGAAACTCCATAAAAGTATATCATAAAACCCAAAAAGGAACAAGAGTAAAACCCTTACAGAAATTTAAAGATTGTAAAAGCAATATGATTTGTGATGTTTTTTTAGCATTTTCTTTCTTTTTACTTTGATAAAAACAAAAAGAACCGTACAGACTGCGGGAGTTTCCTCTCTCTCTGTTACGGTTCTCTTTCCTTTTAGTAACTCATTTTGTCCATATACATCATATATTTGCTTACCATTAAAGTAATTTTAAAGATAATGGCATCATCAAAATTACGTAAGTCCAGACCAGTCATCTTCTGCAATTTATCCAAACGATATACCAATGTGTTTCTGTGGATATACAGTTGGCGGCTCGTTTCAGATACATTCAAATTATTTTCAAAGAATTTATTGACTGTTGCCAATGTCTCATCATCAAAATCATCCATTGTCAGCCCATGAAGCACTTCCTTGATAAACATACGACAAAGAGGCAACGGCAACTGATAAATCAGGCGACCGATTCCCAATTTTTCATAATTTACAATGTATTTATCCATCTCAAAAATCTTGCCCACTTCCAGTGCCATTTTTGCTTCTTTGTAGGAGCGGGAAACATCTTTCAAGTCATTGACAATGGTACCGCTAGAAATATAAACATGACTGCCTGTTTCTTCATTCAATGTTTCCTCAACAACTTTAGCAATACGGTCAATTTCTTCGCTGTTTTCTTTTTCTCGCAGCTCCTTGACCAAAATAATGCTATTTTCGTCCACTGCTGTCACAAAATCCTTTGTTTTTGCAGGGAAAATGCCTCTGACAATTTCCACTACATTCATTTCCTTATCAATGTTGGTTTCGATGAGATACACAATACGACAAACATTGTTTTCAATGTGCAGTTTTTTCGCACGGCTATAAATATCCACCAAAAGCAAATTGTCCAAAAGCAGGTTTTTAATAAAGTTGTCTTTATCATACCGTTCTTTATAGGCTACCAAAAGGCTTTGAATCTGGAATGCCGCAATCTTGCCGATTCGATATCCTTCCTCGTCCTCACCCTTCACCTGAACCACATATTCCGGAACGCCGTTATCATAAATTTTAAAATACTGATACCCTAAAATCAACTGACTTTCCGCCTGAGAGCCAACAAAATTTTCTACAGCATCAATCTGTCTGCCAATCATGTTTTCTTCTGTAGTCGCAATAACCTTGCCCTCTTTTTCTATAACACTCAATTCTTTTCTTGTAATGTTTTTCAGCCCATCTATGGTACTCTGCAAAATCTGGTTTGAAATCATAACTTACCACCTCAAATATCGTATTTATCCTTCCTTCTCTATATGCCCGTAAACAGGATACCGTCAAAAGTGCCAAAAAACATATTTCCGTCCTGTTATTCAAAAAGCCTAATTATATTTTATAACAAAATGCCAAAAAAAGAAAGAGAAATTGCAAAAAAACATACAAATTCTCTCTCCACGTTATTTTTTCATAAAAAAATGAAGATTTTTTATTTAAAGTGTTCGGAAAAAAGCCATTAGAAATAGATAAAAGAGAAAGAAAAACTTTTTCTTTCTTCGTCTTTTTGCCTAACCCTTCATATCCAGTCCTGCAACTTTCCGAACATCAATCAAAATACAGAGTGCCGTTCTATCTACATTGACGACAATATTTTTTATCCTGCCAATCTCTTTTTTAGAAAAAACACAAAACAAGACATTTTTACCAGTTTCATCAGATGAATATCCTTCTGCTATTTCTATAAAATAGCTGTCCAACTGTCTTTCCATTTCATCTCTGATTTGTACTGCCTTTGTGGAAACTACTGTCGCCACACGAACATCACTGAATGCTCCCATTACCCAGCGAACACACTTTTCCACCACAAAAATAGAAAGTATGGCATAAAGGGAATGTTCTGCACCAAAAGATACCATGCCAAGGAGGATAATGGCTGCATCTATAAAAAATATCAACGTTTCCACAGAAATATGTTGCAATTTATGGTGTATCAAAGATGCTGCTAAATCCACGCCGCCTGTCGTTGCACCACCTAAAAGTACCATGCCAAGACCTGCACCAACAAAAACACCGCCATAGACCGATGCAATGAGCAAATCCCCTTCATACATAGGCAAAAACGATGCACCAAGGAGCATAAGAGAAAATAAGAAAGCTGTCCAAACCGTCCTTGACAAATACCTTCTTCCCTCCATCCACCATGCTATTGCAAAAAGGGGCAGATTGAAGATGATATTGATATACCAAAGAGGAACGGGAATCCCAAAAAATCTTTTCATCATATCATCTAATATGATACCAAGACCTGAAAAACCTCCCGCTACAAGATGTGCCGGCTCCATAAAATTCTGAATGCCAATTGCCATCAAAGCACATCCTATACTCACTATACCGTATCTTCTTTTCCCAGTCATTGCATCTCGTCCTCTCCAAAAAGCCTATCTCCGCTTTTGTTTTTTCAGGACTGTCAGTGCAAATTTCGGCAGACGCATCATCCGTTTCCATCTGGTCGGCTGTGTAATCAAACGGAAAAACCATTCCAATCCCAATTTACGGAACACTTTCGGTGCACGTTTTACATTGCCTGCCATCACATCAAAACTGCCGCCTACACCAATAGCAATCTTGGCTTCCGTTTCCGCCAAGTGGTCGTATATCCATTTTTCCTGCTTGGGTGCACCCAATCCTACTAATAGTATGGACGGTGCACATTTTTTTATGTCAGCCAATATCTTTTTTTCCTCTTCCTCATCAAAATAACCGTTATGCCCACCCACAATTTTCAAATTGGCGTATTGTTTCTTCATCCGTCTTCCCGCTGCTGCTGCCACACCGGGGGCACCGCCAAAGAAATATACCGTATGCGGTGTATCCGCAATTTCTGCAAAAAGTCGTTGTGTCAGATCATAGCCTGCCACCCGTTCTTTTAGGACAATCTCGCTGTAACGTGATGCCCACACAACACCAATACCGTCAGGAACAACCATATCTGCCTTCCGTAGAATTTCCATCAGTCTGGCATCTTGCTGTGCCTCCATAACAATTTCCGGATTTGGTGTACAGATATAATGCTGCTTTCCGTCCCCCAAAAAAACCTTTGCCTTTTCCACCGCTTCGTCCATGGTAAGGGCATCAAAAGGAACATCTAATATTTGTGTCAATTTTCTCATGGTACGCCCTCCTTTATTTTCGTTTTTCCAAAAGCTGCTGCAAATATTTTTCGTTCAGATGGGATTTCTTGTTGAGGATTTCTGCTTTTTCCTTGAGCTTTTCCACATATCTTTCCCGATTTTCCAATATATCCTCTACCAATGCCACCGTTTTCTCTTTGTCAAAATTTCTGAGGTCTCCTCCGCTTGGCATTTCCAGTTTTTCCAAGTAATAGGAGATCTTCGGGTCATAGACAAAGCCAATCAAAGGCACATGCTGGCTTGCGGAAAAAATCAAGGTATGCAGACGCATACTCAAAATAAAGTCTGCCAAAGAAATAATACCCATAACTTCATGTGGTGCATAGTTGCCGTGGAGAATATATGCCGGCTGTTTCATGCGTTTTTTCACTTTTTCGCTAATGGTAATATCATTCGGCATCTGCATTGCCACAAAGACAATATTTCTTTTGTGTTTTTCTACAATGGTATCACACAAAGATGCAAAACCGGAAATAAAGGAATCCATTTCCTTCCAGTTTCTTACGGAAACGACCACAAGAGGGCGGTCCAAAGGAATCCCTTCTTTCTGTAAAATCGCTTTTGCCGCATCTTTGCCTATGCTATCCATGGTAAAGGCAGGGTCAGCTGTCACAAAGCATTTTTTGGGGTTCACGCCCATAGAAAGCAATTCTTCATAAGAATTTTCTTCCCGCAGTGTAATCAAATCCGCTTTATTCACAACTTGCTTCACCAGTCTGCGATTTCGTTTTCCCGAAACAGGGCCAATGCCGTTGGCATAAAGCATGACTTTCTTTCGCATTGCCTTTGCCGTTGCCGTAATAGAAAGATAGTACATAAGGGAGCGGGTGCTTGTGCTGTCCTGCAAAAGAGAACCACCGCCACTGAGGAGTACATCGCTTTCCCGAATGGCACGGAGCACCTCACGTCCACCAAAACGATAGACCGCTTCAATACCATACTTATCCCTTGTTTCCACAGGCTTGTTGGAAAGCACTGTAATATGGTAATTCTCTCCCATTTCCTGTATATTTTTATGCATAGAAAGCATAATCGCCTCATCGCCAGTATTGTTAAAACCATAATATCCACTCATCACGATATGGTACTGTTTCTCATGATTTTCCCGCCAAGCCGCATCATAAGCTTTTGCACTGTCCTGTGCCATTTTGGTCACAGAATAATAGCGGAAAATCACATCTCTGCCGTAAAGTCCTCTTTTGGCTCTTTCCTCTTTTGTCATCTTGCAGAACGCATAAAGCGTATCCTGATATAAAATATCCTCTGTGGACATTTCACATCCACGACAGCAGAAGTTATTTTCTCTTGCAGCCTCCAGTTTATCCTCTCCAAACAAGCCAATATAGCCTTCATTTCCTGCCACAATAACTGTCTTGCCTGCCGCCATTGCCTCTAAAGCTGCACGACTAACTCCGATAAAGACGTCTGCCACAGAAACAAGTTCGTTAATATCCGTTCTTGCCCCTGTCATGGTGATACATTCCCTGCCCAGTTCTTTGTTGACCTTTTTGCTCTTTTCCAAAAGCTCATCTAAGACATCTCCGCCACCTACAATCAGTACCCGAAGATTTGGGATTTCCTTAACCAGCTTAGGTGTAATGTGAATGAGCTGTCTTGCTACCATGGCACGGCTTTCGTCCATACGACTCACATAAACCAGTGTTGGTTCTTCTGCTTTCAGTCCAAATTCCTTCCGCACCTTGCTGCTGTCTGTGTCTGGAGAAAATTTATCTGTATCAATACCGTTGATGGTTACGAAGATATTCTCGCTGCGTACATGGTAATTGTCCATAAGATACTGGCGAATATCATCACTGACTGCCACAACCTTCTGACCCCAGTTTGTGAGATATTTCAGCCCCATACCTGTATAAAATACCCAATGTGCAGAGGTCACGAAGGTAAAATTCATTTTTCTGTGGAGCAGACCGCAGATAAAACCGGGTATCCTTGCATGAGAATGTACAATGTCAATCTTCTCTTTCTTAATGATTTTTTGCAAAAGAAAATAGGATTTCATCATTTTCAGTACATTTCTCTGATTCATGGGAACCTTGTAATGGCGAATCCCTGCCTCTGCCAGTTCTTTTTCGTAAACGCCTCCATTAGATGCTACAATAATATCGTAACCCTGCTTTTTCAATTCTTTGGAAAGCTCCACCACATGGGTTTCTGCCCCACCGATTTCCAGTCCCATGAGTGTCATCAGTATTTTGTATTTCATATCCGTCCCACCTGTCAAATATCGATTCTCTGTATTTTGATTTTCGGTTTCGCATACTTTGTATATACCTGCATTTCTGAATTACCTTTCAATTCCACCTTGCCGTTGGCAAAATAGCCATCTTCTTTTTCCACAACTTCCCCCTGCAATGTCAGTGTAACAGTATAATATTCAGGAAACTCCACCAAAATCATATTACCGTCATTACCCGGTACATTCTTCATTTTCGGTGCATGGGAAACATCTGTAATCGTACCAATTTCAACGCCTGTTTTATCATCAAAAACCTTGTCGCCCTTATGCAAGGCATTTACTGTTGCCATTCGTACATCATCCAGAAAAGCGGTATAAGTAATTTGTCTTTGTTCTTCCGAAATGCCCACAGATTCCTTTTTATTGACAACGCCAAACTTATACACAGCAAGGCATAGGAGGATTATCGCAATACCAAGAATGACAAAATCGATTACGTTGGCTTTTCTCTTTTTCATTTTATTCACCCTCCCTTACCTCTACAATATATCCTTCAAAGGCATATCCTTTGCCTTTGACATTGATTTCATCGCCAACCTTTACCACATTTCCTTCTATGGTAATATCTTGCTCGGTTTCTGTCCCATTACCCGTAATGGCAATATATAAATCACAATAACCGGGAACAGGCATTTTTTCATACTTGTTTGTTGTTCTGTTAAAGCTGGCTTCTTCGTTTGGCTTCGACCATACTTTAGACACAGTTCCAAGGTATGCGGAAGTAGAGCTTTCAAAAGCCTTACCGCCTACAACTGGAATTGTCGCCGTTTCCTCCAAAACTTTTCTGCCTTCTGCAACAAAAGTAAAGGGTTTTTCCTCGCTGGCTGCACCCTCTACGCCGCCGCCCTTTATCCATACTACGCCTGCTGCCAATGCACAAAGTAATACAATAATAATCAAAATATCAATGATATTCAGTCCTTTTCTGCCTTGTTTTTCCTTCATTTCTTCCAACCCTCCGTATAGAGCTTTTCCATCTGTGCCGCCATTTTATCTGCCGTAAACTGTTTTCTCGTCCACGCTGCGGCATTTTTCTGCATTTCCTTGTATCGTGCTTCATCATACAAAATTTCTTCTATCCGTTTTGCCAAAGCACCACTGTCTCCCACAGGCACCAAAAAACCGTTTTCTCCATGACAGATGACCTCGGAAACACCACCACTGTCTGTTCCCACGGCTGGTACGCCTGCGCTCATGGATTCAATAAGTGAAAGACAAAGTGCTTCCTGTTTTGAGGTAATGACCGCCAAATCCAGTGCTGCCTCCAGTTTTTCCACCTCCTGCACAAACCCTGTAAAAATCACACATTTCTGCAAGCCAAGTACCTTTGCCTCTGCCTCCAGATATTCTCTCAGACTGCCATCTCCGATAATCAGAAATGTTAAGTCTGCATGGGTTTTTGCAAGTATTTCCGCTGCCTGCAAAAAAGTCTTGTGGTCTTTGACTTCTTCCAATCTAGCAGCAATACCTACGGCTTTCTGTCCTTCCGGAATGCCAAAAGACTGCCGCACCTTTTGTTTTTCTTCTGTAGACAAAGGGGCAACAGGGTCAATACCATTATAGATGGTGACAATCTGTTTTGCATCAGTACCTCCTGCCACCATACTCCGTTTTACAGCTTCGCTGACTGCAATAATACAGTCGCTGTAACGATGATTGAGCATACGTTTCGCCATCTTTTTCAAGGCATTGCCTTCTGCTTCCATACAGTGCTTCGTGTGGAAAATCCGCTTCACACCTGCCTTTCTTGCCGCTATTCTGGCTGTCAGACTGGCATGGGTATGTACCACGTCAGGTTTATTTTCACGGAACAGCCTTATTAGCGGCTGTAATGCCTTTTTATCCCAAGAGCTGTCTGCCATGCTCTCCATACCCATAACAGGAATCCCCAGTTTTTCCACTTCTGCCACAAGAAGGCTGTCCTTTGGCAATACCACACACACATCAAAGTGTGTTCTGTCGCAGTATTTCAAATAGTAGAGCAGCCATCTGCCTGCACCGCCAATATTGCGGTCTGTCAGCACATGATAAATTTTTATTTTCTTTTCTGCCATGATTTTTCTCCCAATCTCACACTTGCCATACCGATACCCAATACGTACCAAAACAGCAGTACGATGCTGTAATCAAACCAAATATGGTCTGTCATTCCTTGCAGCAAAATACCTGCCATACCGCCGAATATTGCTGCCAGTATAACATGGTAACGCCGTACTGCACGCACCATTGTACTGTACAGCTTTTGGAAAAACAGCACAAGAAGGGAGATAAACACCGTAATCCCTGCAATACCCAGTTCAATAAACTCCTGTAAAAAGAGATTATGCACATGATACGCATTGGCTGCTTCCAAAGAGAACAATGGATATATTTCATTAAATGCGTCTACCCCAATACCCGTTTTCCAGTAATGGGAAATAATGTTGAAACCTGCTTCATAAATAGATAAACGATACTGCGAAGAAGAATCGCTCATGGTGACAGAAGAAAGTAATCTCTGCCACAAATCGGGCGGCAGAAGGAAAGGCATTGCCAAAAGTCCTGCAATTCCCAAAGGAATGAGTCTTCTTTCTGCCAAAAGCACGAAGAGCCCTGCGGCAAACATCAACCCCAGCATCGCCCCTCTGGAATTGGTGGCAATAAGCCCCATACAAATAATACCGAAACAGAACAAATAGAAAATCCGTCCTGTCCAGTTACGGACCTTCCAGAGCATACCTGCTGCAAGTGCGCCAATCACAATAAGATATTCCCCCAGTACATTCGGGTTATTGAATGTGGCATAAGCACGGGTCTTAATGTCAAAACTCTCCGCATCAACCCAAGCTGCGTCCATTTCCACTCCTGCCACATATTGATATATGGCATAAAGTGCAATAAGTGTCCCTGTTGCAATAAGAACAAAAAGAACAAAATTCAGTTTTTCTTCTGTGTCGATACAGTCCTTACAAACAAAGAACATCAGCAAAAAGATAAGGAAAATCGCCATAACCTGTAATGCTCTTGGAAAATGGTAGCTAGTCAATGTGCCGTAAACTATGCACAGGGCAAACAGCCCCACACAAACACTTGCCAGTGTTGTTCTCTGAATACGCACACGCCCAATCCATGCCTGAATCAAATATAATACCAATGTGGCAAGACACATCACTGCCAAAAGCATAGTAGGGAAAAAGGGAATTCCAAACGCAATAGCAGAAATGCAAAGCACCAGAAAATTATCATTGCAAACAGAAAGTATTTTGCTTTCTCTTGCCAAAACGCCGATACGGCTTCTGCCTGACCACACTGCCATGCTGCTGCTTTTTAAAAGTCTGTGCCAAGTTCTTGGCAGAATACTCCTTCGTACCTGCAATCCGATATCCCAGTTTTTCCGAAAAAATCCGCAGATTCTGCTTTCCGCAAAAGCCCTCCCTACTGCTTTTTGTATACGAACATATACACCATATATCATACTTTCCGACCAAAGGCCCCAAAACCATGTGATTGCCGCTTCTATTAAGCGGAAGAAAAAGCTCTCCTCAATCATACGAGAAATTCTCTCTGCCATATGCTCTGTTCCTTTCTGTTTTCCTTTGTTTTTCTTATCTGGAATCTCCGTTTCCTGTTGTTTCTGTCCCACAACTTCTTTCTTTCGGAACATACTGCCTACCATAGAAAATGCCATTCGGCTTTCTTCCACCCGTAGCAGGAAGGTCAGTACGATATATATGGCACCACCAATACAAATGGGAATTCCCACCTGTAATACTCTCGACACAAGTCCATCTTCCAAATGGGTATGCAGATACCCATAAGAAAATTTGACACAAACAAGCATAACCAAAGCCGAAAATACCATACGACACAAAGAACTCATGAGTTTCCTGTCCACAATCTCCGGATACTGCTTGACCATAGGGACAAACAAAATCAATGCTGCCACTGTAGAGGAAATTGCTGATGCCAAAGCCAAGCCGCCCAGCTGCATTTTATCCATGAGCAGCCAACACAAAAGAGCATTGACGCCGATGGAAAAAACACCGGAGTAAAAAGGCATTTTTCCTTCTTGCTTTGCATAAAAAGCACGGCTCAATATGGTCTGAATCCCATAACCAATCATGCCCACCGCAAAAAAGCAGAGTGCTGTTGCGGTCAAATCCGTACCCATTTTGCCGAATTTTCCTCTTTCGTACATCAGGCGTACAATGGGCTTGCTCAAAACCATCAGCCCTGCCATCATCGGAATCAGAAAAAACATCATGGAACGCAGTGTCACCTTCAGGGTCTGTCCAAAATTTTCCTCTGCTCCTTTTCCCGTCATACGGGACAATTTGGGAAAAATCAAATTTGCAATAGCAAGAACAAATACCCCAACAATAATAATGTATAAGTTGTTGGCATATTGCAAAGAAGTGATACCAATTTCCCCATCATATAAATGGGAAGCAAACTGGGTATTGATAACTAAGTTGATGGGCTGTACCCATGTGCTGACCATAACCGGCAACATCAATATCAATATTTTTTTAATCCCTTTGTCAAAAAATACAAAGGACGGGCGATAATGATAGCCTTTTTTCCATAAGGACGGTATTTGCATCAATGCCTGCAACGCCCATCCGATAAAGAACGCTACAGCAAGACCATAGATCCCAAAACGGTCATTTAAGAAAATATAGTATAAAATAATGACTAAATTAGAAGCTACACTTAATGCTGCGGGAATATTAAACTCGTCCAAGGATTGCAAAATCCCAACAAAGGAAAAGGCAATGCCCGTAAAAAAGATAGTCGGAAAGATTAAACGGGTCAACGGTATAGCAAGGCTTACTGCCTCTTTACTCGTTTCGCTGGCAAAAAGCCAGATAAACTGTTTCGTAAAGACTTCCCCCAGTATTGTCATCAAAAGCGTTACGAGTCCCATAAGGGTAATAAAACGGTTGGAAAGGAGGAATGCCTCCTCTTTCCCTTTCGTTTGCAAATATTCATTAAAAATAGGAATAAAACTGGCAGAAATTGCCGATGCAAAAATGGCATCAAAAAATGTACGGGGCATCATGCTTGCCAGTATAAAAGCCGTTGCTTCTGTGCCGCCTCCATAGTTTGCCGCCAAAAGCTGCTCTCGTACCAATCCCAAAACCTTGCCCACCAAAGTAATGAGCATCATAAAACTTGCTGCTTTTACCGCAGTATTTTTTTTCTGTGTTGTCATATTATTCACCTAAAGTTCTTGCATTCTTTCATTTTCTCAAAGTATCCCCTTTCCTTTTGCAGAAGATACATTTCCCTACAAGGAAAGGTGGGCAGAAAGAAATCTCGCCCACCTTATACTACCGTATTCTGCTTCTATTTACAAGAAATCCCTGCAAATTTCTATTATATTTTTACAACTTCATAAGAAATATCTGTTCCATCAATACGAAGTTTCAGCATATAAGCTGCTTTGTTTGCTGTTCCGTTCACATTCCAGAAGTCTGGCAGATTCACATAGCGTACACCATTCTTGACAGACTTCCAGTAACTATTTCCGTCACAGGACACAACAAAAACATTTTTTCCCTGTGTCACATACTTATGCAAAATAGCACAGAAATAATCTGTCTCTGCTTGAGAAGAAAATTCCGAAGGCGTTTTGTCCATCACCACAATGATATTTTGGTTGTTTGCTGCTTCTACATCTGTCGTAAAACGGTTGTACTGCCATGCATTGGTTTTGCGGATGCCGCCCTTAGCCGCAGACATCATCACAATCCCTGTATTGCCTTTATTTAAGTAGCGGTAACTGCCGTTCCATGCAAAAGCATTTGGCTGCATTTGAATATCCGATGCACCGCCGTAAATTGCTGTATCTGCGTTGCCAACAGCGGCTTTTACACGTTCTTTTGCTGCATTGTAAGCCTGTTCGTTGGCTGCCTTTGCCTTTGTATGGGAAGTTCTCCCTACAATATTCAAATATGTTGCTCCATCTGCTGCTCTTGTGACAGGCTTTTCCATAGGGTCTGCCCCTGTGGGAGAAGATGCCGGTGCTTTTGCCTTAGGTGCGTCACCTACTGTAACAGTAACATAGGTGTCCTTACCGCCCCAGCTGCATTTTACATAAGTGGAGCCTTTCGCCTTTGCCATAAAGGTATTCCCGTTCATGGTACCAATAGCGGGATTTCCTACTGTATATACTGTATCTTCTGTCACTGCTCTGCCAAAGCCATTGACATCATTTGCCGTCACATAAATCTTTCCCGTTTTTCCTACACCGGAAATTTTCATGTCATTGTTGGCAACCGTCAGTCTTGCTGTTGCATCGCATCTGATATTGGGTACAACCGCTTCAAAACGTGTGGGAGAAGGCTGCGTTTCCGTATCCTTTATATCCGCTGCACCTTCTGTATTTTCTGTATTTTCTGTATTCTCTGTGCTTTCTGCATTCTCTTTAATGTCTGTATTTTCTCCGTCTGCTCTGCGTTCTGTACTCTCTGCATCTTCTTCGCTTTCCTGTTGTTTGTCAATTTCTTCCTGTTCCTGATGTACTTCATCTTTCTGTACAGACGTTTCTTTTGTCCCATAAGATGCTTTTACAGAAAATGTTCCTGTTTCGGAAGGGGTAAAATCGAATCCATTCCAAGTGCCTGCCACACCTGTCACTTCCAGATTCACCTGCAAAGGGTCAAGTGGAATCCGATGAAGATACTGGTCTTTGCCATATACTGTAAAGGTAATGGATTTATTGGGTTGTGTATGGTTATGAGAAGGTTCTATGACAATTTCCTGAATTTCTTCCACAGGTGCTGTTTGGAATACGCCTACTGCGTTGATAACTTTACGCTGAGCACCATCAGAAACCGTATTCTTTACTTCCAGTCCCGTATCATTGATGGTTTTCACTGCCATAGTGCTGGAGCCGCCGCCATCCAAGTGCATAGCATCATATGCACCATATGTACGCATTAGCTCTGCCATTTCCGCATGTGTTACACCGATGCTGTCTCCACGTCCGTCAACCACCATAAGAATGGCTTTCTGCCCATCTTGAGAAACGCCAAAAGCAGTTCTTGGCTGTCTGCCTCCTGCCACAATGGGAGAAGGCGTTGCAGTCTGTCCGTTATTCAGCAAAAGACCGCCGCCGCCAAAAGCCGTATCAATTTTATCAAAATCAATGGTAGCGGAAACCTGCATAGAAACGGTTTCGCCTACTTGGAAACCAGATGCTGCCTTTGTATAATAATCTCCACTCATGACAATAAGATAGCCATTATCTGGCACAGCAACAGTTTCACCCTTTTGAGAAATATGGGTAATGGTGTTGTTCTCAACAACAAATTTCACCAGTCCCTGAAAACGCCTGTCCAAGTCAGCTGTAGTAGCTGCGGCATTTTTGTCAAAACAAATGGGAAACTTCATGGAAGTCACTTTGTTGATAGATGCTAATTCCATAGAATGGTTTTCATTGCCAAATTTTGCCCATGTTTTAAAGTAGGTAAAGATAGATTTACCGTTTTCGTCTTTAATATATGCACCGTATTCATTGCGGTCTTTATTGATGCTTGTACCTGCGGAAATCAATTCACCTTCTCGCACGATAGGACCAAATGGTGCAGAATACTTACCAGACATTCCGAAAAAGTCACTGTTGACACCGGCAACTGCACCATTGTCTGCCAACATACTCCAAACGGTTTCTTTCAATCCATATTCCTTTTTGCTTTCCACTTCTTTCAGTTCCAATGTGCTTTCTGTCAAATCAACCGTAACGACATGGATATCCTGAATTCCGTCCGTTGTCATACGACTATTTTTTTCATAAGTGACGCCTCTTGTTATGGTTTCCTGTTCTCTCTGCTGATATACCGTCTGAGCAGCAAAAGCAGTCACACTGACCGCAGAAAAGGTCAATGTTGCTGTCAAAAGAGCTGCCAACAGTTTCTTTGTTTTATAAAATCTCTTTTTCATCTCAAACGCTCCTTGCTTATATTCTGTCAAACGGCAATGTTTCGTATGGTTTCTGCCGTTCCTTTCCATTCTAACACAAATTTACTTCTTTTGCCCTATCCAATCCAAAACTTAATATAATTGTAAAATTCAAAAAAAATATTCCTTTCTCCGATTCTCTCTCATACTCCTTTTGTCCCTTTCATACAGTATTGGTAACACAGTATATGAAAGGAGACTTATTATGAAACGTATGCTTTTATATGGTATCGTGTCTGCATTGCTCCTTGCCTTTAGTGGATGCCAAAAAGCCGAACCACCCTCTGCCATGGAACAGATACAACAGCAACTCCTGCAAATGGACGGCTACAGCTGCATTGCTACCTTGACACGCACTTCCAACAAAAGCGAAAATGTCTATGAAACGAAACAGGATTTCAAAACCACAGGAGAATATCGTCTAGAACTGCTTTCTCCTGATACGGTAAAAGGAAACCTGACCATCTGCGATGGAAAAACCGTTTGTCAGTATAACCCAAGGCTTTCGGAGCAATTCCGCTATGATATTCCCCCTTCTGCCCAACGGAACGAATTATTTTTGGGACAGTTTATCAAAAACTATATGCAGTCGGAAGGTGTTGGTGTAGAAACAGCCGCTTTAGATGAAAGCCGCTGCACCGTTTTGGAAGCCGTCATTCCCAAAAACAGCGATGCTCTCGCTTCAGAAAAACTCTGGGTAGACAATGAAACGCTCCTGCCTGTCCGTTTGATTCTCTATGACAAAGATGGTATAGAGCGGTATCGTTTGGACTATAGCGAATTTACATATAATCCGGATTTTCCGGAAAATCTTTTTACACTGCCGGAATAAAATCTTACCGTCATGGACATACTGAAACCAGTCAGATTGATACATACGCAAAGCATCCATATGAAGAAACTGACGAATTCAAGGGCGGAGTGTGAACAACCATGATTGTCAGACGAGGAGATATTTTTTATGCAGATTTAAGCCCTGTAGTGGGCAGTGAGCAGGGCGGTGTCAGACCTGTTCTCATTATACAAAACGATATGGGCAACAAATACAGTCCCACTGTCATTTGTGCCGCCATTACATCCCGTATGAACAAGGCAAAGCTGCCCACTCATATTCCCCTTTCGGCAAAAGAATATGCTCTGCCAAAGGACTCCGTTGTACTTTTGGAGCAAATCCGTACCATAGACAAAAAAAGACTGCGGGAAAAGCTCTGCCATTTGGAGGGACATATTATGACAACAGTAAACGAAAGTCTGCTAGTCAGTCTGGGACTTTGTTAAAACAAAAAAGGTATACCAACTTTCGGCATACCTTGGGGGGTCGAAAAAATAGTTTTTATCCCTTTTCAAAAATGCGGAAGGGCTTGGGAAACGAAGGGTTTCCCAAATGGAATCCGCAGTCGGAATTCATTTCCGACGAGGAAAAGCAGAAGTTTCAAGGCTTTTTTGCCATTGGAACTTCTGCTTTATTCCTCTGTTTGCTGGTCAAAGCCTTGAATGAAATGAGGCTTTGACCAAGGGGGGCGACTTTGTCAACACCTTCAGGTATACCAACTTTCGGCATACCTTGGGGTGTCGAAAAAATAGTTTTTATCCCTTTTCGAAAATGCGGAAGGGCTTGGAAACGAAGGGTTTCCCAAATGGAATCCGCAGTCGGAATTCATTTCCGACGAGGAAAAGCAGAAGTTTCAAGGCTTTTTTGCCATTGGAACTTCTGCTTTATTCCTCTGTTTGCTGGTCAAAGCCTTGAATGAAATGAGGCTTTGACCAAGGGGGCGACTTTGTCGACACCTTCAGGTATACCAACTTTCGGCATACCTTTCTTTTTTACCTGTACTTATTTTTTCTTTTTTCCGCTTGGCACAAGCATTAGCCAAATAAAATACAACACTGCAAATATCGCTGCAAAAGCAATAAATTTCGCAACAGAAAAGCCCTCATGGAACAAAAATAAGCTGTACAACATACTAAAAAGCAATCCGTTTCCAATGGCTTTACTCAGTGCATCTTTCCAATCCATGTCTTCCTCCTTATTATATGCCTTTTACGATTCTCCCGTCCCCAGTATAATGCAAATGTCTACACCCTCTTGTAAAAGGTCAGGAGCAACTTCAATTTTCGCATCATTAAAATAAGATACCAAATCTTCACCCATGCCTTTTTCCCGCACCTGTATTCTGGTGGTTTCAACTTGTTTTCCTGTAAAGTTACTGGGCTCGCTTACCTGATAGCCGTCCCCTTTCAGCATCTTTGTATACTTTCCTGCCAAACCGTTGATATTACCGCCATTTTCCACCTGAATTGCCAGATTACTGCTATCTCCATCTGATGTTTCTTCCACGCCCATATCATAAAAAATCTTGTCTACCAGCAGACCCATTTCATCTGGATCATAAACAAAATAAGATGTATTGCCAATGTTTCTTCCTTCTCCCGGCAATGTGTGCATGGTAATTTTGTTCATATCTATTTTGTTGATATAGTTGACATATTTCAAAGCGTCCTTTAAGGAAATATCTGTTTCTACGTCCTCATACAGCACCTTAATGTATTTGGGCAGATTTTTCAATATGCTTTCGCTACTCAACACTTTTTCTGCCAACGCTTTCATAAAAAGCTGCTGTACTTCTATTCTGCCTATATCCCCTGTAGGATACTTTCTGAAACGTACCAGCTGCTCTGCCATATCTCCATCAAGCGTTTGCACGCCTGCTTTCAAATTGATATACAAATCCTGTACAGGATCCTTATAGTACATATCTTGGGGAACATCTACCTCTACGCCGCCTACGGTATCTACAATCTTGCGAAAAGCGTCCAAATTCACTTTTACATAATTGTCAATTTGAATATCCAACAAATCTTCCAGCTGCAATACCGTATTTTCACAGGCATCTTCTTTTTTGCTATAGGCATGAATAGCGTTCAGCTTTGTCACGGACTGATAATTGCATTTGTTTTCTTTGTAATTTTCCAGTACATCGTCGCAAATCTGCACACGGGTATCTCTCGGCACAGAAAGCAAATCCACGCTTTCCTTTGCACTGTCATAATGGGCAATAAACATAACGTCCGTTCTCGTCCCCTCTTTATCCGTCCCCATGACTGCCACGTTCATTTTGATATTCCGTTTCATTATGGCGTCCACTATATTCATGTCAGAAGCTGCCTCAACCTCACCATTTTGTCCGAAAGGGCTTTCCCCTGTCACTTTATAATAGGCAAAAGCCGCACCCCCTGTCAATATCAGGAATACACCTACAATGGAAAGAACAATCTTGAAAAAGGTTTTCACCGGATGAAATTTCTTTTTCTTCTTTTGGGATTTTGTCCTATGTGGATTTGCTCGATAGGTCTGCTGCTGATGTTTATTTTTTGTCGTCATACTCTCACCTGTTTTTTCTTACTCCTCTATTTCTTCATCTATATTTTCTCTATTTTCTTCATTTTCATCAGATGTTTCATCTACCATATAAGCCGGCTTTTCCCCGCCATAAAAACGGTAGGAAATCAGTTCCGCTGTTCCTTCTTCATCAGGTTCAAAATAAGCCCTGCCTTCCCCCGGTATAGTGTCCATTGTCATGGCAGACATATCCAGTTTCGGGATATATTTTGCATAGTGTACTGCCTTGGAAAAAGACATATCCGTTTCTACATATTTCATAACCAATTTCACAATATCATTCATGTTTTTCATGAGGATTTCATTTTGGATTGCCTGTTCCATAAATGCTTTAATAAAATTCTGCTGTACCTGAATCCTCTTCAAATCCTTTTGGGCATAACCTTCTCGGAAACGCACCAGCATTTCTGCCTTTTTCCCGTCCAAGTGCTGCTCTCCGGGATACAGGTCAATATACAGCCCCTGCACCGGGTCACTATAGTACAGCCTTTCCTCCACATTAAAGTCTACACCGCCAATGATATCTACCAATTCCCGAAAAGCATTCAAATTGATTTTGACATAGTAGTCTATCTTAATGTCCAAAAAGTCCTCCAGCATGGCAACGGAAAAAGCACTACGGTTTCCTTCTCCTGCATAAGCATGTACCTCTGTCAGCTTGCATTCCCCATACTCCCCTGCTTTGTCTGGCACATATTTTCCTTTTTCCTCCAGATAATCCGTCATTTCTTTTGTCATGGTCACTCTGGTATCTCTTGGCACAGAAATCATGTGTACTTCTCCTGTGCTTGGTGTATAGTTAACTACAATGTTAACATCAGAACGGAAACCGTCTGCATCTGTACCGAAAAGGGCAATATTCACAGCCTTGTCATCTTCTGGTTTCTTAGACTTTTCCGCCGATGCTGTAAAATCCGACTTTTCTGCTTTATTTTGCCAATTTCGTATGGCTGCATAGAACTTTACGCCTCCAAATCCGATTGTAAAAAGCAAAGCCAAAACGAAACATCCGATTATCCTCTTTCGTCTTTTACGGCGAAGTTGCTGTTGTCTTAGTCTGTTTCGCTGCATTCTGACACCATGCTGTTTCCTTGGTGGCTGTTCCCTTCTTCTTTCTTCCATGGTATTCTCCTTACTGCCGTTTTCTTCGTTTTCCTAAAAAACGGACTATACAATTCTTTCATTATAGCAAATACACCATTTTATGACAATAATCAAATAGTAAAATTCTGAAAAACAAAAAATACTGCGTTATACAAAAAATTCGCAAGGAAGTATACATGAGATGTAAATACTGATATAGTTGGGGCCAGTCTTTGTATTCTTTCTTAACTTGGTATATTCTATTTACTTTCTTTTTTCCCTTTCTTTACTTTGCTTTTATTCCCCTGTATAATGTCAAAATAGAATATTGCATATACATTTTGCGGCAATCTTCGACAAAATGTTTCCATTATCCATTAAGGAGGTTATTATCATGTCCAATATCGATATGAAAAAAACAAATATCCACAAAATTCCTTTGCAAAACCGTTCCTACTTGGTTTGGCTCTTTCTTTTTGTGGGTGCAGTTCTTGCATTGGGATTATCCTTTCTCATTTCCACACAACATAAATACACCATCGCCGTAATGTGGCTGCACACACCTAGCTTGATTCTGTTGAATCTGCTGCTGCCTATACTGGTTGTGCTGCTGTTGTACTTTCTGAGCGGAAAAGCAGTATTTTCCGTACTCTTTGTCAATATTCTTTGGATTCTGCTTTCCGTTGCTGATGCCATCAAAGTATCTATGCGACAGGAACCGCTGCTCCCTACAGACCTGACATTAGTGCAGGAAGTATTTACCATATTAAAAACATTTCCGAAAATCCAAATTATTTTGATTTTCGGTGGTATTTTCGTGGCATTGGCACTTTTGGTTCTCACCTTCCTAAAATCCAAAAAAAGCCGCCTTTCTGTGAAAAATAGACTGCTTGGTATTGTTTGTATTATTGCAGCTTTCCTTTGTATGAATGGATTGTTTTACAGCAGCACAGAACGCTATGATGCTTATCCCGTTTTTGAAAATCCCTATTTCCAAGTGAACCAGTACAATTCCCGTGGACTTGGCTATTCCTTTGTCCATCAGGCAAATGTATCCCATATTCGGGAACCGGAAGGATATAATGCAGCAACCTTTGACGAAATAGAGAAAAAAAAGACATCTCTTTCTATATCAAAGAAAAAGCTCCCCCATGTTGTCATGATTATGGGAGAGGCTTTCTCCGATTTGAGCGTAAACAAAAATATTCATTTTGATGGCTATACAGACCCTATGGCACATTTTCGGCGTTTGGCAGAAAAAGAAAATGCTGTCAGCGGTCATATTGTTGTACCGGGCTACGGCGGCGGTACTTCCAATACAGAATACGATGTGCTGACCTCACTGCCTACACGTTTTCTACATACACCACTGCCTTCTTACAACTTTATTCATCATCCTATAAATGCACTGCCACAGGCTTTATCCGAAATCGGCTATGATACACTGTCTATCCACCCCGGTTATGCCTGGTTCTATAATCGTCAGAATGTATATCCCAATATGGGCTTTGATACACAGCATTTTCTGGAAACGGACTTTGATTTGGCGACACAGGGAAAAGGTGGCTATATTAACGAAGTAGTCACCATGGATAAAATCATCGAAACTTTGGACAAACACATCAAAGAAAGCGATAACCCTCTGTTCTCTTTTACCGTTACCATACAGAACCATGGGCCTTATGACGGCAAGTACGGCAAACAGGAGCAAAACTTCAAGTCAGATGTCCCTCTGTCAGAAACAGAGACTGACCTTCTATCCCAATATTTCTTGGGTGTTGCTGATGGTGATGCAGAACTTGCTCGTCTGTCGGCATATGCAGAAGCATCGGAAGAACCCATCATTCTGGTGTACTTCGGCGACCATCTTCCGGGATTTTCAAACGGTATGGACTTTTTCGATCTGCTGGACTATCCTATCCGTCCAAATGGGTCACCTGAAGAACAGCTTGCCATTTACGAAACACCTTTTGTGCTTTGGGCAAATGACAGTGCCGCAGAACTCTGTAATTTCAAAGAAAATAAGGAAAAGGCAGAACTGCCCGAAAACGGCATCATCAGCTCCCATTACCTTGGCTCTCTCCTTGTGGAACTGATGGGTTTGGAGGGACTTTCTCCCCTCTATGATTTCAATAATGAACTGCGAAAAGAACTGCCAGTGCTTTCTAATATTTATTCTGTTACCAAAGACGGCACTTATCTGGAAACCCTTTCTCCAGAGCAGAACAAAAAGCTGAAAAAGCTGATGCAATGGCAGTATTACAAGCTATTTGATGAAAAGGTGGAAAAAGCTGAATAACCCACCAAAAGTGGCTCTGCAAAAAGCCATTCAGCCTGTCGAAAAAGTGGTTTTTCTCCCTTTTCAAAAATGTAGAAAAGATCTTCCTAAATGGAATCCGCAGTGGGAATTCAATTCTCATAAGGAAAAGCAGAAGTTTCAAGGCTTTTTTGCCGTTGGAACTTCTGCTTTATCCCTCTGTCTGCCTATCAAAGCCTTGAATGAAATGAGGTTTTGAGGAAGGGGGCGACTTTGTCGATACCTTCAGTGGCTCTACAAAAAGCCCCTTCAATCTTCTAAAAAGTAATCATAATCTATTCTTTTTACCTTATCGATATATTCTGTTGATATGCCTAATTCCGATTTGATCATCACCCCTGATTATCTCCTTCATCGTATGTCTGCGACTATTCAAAAAACACTCCATACATTTCATCATATTTTAGGTATTGCCAGTTCAAGCTTTCCCTTCCAGATTATCTTAACATGTCTAAGCATATCCTCAATGATTTTCTCTTTCTCAGTTGACACTATGACTGTTTTGTATTTGCAGACTTTGCCTCATTATAGTTCTCACGTTCTATGATTTTGTGTTTTTCTTTCATCTGCACAATATATAGACCAGGATACCTTCATATCCTATTTGTCAGCCATATACTGTTTAATTTTCTCGTATGCCGTTTTTCGCTCATCTAAATATAACCTCGTCCATATCAATTTTCAAGTTGATCTATGGTCGGGAGTTTTCTAATCAACTGCACTACCGTCTCCACATGCACTGTCCAAGGGAACATATCCACTACCTGCACCATCTGTACCTGATACCCTCTCTGACAAAGGTATGCCAAATCTCGTGCCAACGTTGCCGAATCACAGGAAACATAAACAATCTTTTTTGGGGCAATCAATAGTATAGTTTCTAAGAGCTTTTCATCACAGCCTTTTCTTGGCGGGTCTACTACCACCACATCTGCGGAAATACCCTTTTCTTTATAGAGTCTTGGAATCACATCTTCTGCTGCACCTGATGCAAAATCAGCATGCGTGATATGATTGATTGCCGCATTTCTTTTTGCATCGGCAATGGCTTCCGGTACAATTTCCACACCGAAAACAGACTTAGCCTTTTGGGCAAAGAACAAAGAAATCGTACCAATACCGCAATACAAATCAAGAACGGTTTCCGTGCCGTCTAAATCCGCCATATCCAATGCTGTCTGATATAAAATATTGGTTTGTTGAGGATTCACCTGATAAAAAGATAACGGGGAAATTTCAAAAGTTACCGACCCTATTTTATCCTCAATAAAGGGCTTTCCAAAGAGAACATGAATCTTTTCTCCCAATATGACGTTGGTCTTCTCTTTGTTTTCATTGATGACAACAGAGGTCATGCCGGAAACAGCAGAAAGCCGTTCTACCAAAATATCTGCAAATGGCAGTTTACTGCCATTTAACACAAGACACACCATAATTTCGCCGCTTTGTTTTCCAATTCTCGTAAGAATATGGCGTATCAATCCTTTATGTGTCATCTCATCGTAAGGTGCAATATGAAACTCTGTCAAAAAATCCCGCACAATTTTCACGATTTCCTCATTGATTTCATTCTGCAAAAGACAGACAGGTGTATCCACAATACGATGGCTTCGTTTTGCATAAAATCCGATTTTCGGATCATCTATGGCACCGCCCACAGGGAACTGCGCCTTATTGCGGTATCTCCAAGGGTTCTCCATACCAAGTGCTGCCTTGACTTCTATTCCCCGAAGACCCCCAATTCTCTCCAAATTATCTTTGACTTTCTGCGTTTTAAAAGCAAGCTGTCCTTCATAGGACAAATGCTGTAACTGACATCCACCGCACTGTTTTGCCACAGGGCAGAGAGGCTCTATCCGATTAACAGAAGGGTTCAAAATCTCCAATAGCTTTCCGTAGCCATAATGTTTCTTGACTTTCACCATAAGCACACGCACCGTTTCTTGCGGTAATGCACCTTCTACAAATATCGTATAGCCATTTATTCTGCCGATACCTTCCCCGTTATTACCCAAGTTTTCTATTTTTATTTCGTACTGTTTATTCTTTTCCACAGGAATTTTCACGTTATTCCTCCACTTCATGATAATGCGGTGCATAGGGACATACTGTACCATTGCAAATGCAGCGACGGCAGGTTGCATAATCCGCATTGGGTATACCTTCGCCATCTTCCAACATCTGCCGCATAGCCTCCATAGTACTTATGACTTCTTTTCGCACCTTTCTTGTATTTCGCACAAAAAACATTCCATCTTGGTATCGCAGCCACCCATACTTTGGCCGCACACCATAAACTTCCTCCAAAAGCAAAAAATAAGCACAGAGCTGCAAAAAATCCCCATGATAGGGCAAAGGACGTTCTCCAATTCTGCCACTCTTCAATTCCATCGGCACAATGGCACGCCCGATTCTTTTCCGAAACACATAATCCGGTTTTCCCTGCAAATCATATCGTTCTGCATACATCATTTTTCCAAATCCTTCTTCGTTGCCTTTTCCCTGCTTTTGGTCTGCGTATATTAAGGTATACCCCCACATACGATATCGCACAGGCATTTTCTTTATAGACGGGCGGCGAAAACGCAAAATGCAAAATAAGAGCAAAAGACAGCACAGGCACAAAAGTAATCCATCTAAAGAAAGCGGAGCTGCTTTCATTTTCTCAATGCAATCCATATTTCACCACCAATACTGCCACCAACAAAAACACGCCCAACAAAATCAACCAAGATACCAAACGCCGCCTTTGATATCGGCGATAATCCTTTGTGTGAAAGGCTTCTCCTTTTACAAAGCGACTTTTCTGTGTATCGGTCAAACCCAACTTTTCATTTCGCACTTTTGCCAACTGCCGCAGCTCTTTTTGTCCATATACCCGATGAAAATACCATTGATAGGGGCAATACGTATACTGATTTAATTCATGAGGAGAAAGGGTCTGTTTCTCCATAGCCTTTCCCTTTTTATCATTCATAATCCGATACACTAAGGTTTCTTTGCAACATTCTGTGAAAACCTGCCCAATGTCCTTGGGTGCTGTCTGCTGAAAGAGCTTCTTCAATCATCTTTGTTTTTGCGTCCATATTGTCTGCACAATGGAGAATAAAGGCTTCTATGGTAGAAGGGAGCTTAGGCGAACCGTATTCATATTCTCCGTGATGGGATAGCATACAATGCTTGAGGAGGGATTCCAAACGTTTAGGAAAGCCTTCTATTTTTTTTGCCGTATCCCGAATGAGTTCTGCCCCCAAAATCAAATGTCCCAAAAGCTGTCCGTCATCGGTATAGTCATTAACGGGAAAATCAGATAATTCCATGACTTTGCCAACATCGTGAAGCATGGCAGATGCAATGAGAATATCTCGGTCTACAAATTGGTATCTGGGTGCCATAAAATCACAAATTTCTGTAACAGAAAGGGTATGCTCTACCAATCCACCCCGAAAGCTGTGGTGCATGGATTTTGCCGCAGAATGATAAGGAAATTCCTTACTGATAATGGGATGGTGCAGAAAGATTTCTTCCAACAGTTTTTTGATATAGGGGCTCTTAATCGTTTTGATATATCCCAAAAGTTCTTGAAACATTTTGTCAATATCTTTTTCGGTACTAGGTACAAAATCCACAGGGTCGTATTCCCCTTCCCGACTACGGCGGATTCTTTTTACATTGAGCTGTAATTCGTTATTGAATGTTGTCACAAAAGCATCTATTTTTATAAAATCATTTTCCTGAAAGCTCTGAATCTCACGGCTTAAATCCCACACTTTTGCATCTATCATGCCTGTCTTGTCCTGCAATTTTAAAGACAGATAGTTTTTGCCGTTTTTGGACTTCATGGATTGTCTGCTTTTACACAAATAATGCTCGATTATATTCTCGCCTTCATGCAGTTCATTGATATATCTCATTGCTTTACTCCTTTTCTTTTTAATTCTGTCTGGGAACCAGTCTCTGCCGCACCACCTCATACAACAGCACTGCCGCTGCCACTGCCGCATTCAGGGATTCCGCTTTTCCCGGCATGGGTATTTTCACATAACTGTCGCAGAGTGATGCCGCTTCCTCCGAAAGTCCTCTTGCCTCATTGCCAATCATAAACGCACAGGCACGGCGAAGATTCAAACTATAGGGATACTGCCTGCCCAACAGATGTGCCCCATAAAGAGGAATTCCATGGGAACGCAAAAGAGACGCCGTTTTCTTTATATCCACATTTTGAAATATAGGAAGATGAAAAACCGCTCCCATAGTGGCACGTAAAACTTTTGGGTGATACAGGTCCACACTTCCCTTAGATAAAAATACCGCATCTACGCCACAGGCAGAAGCCGTCCTTAAAATTGTACCCAAATTGCCGGGGTCGTTGATTTCCTCTGCCAAAAGGTAGAATCCGTTTTTCTGTTCTGCCAAAAGATCAAAATCCGTTTTCTTCTGCTGACAGACTGCCAGTATACCCTGTGGTGTTTCTGTTTCTGAAACAGATGCAAACAAAGTATCCGGGACTATATATACATCATTTGTTTTTTCCCATAGTGCTAAATCGTGATTCTCTGCAAAACTATTGGATACCACATAGTATTCCACAGGAAAATCTTTTGGGATTTCCGATACAAAACGAAGTCCCTCTGCCACAAATACCTTTTCTTTCTCTCTGTTTTTTCTCAGCTTCAAACCATTCAGCCGTTTCACAAGCTGATTATGGGGGCTTTCGATTCGTTTTGCCATACAATCCCTCTTTCTTTCAAAATTCTACTTCTTTATGATAAACATTGTACCGCCTTTTTGCAAGTAAAATCCGTATCTTTCTGCCTGTGCCCAAAAAAAGGACTTTCTTTCCTTTGCCCTTTATGCTAGAATAAGGAAAATACAAAATGAAAGGAGGCCTCTTTTATGGCTACACCGAAAGAAATACGCAACACATTACTGGCAAAGCATTTGGTGGAAAATCTGAAAAAACGTCATTTTGAAGCACATTACTGTCCAACTGCGACAGAAGCTGTGGAAAAAGCATTATCTCTTATACCCGCAAAAAGCTCCGTATCTTGGGGTGGTTCCATGAGTATTCGTGACATAGGATTGACAAAAGCAGTTCATGCAGGCGATTATGAAGTGATCGACAGAGATTTGGCAAAAGATCCTGAAGAAATGACTGAGATGCATCGTAAAGGTCTCTTGACCGATTTCTTCCTCATGAGTACCAACGCCATCTCTGAAGATGGTGTTCTGGTAAATGTAGACGGCACAGGCAACCGTGTTGCTTCCCTCTCTTTTGGACCTAAAAACGTTATCATTATCTGTGGTCTTAACAAAGTGGTAAAAGATACTGCTGCCGCAGTAAAACGTGCAAAAGAGTATGCTGCACCCATCAATAGTATGCGTTTTATGGGAAAAACCCCCTGTTCTGCAACAGGTACTTGCCACAACTGTATTTCTCCTGAATGTATCTGCAATCAGATTCTGATTACAAGAGTATGCCGTCCTGCCGGCCGTATTAAAGTCATTTTGGTAGGAGAAGACTTAGGCTATTAAGTGAATAAAAAACGGTAATTTTCTATACGCAGACATGATAAAAGACACACTTTGCAATCCAACAAAGTGTGTCTTTTTATAAACATTGAATCAGAAACTCTCTTTTATATACAAGACTTATTTTTGCATGAGTTCTGCCCTCTCTGTATACTGTAGTGCCAAACCCTTTTCAGGTATTTTAACAAATAGCATATAGAACAGCAGTTTGGAAAAACAATCTTGAACTAAGTTCTTCCTGACAATTCTTTTTTATTCTTCACTATGTTTTGCTGCATATTTCCGACCTGCGTAAATCAAAACAACAACATACAATACGGACAATACAGCACCGATTACATAAGAAATCGTTAATGGCAGACCAAAACCGATAGACTGGCTCAGCAGGAAAGAAGAAATAATAAACAGATAGAAACAGCCGGGAATCAACGAAATCAAAAATGCATATTTCGGCGTTCCTTTCTTTGCCTGCAAATATATTGTAATGGCTGCAAATGCAAATACTGCAATAGTCTGATTTGCCCATGCAAAATATCTCCACAAAATGTTAAAGCCTTCTGCATTCAGTTTTGCAAAAACCAAAATTGCGATAACCGGAATGAAAATTCCCAATGTCACCAAAATACGGTTGCGTCTTTCTTTCTGGCTGATATGCAAAGAGTCGGCAATCATCAGACGGCAAGAACGCAGTGCTGTATCCCCGGAAGTAATGGGCAGTACAATAACACCTAAAATTGCAATCAAACCACCGATTGGCCCCAACAAATCTTTTGCAACTTCGCCAACAACAGCTGTTGTACCGCTCAAAGAGCCTTTGTTGTAAATACCCATTGCTGCTGCTGCCCAAATCATTGCGATAACGCCTTCCAGAATCATCATCCAGTAGAATGTGAAATTACCTTCTTTTTCGCTTGTCACACTACGGCCAATCAAAGTACACTGTGTAGAGTGGAAACCGGAAGTAATACCACAGGCTACTGTTACAAAAAATACAGGGATAAATTTTGTGCCTACGCCTGTATTGCCGGCAGCATCCCACATAGGATACAAATTAAATATCCCCTGGAAACCATTAGAAAAATCAATGTCATTCAGCACATATCCTTTTGCAAAAATACCAATCAATACCCCAACTGCGGAAAGCAATAAGATTGCACCGAAAATAGGATAAATTCTACCAATGATTTTATCAATAGGGAACAATGTTGCAATCAGATAGTATCCCAAAATCACTGCATAAATTACCCATGTCCAAATATTGACACCCTCAATGCCCATAATCTGGTTTGCAAACAAATCACCAGGTGTATAGGTAAATACAGCGCCTACCAATAACATCAGCAAGCAGAGAAAAACATTATATACCTTATATGTTTTGGTCCCCAAAAACTTATTCACAATACCGGGCATCTGTGCACCATCCTGACGCAAAGACATCATACCACACAAATAGTCATGTGTTGCACCACTGATTACACAACCAATGGGAATGGTCAAAAATGCGATTGGCCCAAACAAAATCCCCTGAATTGGTCCAAAAATAGGCCCTGTACCTGCAATATTCAGCAAGTTGATTAAAGCATTTCTAAATCTGCTCATTGGTACAAAGTCTACTCCATCTTGAAACTTTGTTGCTGGTGTCTGTCGATCATCTGGTCGAAAAATCCCTTGTACAAATTTCCCGTACAAGAAACCGCCTACCAACAAAATAAACATCCCAACTAAAAACGTTGCCATAAATACTCCTCCTTTTTCATACTCCCCAACTTTCACAACGCTTCTTAAATATAACTTACCGGCAATTCACATTTAACTAAATGTTGAATTTTTTTGCACCATATACATTATAATTAAAAAAAATTAAAATGCAATAAAAACCCATATTTTTTTGTAAAAACAACGTAATTCTTTGAAATTTCTATAATTTTTTTTGCAATAAATGGATTTTTGTGTATTTTTATGCATAACGTATCATGATTATAACCTTGTGATTCTCTTTTCGTTTTACTTCCCTTCGGATTTTGCCACAAACATTTTTACTCCACCCAAATAGCTTTTTAGGTTTCTCTTTCTGGCATACAAAAAAACGGAGAAGTTGATATCACCTCTCCGTTTCATGATTATGGTTATATTCTCATATCGTCATCACCATAAGACAACCTACTTTTTACGCTTGGTCTACTTTGTACATATGTGCAATCAAATCTACTACTTTATTGCTGTAACCCCATTCGTTATCATACCATGCAATAAGCTTGATGAAGTTACTGTCCAACATAATACCTGCGCTTGCATCAAAGATACAAGTATGAGAGTCCCCCAGAAGGTCAGAAGAAACCACTTCGTCTGTGGTGTAACGGATAATGCCTTTCATACTGCCTTCTGATGCTTCTTTTACTTTTGCACAGATTTCTTCGTATGTGGTATTTGTTTTCAATCTTGCTGTCAAGTCCACTACGGAAACATCACTGGTAGGTACACGGAAAGACATCCCCGTCATTTTGCCTTTCAGTTCAGGAATAACACGACCAACCGCCTTTGCCGCTCCGGTTGTGGAAGGAATGATATTGTTGAATACGGAACGTCCTGTTCTCCAATCACGTCCTGCTCTTGCATCAACAGCTTTCTGTTTTGCTGTTGCCGAGTGAATGGTGGACATCAACGCCTGCTCAATACCAAAACTTTCATGAATAACCTTTGCAAGAGGTGCAAGGCAATTTGTAGTACAGGAAGCATTGGAAACAATATCCATATCTTTTGTGTATGTATTGTGGTTTACACCGACAACAAATGTAGGGGTAATCTCATCTTTAGCTGGTGCTGTTAAAATAATTTTCTTTGCACCACCTGCTTTGTGCAGTGCTGCTTTTTCCATAGTATTGAATGCACCTGTGGATTCAATGATGTATTCAGCACCACATTCGCTCCATTTGATGAGGCTTGCATCGCTCTCACTGAACACACGGATTCTTTGCCCGTTGATAACAAGGCAATCTCCATCTATGCTGATATCCCCTTCAAAACGACCGAAAATACTGTCGTATTTCAGCTGATAAACCATATACTCTAAATCTGCGTTTCTCAGATTGATACCACAAAGCTGAAATTCATCGGCTCTCTGCATCAAAACACGAAATACAACTCTGCCAATACGACCAAATCCGTTAATACCTACTTTAATTGCCATGTAATCCTCTCCTTAAAAAGCTATTTATACCGTGTCATACCTCTTTGTATGATACATGAAAAAAATTTAAAACGAGTGGGAGAAAACAGTACACTGTGTTTCTCCTGTATATATTATTGTAGCACAGCATTTGAAAAAGTCATGGGTTTTTTGGCATTTTTTTGTTTTTCGGAAGTCTACACAGAAAAGACAAATAAATATGACTTACTGTTTATTGATATTGGACATATTTTGTCCCACTCATAAAACCTACCCTCACTTTTTATCTACTTCGCACAAAAAAATACAGAAAACAGGTCTGTTTAATCCTATTTTCTGTATATTTTTTCTTATTTTATCTCTTGTAAAAGAAAACAGCTTGGAATTTTACCCCAAAAAGATACATTTTAAAAAATTTTCCTTATTTCGACTTTCCATGGACAAACCCCTGTGTCCATGCAGAAAAGCAGTCTTCACAAATATCAAATTCATCTGTTTCTCCATCTCTTTGGGAAAAGTATCCCCATTTCTTATGAATGTGCAAAAAATCCTCTGTTGCCATACCGTTTTTCACTGCAATTTCTTTACCGCAACAATCACATATAACCGTTTCCAATTCTTTTGTTTCTCTCACTATCTGCCGATATTTCTCCATGGTATATCCCCCTACTGTCTGTCTTTTTTCATTGCATTTGTATTTTATCATGTCGAAAAATAAAATTCTATAGGAAAGCGTTGTGATTCATGGTAGAATATGTCTATATTGTTTCAGGAGGTGTTTGAATTGAAAAAATCCTTGCAGGCGGCACTTTCATCTTGCCATATCTGCCCTCGTGGTTGTGGCATAAACCGCCTTGAAGGAAAAAAAGGCTTTTGTGCTGCCCCTCTCCTCCCAAAAGTGGCTTTGGTTTCCGTCCATGAATGGGAAGAACCGCCTATCAGTGGCACAAAAGGGTCAGGAACAGTCTTTTTCTCCCATTGTAATTTACGCTGTGTTTTCTGCCAGAATCACACCATCAGTCAGGAAAACAGAGGAAAAGAAATTTCTGTCAAGCGGCTTTCGGAAATTTTTTTGGAACAACAAGAAAGGGGACTGCATAATGTAAATCTTGTTTCGGCATCACATTTTATTCCGCAGATTGCGGCAGCATTGGAAATTGCCAGAAACAAAGGCTTATCCATTCCCGTTGTCTATAATTCCAACGGCTACGAAGCCTTAGAGGGACTGCATATGCTAGATGGGCTTATTGATATTTACCTTCCCGATTTCAAATATTGGGATAATACTCTTGGCAGACAATATTCCTCCGCTCCCCACTATGCGGAAACAACAGCAAAAGCCATATTGGAAATGCGTCGACAGACAAAAACCGATGTCATCAACGAAAAGGGACTGATGGAAAGAGGGCTGATTGTCCGACATCTGGTGCTTCCTTCTCACTACAAAGACAGCTTTCTTGTGCTAGACTGGATAAGGAAATTTCTGGGCACAGATACTTGGGTGTCCCTTCTCAATCAGTATACACCAATGTATCGTGCAGCAGATTTTCCGAAAATTGCCCGCCGTCTGACTACCTTTGAATACGAAAAAGTGACAGAATATTTTTTGGAAATCGGTTTGAAAAATGGCTTTGTACAGCAAAGAAGTGCAGCAACAGCAGAGTACACTCCTATTTTTGATTTATCTGGCGTAGTATCTGCTGATACATTTCATCAACAATAAACAAAGCGTACAGAAAGGAAGGAATTTGCGATGATAAAAAAAGAAAGAGTAGCAGTAGAAGAAAATCTGAAAGGTGGAAAAGGAACAGTAGAAGTTCATCATTTTTTGGAAAAAGAGGAACTGATGGGGCATGGAACCTTATATGCTAGAGTCATTGTAAAACCACACAGCTCCATTGGCTGGCATCAGCACGTTGGCAACACAGAACCCTATGCTATCATCAAAGGGGAAGGTACTTTCATAGACAACGATGGCTCCAAAACAACGGTACATGCTGGTGATATCTGTCTGATCGAAGTTGGTCAGTGGCACTCCATTGAAAATAACACAGATGAAGATATGGAAATGATTGCACTAATCCTCAACGAAACAGCAAAATAAAGCCAAAAATGAAGGGATTTCCTTTATACGGAAATCCCTGAGGGTGTCGACAAAGTCGTCCCCCCTTGGTCAAAGCCTCATTTCATGCAAGGCTTTGACCAGCAGACCGAAGGATAAAGCAGAAGTTCCAATGGCAAAAAAAGCCTTGAAACTTCTGCTTTTCCTCGTGGGAAGTGAATTCCCACTGCGGATTCCATTTGGGAAACTCTCCGTTTCCCAAACCCTTCCGCATTTTCGAAAAGGGATAAAAACGATTTATCGTCTGTGGGATTTCCTTTACGCGGAAATCCCTATTTTTAATTGGTGCAAAGTTTTTCTCCTATAATTTCCATTTGTTCTTTTGTTGGTTTTTGTGGCAATTCCAATTTGATAATGCGATTCCCGTCTATAAGCATGTACGATCCGTTTCTTTCGTAGCCATCTATAACAAAAACATAAGCCTCTTGTACTCCCCAAGGTACTGCATCTATAGGTGCATATAAATTGCCATATTCTTCCGCTTTATGAATCTGGGATTCTCTGCATTGCTGGTACAAATAGGGCTTTTTGACTTCCAGTATGGTGTAAGACAACTCTGGTACATCTTTTTCCTTTGTCAAAGCCAACTGATAGTATTGGGATTTCCTTAGAAACACCGTTTCCTGATTCAGCTTTTCAAAAGACCATTCTTCTCCTTCTGTTTCCATAAAGTCTGCTAACTGCAAAGGTAATTCATCTTTATACACGTCAATTACTTCTCCTTGCCGCATACCTGTCCCTACTGGTTTGGAGCTATGCAAATCCCCATACTGCTCAACCCCTACAAATAAGACTACAGTACAAACAAAGATAACCCCAATATATTTGGCATCTGTTTTGAAAAAGTCCTTCCACGCCTGAATATCTTTCCACCATACTGTATCCTCTGGCTGTTTTACCGTTTGATCCGCATAATACCACCGTTTCCACTCATAGAAAAATGTAATCCCTTCCAACAATATAATCAAGTACATATTTGCTATCAGCATTGCTATCACAAAAATGATAAAGAATAACTTTAGGGGATTGATACAAGTTCGAATTTTCGCCTTATGACTGGGCATAATCCCCTGCTCCGCCATATGCACTGCCTTCCTGTACCAGAAAAAATAATCCACACTTTGCAGAACTGTCCAAAGTACACCAATGATTTCTAGCAGCATAAGGGGAATCCATTTATAGGATAAAAATATAAATATATCCTTTGTCCATATTCGATAAATATCTATACCTAACAGAACACTACAAAATACAAAAAGGAACAGACTGTATAAAAGATTTTCTCTTTTCATACAGTTATGCAGTTTTTCCACAAATACCACTGGGTCTGTTTCCATAGGAACAAAATTTTCTTTCGTATGATAAAAAATCTGCATTTTTCCGCCCTGCCACCCAATTGGTGTCCAGCCGCTTTCTCTGCAAAATTCCCTACCTTCCTTTAAGTTGTCTTTTTTCTCCTCTGTATCATAACCACCCTTTTGAAAATAGGTTACAGCAAAATTTATCTGTTTGGGTTCTATTTGTTGATATGTCCAGAAAAAAGCACCGATTTTATCCAAAAGCCAGCCTTGTTCTGCCATTTCTTCCAGATGTTCCTCTATGGCATAATAATCATAAAGTGCAAAGCGATTCCACTCTTTTTTTGTTTTTTTCATGTATATCACTCCCTTTTGCAGATACGGCGATAATCTTCTGCCTGTGCTGCAAGCCGCCTATACTCTTTTTCCAGCATATTCTGCCCTTTTTCGGTAATCAGGTAGCTGCGACGGCGACCTTCTACTTTTGTTTCCCTTATCATTTCTTCGTCCAAAAACTGCTCTAAAAGATGGTATAAGGTTCCAGAGCCTACGGTAACTCTCCCATCTGTCATTGTGGGGACTTTTTCCAAAATATCCATACCATAACATTCTTCCATCAAACACAGAAGTACATAAAACATCTGCTCAGTCAACGTTTTAAATTTTTCTCTTGCCATAATATCTCCTCTATTCTCGATTATCGAGTATATTTTCATTATATTCTCGAATATCGAGAATGTCAAGCAATATGCTAGTACGAAAAAAGGACTGCATATACAGTCCTCGAGGGTATCGAAAAAGTAGCTTTTATTCCTTTTCAAAATTGCGGAAAGGGTTGGGAAACGAAGGGTTTACCAAATGGAATCCGCAATCGGAATTTATTTCCGATGAGGAAAAGCAGAAGTTTCAAGGCTTTTTTGCCATTGGAACTTCTGCT
>JAHHTX010000069.1 GCA_020024255.1 Anaerotignum sp.
CAGAAGTTTCAAGGCTTTTTTGCCATGGGAACTTCTGCTTTATTCTTCTGTCTGCCCATCAAAGGCGGAAAAACCGCCTTTTTTCATTCTTCTATATTCTTTTTGCAATATTAAGGCTTACAAATGCTACAGGCTTTATATCCCTGTGCCAGAGCTTTTTCTTTGGAAGGCAGTGATACTTTATTTTTTGCACTGATTTTCTTTACAGAACTGCAAGTACTTTTATGAAGTACCTTAGAGTTGCTGTTTCCTACATATGCAATGGTCTGGTTCTTCTGATTTGCAGGCAAAGGCTTTTTGTTCTGCACAGGAGCTGTTTGTGTTGCCGGTTTAGCCGCTGCCTTTTTTGTATCCTGTCCAACAGGTGCGCCAACATCTTGCATGGTAAGTCTTGTTTGGGTATTAAAGGAAATATTTGTTCCGTCTGTTGTCATGACAATGTCACCAGAACGGAATGTACCCAAAACCTCTGCGCCAAATTCAGCAAAGGAAGTCATGGATTCTGCATGGGGATGCCCATAGGAATTTTTCACGCCTGCGGATATGACCACATATTGTGGCGTAATCACATCTAGGAAGTCTGCACTGCTACTGCTTCTGGAACCATGATGCCCTGCTTTCAGAACGTCAATATCACGGAATTTATCCAAATTCTGTAATTCTGCTTCTTCTGTTAAATCTCCGGTAAACAGTGTTTCCACGTCTTTGTAATCAAGCAGGGTAATGACACTGTGGTCATTGGGATCATCGTATGTTCCTCGCAGATGCAATACCTCCAGTGTTGCGCCACTTGGTGTCTTGATTTCATTAATGTTAGCCTGCTTAGTGTGTTTGCACTTTTCCTTTTTGACCGCAGCCATATAATTTTGATATGTTTTCGTTTCGGTTTTTCTACCGTTATCAATGACTTGCCCTACCTCATATGCCTGAAAAACAGCAGGCAGACCGCCGATATGATCCTCATGCTCATGGGTTGCCACAATAACGTCCAATTTCCCATTTATATAAGGTTTAATATATTCGGCAACTCTTTTTCCAGATTCCCTTGTTCCGCCATCAATAAGTATTTCAAAATTCCCATCATCAATAAGTGCAGCATCTCCCTGCCCTACATTGATAAAATGTACCTGTAATGCGCCTGTTTCCATGGATACATTTTTTGTCGGCTGTGCTTTTGACTGTGCCGCAATTCCTGTTACGCCTGCAACAGCTGATAGCAATACTGCAATGACTGCTGCAGACAGTGCTTTTTTCTTCATGCAAATCCCCTCTCTTTCAGAAAAAGCCGCTACATTTCCATGCAGCAGCTTTGCCTTTCATTTTATTCTTCTTCTGTAGCTTTTACCATTTCTTTATTGATAGAAAGAGCCAATTCGTCTAACTGTTTCTGTTCTACTACACCAGGTGCATCTGTCATCGGGCAGGATGCGTCCTTTACCTTCGGGAAGGCAATAACATCACGGATACTGGGTGCATTGCTCATCAGCATAATGATTCTGTCCAGACCAAAAGCAAGACCGCCGTGAGGAGGCACGCCATATTTAAAGGCATCTAAAAGGAACCCAAAGCGCTCCTGTGCATCTTCTTGCGTAAAGCCCAAAAGTGCAAACATTTTCTGCTGAATATCTCTGCGATGAATTCTAATAGAACCACCACCCAGTTCATACCCATTCAGTACGATATCATATGCTTTAGCACGAACTGCACCGGGGTCTGTATCCAAAAGTGCAATATCTTCATCCATAGGTGCTGTAAAGGGATGATGTACTGCCACATATCTGTTTTCTTCTTCATCCCATTCCAACATAGGGAATTCTGTAATCCACAGGAAGCGGAAGTCATCAGGCTTTGTCAGTTCCAACATTTTAGACAGTTCCAAACGCAATGCACCAAGGGAATCAAAAACAACTTTATCCTGATCTGCACAAATGAGAATCAGGTCACCAGGTTTTCCTTCCATCTTATCTACGATTTCCTGCAATTTTTCAGGGGTGAAGAATTTTGCAATCTGAGATTTCAGTGTTCCATCTTCATTGATTACAATCCATGCCAGACCTTTTGCACGATATGTCTTTACAAACTCTACCAAAGAATCAATTTTCTTTCTGGGGAAAGAACCGCATCTTTTTGCATTGATTGCACGCACACTTCCACCTGCTTCCAAAGCAGATTTGAATACAACAAATTCTGTATCTTTCACTACTTCGGAAATATTTACAAGTTCCATACCAAAACGTACATCGGGCTTATCAGAACCAAAACGTTCCATAGCTTCTTTATATGTCATACGCTGCAAAGGCAGTTTCACATCAACATTCATGATTTCTTTGAAAACTTTCTGCATAAGTCTTTCGTTGATGTCCATAATATCATCTACATCTACAAAAGATAATTCCATATCAACCTGTGTAAATTCAGGCTGTCTGTCTGCACGCAAATCCTCGTCACGGAAACATTTTGCAATCTGGTAATATCTGTCCATACCGGATACCATCAAGAGCTGTTTGTACAGCTGTGGAGACTGAGGCAATCCATAAAAGCTGCCGGGATGTACACGGCTAGGCACAAGGTAATCTCTTGCCCCTTCCGGTGTGGATTTCCCAAGTACAGGCGTTTCAATTTCCAAAAATCCTTCATGATTCAAAAAGTCACGCATTGATTGTGCCACCTGATGGCGCAGCACAATATTCTTCAGCTGACAAGGACGTCTTAAATCTAAATATCTGTATTTCAGACGCAAATCATCTTTTACGGTGATATTATCTTCAATTTGGAATGGTGGTGTTTCAGACTCTGAAAGGATACGCAGTTCTGTTGCAATAATCTCAATCTTCCCTGTTTTCATATTGGGGTTGATATTGCCCTCCGTTCTCGCCTTAACTATACCTTTTACTGCCAATGTATATTCGCTGCGGATGGTTTCTGCCTTTTCAAAAATTTCCTTTGGGGCAGTATCGCCATCAATGGCAATCTGTACCAGTCCCGTTCTGTCACGCAATGCAATAAAAATCAGCTGTCCCAAGTCACGGCGACGCTGTACCCATCCCATAACAGTTACTTCTTGTCCAATCATTGTTTCATTAACAAGACAACACATATGGCTTCTTTTTAAGCCGGTAATTGATTCTCCCATATTTACAAATCTCCTTACAGATAAATTTTCTTTTCTTATCATATCATTTCTACGCAAAAAGTAAAGTTACTCGACAAAAAAAGTCAAGTTGCGCCACAAAATACATTTTTACGCGGGCGAAGGCAGCCTGTTTAGACTGCCCTAAGCCAATGTTGTTTTATTTCAATTTAAATGAACTTTTCAGTGGCACAATACGGTTAAATACCATATGGGTATCTGTTGTGTCTTTGGTGTCCACAATGAAATATCCGTTCCGCATAAACTGATAACGGTCGCCGGGTTTTGCATCAGCAATGGATTTTTCGATGATGATATTCTCTTTTACTTCTAAAGAATCAGGGTTCATCATCATATTTCCATCGGGATCATCAGGGTTGTCCAGCATCATATAATCATAAAGTCTTGCTGTTGCCATTACATAGTCTGCTGCACTTACCCAGTGAAGTGTTCCTTTTACTTTTCTGCCTTCAAAGCCACTGCCGCTCTTTGTTTCAGGGTCATAGGTGCAGTGTACTTCTGTCACATTGCCGTTTTCGTCTTTCACAAAATCTGTGCAGGTAACAAAGTAAGCCCCTTTCAAACGCACTTCTTTACCGGGTGCCAAACGGAAGAATTTTTTCACAGGTTCTTCCATAAAGTCTTCACGTTCAATATAAAGTTCTCTGGTAAAAGGTGCGGTTCTCACACCCATTTCAGGTGTTTCCGGATTGTTTTCCAATTCCATCATTTCCACCTGTCCTTCAGGATAATTTGTAATAACCAACTTCAATGGATCAAGAATTGCCATCACAACAGGTGCTTTTGCTTTCAAATCATCACGAATACAATAATCCAAAAGACCGCTGTCTACAACACTGTTTGCTTTAGAAACACCGATTCTTTCACAGAAATCCCGAATAGAAGCAGGTGTATACCCTCTGCGGCGCAAACCACTGATGGTAGGCATACGAGGGTCATCCCAGCCGTCTACCAGACCATCTTCTACTAAGGCACGAAGTTTTCTCTTGCTCATGACCGTATTAGTCATATTCAGACGGGCAAATTCAATCTGTCTTGGGGGGTGTTCTGTAAAGCCTGCTTCTTTAACTACCCAGTCATACAGCGGACGATGATCTTCAAATTCTGTGGTACAAATAGAATGGGTAATACCTTCAATGGCATCTTCCAAAGGATGTGCAAAATCATACATGGGATAGATGCACCAGTCTGTACCTGTCGTATGGTGTGCTGCATGAGAAATACGATAGATAACAGGATCACGCATATTGATATTAGGAGAAGCCATGTCTATTTTGGCACGAAGGGTATGCGAACCATCTGGAAACTCGCCTTTTTTCATGCGTTCAAATAAATCAAGGTTTTCTTCTACACTACGATTGCGATAAGGGCTCTCTTTGCCGGGTGTGCTTAACGTTCCTCTATATTCCCGCATTTCTTCTGATGTCAAATCACAAACAAAAGCCTTACCCTCTCGAATCAGCTTTAAAGCCACTTCATAATACTGCTGAAAATACGAAGAAGCATAATATAATCTGTCTTCCCAGTCAAAGCCAAGCCATTTTACATCTTCCTGAATAGATTCTACATACTCTGTATCTTCCTTGGAAGGATTGGTATCATCAAAACGAAGATTGCATTTACCACCATAAAGCTTTGCCAATCCAAAATTCAAACAGATAGATTTTGCATGACCAATATGCAGATATCCGTTTGGTTCAGGCGGAAAACGAGTGTGAATTTTTTGCAGTTCCCCTTCTAAGTCCGCTTGGACATAGTTATGTATGAAGTTACCTGTACCGCCCAAACCATTATTTTCTACTGTTTTATCTTCTGCCATAGGGTAATTTCCTCCTAAAATTAAACTACATCAATATTTCTGTTTAAAAAGCACTGTTTTTCTACTTTATTTCTGCTTTTTATTATAATATAGCATATACACAAACGCAATAAAAATACAGAAAATTCCTTCGCATTTCCGTTTTATCTTTGTTTTAGCCATATTTTAGCGGAAATAATAGGAAAAATATGTATAATAACCTAAATTCCCCGATTAAAATGCCCATCTTCTTTGTCAGGAGATGACCACATGCCTCTATGCAAGAAAAAATAAAATAAGACAACCTAAATAAATTTCTGTATGAATAAATCTCATCATATCTTGGGCATATACAAAAAGTATATTTATCCTGCTTGCGTATATGTTCATTTTTTGTTGTGAAAAAGAAAAATTTATTGTATACTATACACAAATATGCTAAACAGCGAAAGAAAGGAAATAAATATGCTTGCTTTTACCATTCCAGATACCAAAACATTTATGTCCCTGCTGCTAAAGGGCACAGCCTTTGACGACTTTATATTTTGTCATGGTGAAATCTCTGCCTTTACCTTTCTTTCCATTGATGGAAAACGGGACATGGACTACTATTCGGAAGAAGAAACAGAGACACGATGCAGCTGGGCAGAAATCAAACCCCTTGTTTTTCAGGCTGTCAAAGGAAAAAAAACACCAAAGCAGATGAAAATTGTACTTGCTCGTTCCAAAAATGATATTGCTGCCTATCATAACTGCCAAGATGTTTTTTGGAATCTGCTGTTTCGAGATGACACTTTACTTTGTACGCTTTCTGTTATGGAAGAAACATTTTCCATGGATAAAACCACAGAAAAACAGTGGGAAGAATGGGTGTTTACCTTCTGCAAGGAACATGGTATTGCTGTACAGAAAGAATAATCATGTTTTTTTCTTATGACACGGGAAGATGACAATGTAAGATGAAAGGACAAAAAAAGTAAAACTTATTGGTATTGTCCTCTATCCTTTTTATTTCCTCATTGTGTCCTATGAAAAGTAACAGAAACAGAAAAAATAGAGAAATGAATAGAGAAATGGATTGCAGAAATTTATGATTGATTACCGGAATCACAACATGAAACCATTATTTCGCAACAAGAATATCCATCATCTTGTAAAATGGATATAGATACATTACAAAAGTTGTTTGATGATATTTATGATTTAATTTTTGAAGATGATGAGCATTACCAATACCTCATACACCTACCGCTTTAGCATACATCGAAGGAGCGGAAGAACTACTACAGCAAAAATAAATCCCCTTACTTCGTCATACAGAGCAATTCTCTTTTTTCATGACACAACAAAGTAAATACAATGGTAAGCCTTTTATAAAGATTGGTTTAACTATTTTAGATTTGAAAAGAGGGGAAAACCAATTGGTTTTCCCCCTCTTTTTTTAGTTAAATTAAACACATTATATCTTTTTCTTTGGATTCTATCAGATTATTTCTTAGAACCTTTTTCCAAAAAATCGAAAGCAAACTGTGCAAATAATGCAGAACCTTTTTCCAAAACAGGCTCATGCAGTGTGTAGTGGTCATTATGGTTACCTACAGTCATGCCAAGTTCTTCATTGCGAGTACCAACATATGCAAAGACTGCCGGAACTTTATCTGCAAAGAAAGCAAAGTCTTCGCTGCCCATCATAGGAGCCAATTCTTTTAAAGAATCTTCTCCATAAAGTTTCACTGCCGCATCATGAGCAATTTCATTCAGTTCTTCATCATCGTTAATTAAAGCATTTGCAAAACACTCATATTTTACTGTTGCTTCCGCACCAAATGCTTTTGCTGTGTTTTCTGCAATTCTCCGCAGTCCTGTTTCAATTTCTTTACGGAATACAGGGCTAAAGGTTCTGGCTGTACCGGAAAGCTGTGCATGGTTTGCAATAATGTTATACCGTTGTCCTGCGTGCATTTCCCCAATAGATACAATCAATGGATTCAATGGGTCATTGGAGCGAGAAACAAAGGACTGGATATTGTTCACGATTGCACAAGCAGCCAAAAGAGCATCTACACCCAGATGTGGCTGTGTTGCATGGGCAGAAACCCCTGTCACATCAATGGTAAAACAATCCATACTTGCCATACGAGGGCCAGACTGAACATTCAAGAAAGGTTCATCTAATGTTGCCCAAACATGCTGACCCAAAATAGCATCAACATCGTCCAAAATACCGGCTTCCACATAGAATTCTGCTCCATGACCTGTTTCTTCTGCTGCTTGGAAAATAAATTTAACATTACCTGTCAATTCGTCCTTTGTTTCCATCAGCATTTTTGCCGCACCCATCAGCATTGCCATATGGTTGTCATGTCCGCAAGCATGCATAACTCCTTCATTTTCACTGGCAAAAGGCAACCCTGTTTTTTCCAGTACAGGCAATGCATCAATATCAGAACGCAAAGCCACTGTTTTACAGCCTTCTTCTGCCTTTCCACCACGGAGCATAGCACAAAGACCTGTATAATTCTCAAAACGCTGAATTTCTGTAAAACCTAATTTACGCAACTCTGCTTCAATATAATCTGTTGTTTCAAATTCTTTAAAGCTTAACTCAGGATGACGGTGAAACCATCTGCGTTGTTCAATAATATAATCCAATGTCTTACTTGCTAAATCTCTATAGTTCATCAATGAAGCACCTCGCTTTTTCAAGTCTATTTACAATTTATTTTATATACTCCTTATTACAGCATTTTTGCAAATGCACCAGCAATCAGAACAGAAGTAATGGTAACTGTTGTAAATCCGCCTACAATCATCGGAGGGAACATTCTGTCCATCAAATAGTCTTTTTCTTCCGGTGTAGAAGCCAATGCGTTACAAGTATTTTCGGTAATAACCGCATTGGGCGGGAAACCGTAAAGAGCGGTTAAAGCTGTTGCAAAAGTAAGCCAGAAAGATTTTTTCAGAATTTTTGCAACGATAAAGCAGAACAATCCCATACCGGCAACACCAATAACAATCAGACTAATCATGGGACCGATAATATTAAGCAGCATTTCAGGTGTACAATCTTTCAATCCGTCAAAAATATACATCATCAATGCAAACATAACGATACCGTAGGAATTACTTTTGTTCAAAACATTTTCATCCAAGAAACCAATAAATGTAAAGATAATACCTAACAGCAATGCCCAAATTGCACCACTGATTTTTCCGATTACAGGGAAAGTAATGCCTCCCAATATCGTTGCCATAAACGCAACCAGACCAAGTTTTCCTAACATCATAACGGTTGTATTCCATTTAGCAGGCAATTCAGGTAAAAGTTTCTTCTTGTTTCCTTCATCGCTAACTAAGTTGCCGTTTACAGTATCAATGGAGCCGCCTGCTGCACCTGCAGCTGCCTTTGCAGAAGCATGGAAATCTTTCAACAGTTTTTTTCCTTCCAGCTGTAAACAAACTGCTGTCAAAGGATATCCGGCAAACCCCTGTACACAGTACATGGTAATCGCAAAAACGGCTGCTTCTTTCAAACCTGCATTGTTTGCGGCATCCATCATTGTCGTTGCTGCTACAATACCCCCTGTCAATGGAGGCAGACCTGCGATTACATAGTTTCTGTCCATAATCAAAGGACACAAAATCAATGCAAAGATACACATCCCAGCAAGACCAACCAGGCAAGCGACAATTGTTTTCCACTGTTCAAGAAGCTGCTTAATGCTAATAACAGTACCCATATGTGTAATGATTAAATAAAGTCCTAATGTACTCCCAAACGGAAGCATAGCAGCATCAGTAATAACATCACGAGGTAATATTGTCCAATATCCTACCAAAAATAATACAGCTGTTACAAACACTGACGGAACCCATGCTTTGGTTGCAGTTGAAATAACTTCGCCGATAATGTATGCAGCGGCACACGCCACAAATGCAAGTGCAAAATTATACATAGTATTCTCCTTTCCCTTTTTAACCCATTTAACCCATCAATGATAATTCTTATAATTCCCAGTTTGGCATTCATTGTGCATTATAATCAGATGCCACCTGAACATACAACATAGCACCGTTTATAAGCTGAGATTCGTCTACAGAAAAATTTCCGGAGTGATTTGGCCATATTGCTCCGCAAGCCTCATTTTTGATACCCAATAATGCAATAGCGCCTGGAACCCGAGATGCAAATTGTGAAAAATCTTCCGCACCTGTGGTAGGTGGAATGTGGGTAAGACAATCTTCCCCCATAACCTTTTTTGCAGATTTTTGTGCCAAAGCAACAAAATTCTCATCATTTACAACAGGAGGGCAAACCCGATTGTACGTTATTTCCGCAGAAGCTCTGTAACTTTCTGCTGTGTGATTTAAAATGCGCTTTACACGCTCTTCAAACTGATCCCAAACAAGCGGATCAAAACAACGAGTCGTTCCGGTGATTTCACATTCCTCAGCAATGACATTAAAACGAGTTCCGCCTGAAATCGTACCAATTGTTAAAACAGCCGGAGAGGCAGGAGAAATTTCCCTGCTGACAACTGTCTGCAGATTATTGATCGCTGCTGCTGTTGCAACAATCGCATCAACGCCGCAATCAGGTTCTGCTCCATGAGCCCCTTTCCCCTTAATTTTAACACTGAACAAATCTGCAGAAGCCATTCTTGGGCCCGCATCTAGGGAAATTTTCCCCGCATCGACCGTGCCCCACACATGAATGGCAAAACAAGCATCTACACCATCTAAAGCACCTTCTTCAATCATAGCTTTTGCCCCTTCTGCAACTTCTTCAGCAGGTTGAAAAGCCAGCTTTACTGTACCGTGCAGTGTATCCTTCATGTCATTTAACATTCTAGCTGCTGTAAGTAACATTGCCGTATGGCAATCATGCCCACAAGCGTGCATAACTCCTTCAACTGAACTGGCATATGGAACATTTGTCGTTTCTTTGACCGTAAGCGCATCCAAATCGCCTCGCAGCAAAATGGTTTTCCCAGGCAGCTTCCCAGTTATCGTCGCCAAAATTCCTGTTTCCATTCCACATAAACGCCAAGGAATACCATATCGATCCAGTTCTTGCTGAATTACCTTACTGGTTTGATATTCCTTTCCACTAACTTCCGGATACATATGAAAATAGCGGCGTTTTTCAATGAGGTAGTCACTATACATCTCTGCATCTGTTTTGGAAATCATAATTTATCACCCCTCCAAACTAAAAACTATAGAGCTGGAATTTTTACATACAGCAAAAGAGAACAAATTGATATGAACCAGTATGTTCACAACAGCTTGAAGTAGCTTTACGTTTCTCCCATGCGCTTGTATTGTAAAAGTATACAATAAAATTATCAATAATATTATTGTTTTTATAAATTATCATAAAATTCTGCAAATGTCAATATATATCATCTTTCCATTATTATATATGCAATATTAGCATAATTATGGTGTTTCACAAATAATATTATCTATATTTATGTCATTTTTATTTAATTATTCCAGTGTACACCATAAATATTTTGTCCATATTTAATATATTATTTCCCCAAAATCTTAATTTATTATCATTTTTGTGAATCGAACAGTTTTGTCAAATTTTATAAGGATTACCGAATAA
>JAHHTX010000070.1 GCA_020024255.1 Anaerotignum sp.
CAATATATTTCATGAGATGGATAGTTTTATATTATTTTTCGACTTTCATTTTTTAGTCACGGAATTTTTCATCCAAATGGAAGTTGTTTACCAGACCTTTCATAATATTTGCCTGTGCAGACAATTCTTCGCTAGATGCAGCACTCTCCTGTGCAGTTGCAGAGTTTGTCTGTACTACCGATGAAATCTGTTCGATACCATTCGACACCTGTGTTAATCTTTCTGCCTGCTGTTGATATCTTGAGGAAATTTCATCAATAGATTTTACCACGTCCTTTGTTTTTACAGAAACATTTTCTATGGACTCAGCTGTTGTATTGGCAATATCAGAACCTTTTCTCACTGCTGCAATGGAATTTTGAATGAGAACTGTTGTATTCTTTGCTGCGTCCCCACTCTTTACTGCCAGATTACGAACTTCGTCTGCCACAACTGCAAAACCTTTACCCGCAGAACCTGCTCTTGCAGCCTCAACTGCTGCATTCAGTGCCAAAATGTTGGTCTGGAACGCAATATCTTCAATGGTTTTGATGATTTTTTCAATCTCATTAGACTGATATGTAATTTCATCCATTGAGGAAAGCATATCCTTCATAAAGCGATTGCTTTCTTCCAACTCTACTTCGATATTATCCAGATTATCGCTTGCCTGTGTTGCTTTTTCAGAATCCTGTTGTGCATCATTGGATAACTCTTGCACCGTTGCTGACAATTCTTCTACAGTGCTTGCCTGCTCCGTTGCACCGTGTGCTAAAGACTGAGCTGCCAATGCACCTTGCTCTGCACCAGTTGTAACATGATCTGCCGCATCAGAGATTTGGAACAGTGTATTGGATAATGCCTCCTGTACTTTCAGCAATGCAACTTTCAATCTCTTAAATTCACCCACATAATTCTGCTTCATTTCAAAGACTAATTCGCCGTTGCCTAAACCACGTAAAACATCTACAGCTTCATCAATATATAAAATATACATCTTTAGCCTTCCGACAATGCTAGAAATACTTGTTGTCAGTGCTCCCACTTCATCTGTGGAAACCTTAGGCATCTCCACATCCAGATTGCCTTTTGCCAGTTCCTGTGCAACCTGATTCAACTTTCTAATGGGTTTTACAATGCTTTTGGAACGTATGGAAATAATAATCACCAAAAGAATTGCACACAGCAAAAAACCAATACCAACCATCTTTGATGTACTTCTCACTTCCGACTTAAATTCCTTGTTTGGCATGCAGCTCAGGATTGTCCAGCCGAAATCCTCCAAAACATTGATGCTTCCATGAAATTCTTCCCCATTCCTTTCATATGAAATAGACTCCATAGAGGTATTGTTTTGAATGGCTGTTCGCAAATTATCGGAATAATTTGCTTCCGATAAATTCTTTAACTTTGCATCTTCATTGGGATGATAAACAATATCATAATCATTGTCATATACCATAACGTAGCCGGTTTCCCCAACCTTCAGTTCGCTCAAATTCTTAGAAAGACCGTCCAGAGAAATATCTATCCCAATTACTCCAGTCATTTCAGAAGAACCACGAATGTATGCCGGCACTGCAACGGTAACAACCAGCTTTCCTGACCCTGCATCTTCATATGCCCCTGAAACAATGGGTTTACCATTATTCTTTTCCAAAAGCTGATACCATTTGCGATCTTCTATGCGGAAGGAGCTGTCTGTTACATATCCTGTAGATTGCACTGCCTGACTGTTTTTGATGGTTGCCAGCCATATTGCCATAACAGACTCGTCCGCTTTTGCCTGCACCCTTTTTAAATCATTTAAAACAGGTTGAAATTTGTCAGAACCTTCAAAACGGAAATTCGCCTCAGCAGCATTGACTTCCTGCAGCAAATTTTGCATAGAATCCAAATCGCTTACTACTTCTGCTCTAATGATTTCTTCTTTAAAATAAGATTTCACTGTTTCTGTGGCAACAGCAGTCTGTCTGGCAATATTACCGCTTTTTAATGTAGTAACAACATTTAATACTTTGTAATCAATGCCTATGCCAATCACAATCAGGACGAGAACAAGAGGAATCAATATGCCTGCCATCAACTTACCTGTTATCCCCATATGTAAATTAGAAGTACCTTCTGCAAATCGAAATTTTTCTTTGAGCTGTTCATCATTCTTTTCTCTCATATTGTATACCCCCCTAAACATTAAAAATATAGTTTACATCGTATATTTCCCAAATATTTCCAAAGTTTTCACTGTTGAAAAGCACACGATTAGTCATTTTGATATTACCATAATCCCTTTTTTTCCTCAACCAAATTTCTTTTTTTCTCATCTTTGTATAGATTTGGCAAAGTCTAAATTTCCTCAAACACAATATCATTTTCACTAAAATAATATAAATTTTTATATATATTTTTTCACTAATTAGTCATATTTGAAGCTATTTTGATTTTTTTCACATTGTTCCTCTATACATATTAGATAAAATCAATCGCTTTTATAACCGACATATTTTCTGGACTATCTTCTGCTTTTGAAAAAAAATGTTCTTTTTCTCCAAGCAAATCACTATTTGTACAAATGTTCACCACAATATCCTATATTTACAAATTCTTCAATTTTTATATCAAAAAGGACTGCTGGTTTACCTCCATGCACTTCTCTTTCTACCATGCGGAAAGTGCTTTTTTGTAAACGCAGTCCTTTATGCAAAATCTTTTATTTTTGCTCTTTCATTTTATTTATTGTTTCCATATACTGCTTTAAATCTGCGTCCCAATCTGCATAAGCAGCATCTTCACGATGATCAGGCAAATCATACTGCTTTGCAAGAAAATCCCCCAACCACTTTGTTACCTTTACTGCACCTGTCACATTCATATGTCCTTGGTCGTAATAATCCTTTTGGGGATTCAGCTGCAAATCCTTTCTTATTTCCTCCCTGTCCATGTCCACATAAGCGACCCCTTGCTCCTTAGCAAATTCTTCCATTTTCATGCTCTGCTCATAAGTCCAGCTCATTTTGGGCAAGTGCAGAATCAAAACCGGAATATCCTTCTCTTTGCACAAATCCAGAGTACGCAAGGTTTCCTTTCGTGCATCTTTATCAAAAACAGCTTCTTTCCCTGTTGGTTCCATAAATCCTTCAGGATATGCCTGTGGTGCTATGTCCTTTAAAGGAACTTGTCCTTTCCGAAAGGAATGTTTCAAAAACGGCTCAGTTTCCGCTTCTGCCAGATTAACTTCCTTCCATCGCTCATGATAACGCAAAAGAGGGAAGAAATAGGAGAGCATAGTCTGACGGTCATCTGCCTTTGTAACCTTACGCAGAATTTCCCATTTATAAGGGGACAGCTTCATGCCGTCCAATACACGGCGAAGGTCACCTTCCCGTTCTGCATAGTCATATTTCTGAAAAAGATTATCACAAACCAAAACCACCACTTCTGGTGTCTGTTTTTCTAAAGATTCCGCCAATAAACCGTAACTGACGGCTGGTGCCTGTAAAGCTGATGCACGAACAAAGCCTGTAAATCCATGTTCTTTATACATCTGCATAGGAGAAATACCCCGCAAAAGCGGACTGCTTCCAACATACAATACATCTAAACTATTCTTTGGCTCCGCATAAAATGCGTGTATTTCATTGGTTTCGTCATCGCGTCGCTGATACATTCTCGTAAATTGGGTGAATAACAATGCAAACACCAGACAGAAGGCAGAGCAGCGTGCAACAATATTCCATTTTTTGCTCATATCTTAAAACCCCCTGTAAATAAAATCTGCGGCATTATAATTCAAACCGTATACGCCAAAGAGAATCAGAGCAAAAACACCGCCCAGATATACCGCCCAACGAAAATAGAGATTCTGTTTTGCCAATGTTTCCCGTATCTTGATACCACATTCCTGCAAAATGCTTACGATTAAAAGTACGCATGACGCAAAGAATAATACCCACAAATCAGGCTTATCCAGTCCCAACTGCAAAAGCCCACCTGTCCAAAATATATCTGTATTCCAGTTCACAAACATTGATTGTATCATATGGAAGGAAATCGTAACGCCTGCGGCTCTTGTGATAATTTTCCCAAACGCCACCAAAACCAATGTACGCAAAATACGGAATAGATGCCAGCTGAAACATTCGGTATTGATTTTTAATTTCTTTACCAATTTTTGTAACGGTTGGTCAAAAAGGATACCCAACACAATTAGTGTGCCATTATAGAAACCGAAAGCAATATATTTCCATTCTGCACCATGCCAAATGCCGATAAGAAAAAAGATAATAAACTGAGGAATCAACACTGGCAGCAACTTGCCTACATAATTCCCCAAAACCTTTCTGCCCTTTTTTCCAACCTTAGTAAAGAACTTGGACAATGACAAAGGATAAAAAACATAATCACGGAACCATGCACCTAATGTAATATGCCATCTTCTCCAAAAATCCGGTACACTGGTAGCAAGATAAGGTCTTGCAAAGTTCTGTTCTAGTTCAATGCCGAAAATCTGTGCTGCCCCTGTTGCAATATCAATTCCGCCAGAAAAATCCCCGTACAACTGAATACAATAAACCAAAGCAGCTACAGCAATATAAGTACCGCTGAACGTTTCCGGAAAACCAAAAACGGTATCTACCAAAACAGCTGCTCTGTCTGCAATAACCAACTTTTTAAATGCACCCCAAAGCATAAGCTGTACACCGAATTTTGTTCGTTCATAGGAAAATACATTGGGCCGAAAAAGCTGTTCCGACAAACTTTGAAACCGTCCAATAGGGCCTTGCACAATCTGCGGAAAGAAAGAAATAAATAATGCCAGTTTTCCCAAATTCTTTTCCGGCTTTACCTTTTCTCGATAAACATCAATGAGATAGCCCATAGTCTGGAAAGTGTAAAAAGAAATACCCAGAGGCAATAGAAAATGAAATACCGGCAATTCAACGGAAACAGACAACTTTTCCAGTAAAAGATTGATATTCTCACTGAAAAAATCTGCATACTTCAACACAGCCAAAATACCGAAGTTAAACAGCAACGTTGGCACTAATATGCGGCGTTTCCGCTTGGTAAAATCTGCCTTCCATGCTTTTCTTTCTTCTTTATCCAATTCTCCTTTTGCGGCGGTATAGGCAGCCTTATTTTTTTCTGCCATATCCCCCAGTTTTCTAGTTGCAATGTATGTGCTGATGGTCGTTGCAAACAGGTAAAGAAAGTATTTTATTCCTGCAAAATAATAAAATATATAATTAACCACTAAAAGCGTTACCCAACGGTAACGCTTCGGTGTCCCATAATATACAGCAACAGCCAGCACCAAAAACATCACAAACTGCATAGATGTAAATGCCATAATCTGTTCTCCTTACATCTTAATCTTCCTGCAATCTGGTTACCAGTGCCATAATCGCCTCTACAGAATTGAAATTTTCCGGTACAATATCATCTGCACCAATTTCAATATCATATTCGTCACAAAGTTCCCCTACTAATGTGACAATATCAAAGGAGTCCAATTCCCCGCTGTCTACTAATTCTTTGTTGTCTTCAAAATCTACGTCAGGTCTGATTTCAGCCAAAATTTTCAGTAAGTTTTCCATGTTATCACTTCTCCCTTTCTTTTTCCTGTGTTCTACCTTAAATTTTTATCAAAACAGGTGCTACTCTGCCATCAGGCATAAATCCCACCTTTTCGTACATATGCAATGCTGCCTCGTTGTCTGTTCGTACCCAAAGCTGACAACGCAGTGCCTCACCATTGACCTGCCATAGCCAGCTTTGCACAAGACGGTTTCCAATATTCTTACCTCTTGCCTTGTCCTTTACAGCAATCTGCCACAGTACAGAATTTTTCTTTTCCCAGCCAAAACGAAGAAAACCCAAAAGTTCTCCATTATCTATTTCTGCCAAAACCTCATTGGCACGAATTGAGTCCAAAAGTGTTTCTCTGCTTGGTAAAGCAGAAGTATATGGCTCAAAGCTTTCTTTCATCATCTGCATAATTTCCTCAGCATGGGACTCATCTGCAAAAGACAGTTTTCCCTTGGTTACAAAGGCTTCTGCCATAGGCATCGTCAAACGCTTTCTTTCCAGATATGGTGAAAATCCCACGGCTTTCCAAAGGGATGGCTTTGGTTCCATACCCTTCTTTTCCAAACAAACCTGCTCCAAAATAAGCGGTTTGTCCAAAGACGGAATGGAAATGGGTTCTGCGCCATGTTCCAAAAAGAAATAAAAATCAATATGATTTACCTGTTCAATGAACAGATAACAACCTTTTGCAAAACGAAGTACACTGCATCTTTTTTCTTTTGCCGCCTGTTGATAATCCGCTTCCGGCAAGAGAAAATTCGTTTGTGTACGTTTGCTGTGCCACGCCCGAATTAGCGCCTCCAATTTCTTTTCATCAGCAATCTTCGCAATCATAATACTCCTTCAGCCGCAGACGATCAATCTTTCCGTTTATGGTATGCGGCATTTCCTCCAACAGTATGATTTTATTGGGCAACATATATTTCGGCAACTTATCCCGCAGTTTTTTTAGGATATAGCGTTGGTCTGCCTCTGCTCCACAATAAAACAACACGATTTTCTGATTTTCTTCATCGTAAATGCAAGTACTTTCTGTAATCAAATCAATAGATGCAACCGCAGTTTCAATTTCTCCCAATTCAATACGGTGTCCCATATGTTTGATTTGATGGTCTTTTCTGGCTAAAAAAATGATTTCGCCATGTGCGTTATACTTTGCAATATCCCCCGTTTTATAAATTTTTTCGGGATAATGAGGATTCAAAGGATTTTGGATAAAGACTTCCGCTGTTTTTTCCGGATTGTTATAATATCCAAGAGCCAAACATCTGCCTCTCACACAAAGTTCTCCGCTTTCGCCCTCTTTTGCCAAGCGGTCATCCTTTAAAATAAAGATATCCGTGTTACGGCAGGCATAGCCAATGGGAAGAGGTTCATCATCTGCAAATTCTCTATCAACGATATAATAGGTGCAATCCACTGTCGTTTCTGTAGGGCCATATATATTGGCAAATAGAGCCTTCGGATAGTATTTTTTCCAATAGTTGAATTGTTTTGTCGGCATTGCCTCCCCGGCAAACATCATTTTTCGCAAAGAGGAAGGGCGACATTTTGCCAAAGCATCTGTATTGGCAACAATACAGAAAGCAGAAGGTACCCAGTCAATATAGTTAATCTGTTTTTCTTCAATATAAGGAAGCAAACGAACCGGAAAAGAAAAAAGCTGTTTTGGAATAATTTCCATAGTTGCCCCTGTTTTCAGCACTGCATAAATATCCTTTACAGAAGAATCAAAATAAAAAGGTGCCTGATTTCCAATAACTTCCTGTTCGGTAATGGAAAATGCCTCTGTGTACCATTCAGTCAAATTCACAACAGATTGATGGGAAATGACAACACCTTTCGGCACACCTGTTGAACCTGAAGTAAACAGTGCATATAGCGGATCTGTGTCAATGGTTTCCAGACGGATTTTCTTTAACTCCTCTTCCGCAATATTTCCCTCTTCCACTTCTTCCAAAAAAACTGTTTTCCCATCATAGCCCAGAGATGCCACTTGGTTTTTGCTTTTTTCATCCACCAACAAAACAGCTGGTTTCAATGTATGAAAAATGGATTGTATTCGTTCTTTTGGCATGGTCACATCAATGGGTGTATAGAAATTTCCACTGTACACACAACCCAAAAAAGCCGCAATCATTTCTGGTGTCTTGTCTGTCATTACTGCCATAGGCTGCCTATGCACACCATATTGCAAAAGATAAGTCCCTATTTCCTTTGCACGCTGTACCAATTCTGCAAAAGATATCTTCTCTTTTTCTGTTGCAAAAGCTGTTTTATTTGGAAATCTTTCTGCTGTCTGTTCTGCATATTCCAAAACATTTCGTATCATACTGTTCCCTCATTCTTTCTTCTTGCAGCTTTCTAAAACCGCAATCTTTAGAAAGTATAGCACCATCACAAAAACAAGTCAATATCTCTGTCTTTGCATTTTATACGTTATTTTCAGTCAACTTTGTTTCTTCCATAAATTTTATACTCTATTTATTTTTCACGCCTTATCTCTTCCTGCGTACGCTTATCTTTTCCTTCAAAATAAAAACGGAGCGTTTTATGCTGAATATCCTAAAACGCTCCATTTTCTATTTTTTCTATTTTTATTTCCTTACAGCACTAATGTAGGTGCAGCATATACTCTTGCTGACAATTCATTATCCAGCATATACAACCCTTTTGGATCATGCCCAAACAACTCCATTTTTGTAATTAAGTTGCTTGCTCTGGTTTCTTCTTCTCCTTGTTCTTTTACAAACCAATCCAAAAATTGTTTCGTACGGAAATCATTTACTTCCTGTGCAGCTGCATAAATTTTATTGATCAGCTCTGTTACATATTCTTCATGCTTCAACCCTTCTTTCAAAGGATCAATCAACTCTGTTAATGTAACACCAGGTTTGTCAATGGCTTCCAATGTAATTTTTTCATTGTTGTTCTGCATATAGCGATAAAACAGCATAGCATGATCCCGTTCTTCCTGTGCCTGAATTTCGTACCAGTTGGAGAAACCTTCCAGTCCCTTTTCTGCATAGAAATTTGCAAAATCCAAATATAGATATGCGGAATAAAATTCTTTGGTAATCTGCTCATTTAATAATTTTACAACTTTTCTGTCTAACATCATCATTCCTCCTAAAGTAATTTAATATAAATATTGAAAGTACAATAGCTTATTCCTTGTTTTCTCCTGTTTCTTCCTCTTCTTGCAGCTCTAATAAAAGACGCTTTGCCAAAACCTTTTCAATTCTTTTTTCTTCAAAATGCTTAATCTGAAAAGACCAGCCATCCATAATAATTTCCGGCGTTTCATCATCTTCTGGAATACGCCCAAGACGTCCTATCAAATAACCACCCAATGTATCATAATCCTCATCATCTTCAAAAACAATTTCCAGCTGTTCTGCCACATCCTGCAAGTTTGCTTTCCCGCTGATGGAATAAGTATCTTCGCCAACAATACAAATATCCTCTTCTTCTTCAATGTCGTATTCATCAAAAATATTACCGACAATCTCTTCCATAACATCTTCCATGGTGACAATGCCGGAAGTTCCTCCATATTCATCTATGATAATTGCCAGATGTACCTTTTCTCGTTGCATTTCCCCAATTAACTCATTTACTTTTTTGGAAAATGGCACAAAATATGGCTTCATCAAAATATCTTCCAAATTAAAGTTTTCTTCCTGCATTCTTGTAGAGTCTGTGAGAATATATTTTACCAAATCTTTTACATGAAAAACCCCAATAATATCATCAATATTTTCTTCATACACCACAATTCGTGAATACTTTTCTTCTATCAGGACTTCCTTAATTTCTTCCAAAGTTGCTTCTAAAGAAACAGCCACAATATCAGTTCTGTGGGTTGCAATATCTTCTACAGAAGTATTCCCCAACTCGAAAATATTATTAATCATTTCCTTTTCCGAAGCATCAATACTGCCATTATCCCCACCGGCATCCACCATCATACGGATTCCTTCCTCCGTCACCGTATTTTCATTGTGTTTCTTGTGTATCCGCCATAACTTCCATATCAATATCATATTGCACAATACTGATACGCCCAAACCTATCCAGGCTTCCAACAACCATCAACCTCCGCAATTATCCGAGTTTTCATCTTTAGCTTTACATACTACGTTAATATAATAAGAAGTTTATCTTCAAAAACACATTCTGTCAAGTATTTTACCGCTTTTCATTGTCTATATACTGCATTATGTATAAATTTCAAATATTATGATTCAGCTTCCTTCCTTATCTGTCGCCCTTCATGATCCATCTCAAAATTATCTCGATAAATCAAGTCTGCAATAGGCACAATCTCAAAACCTTTTTCCTTTAAGCCTTTTAAAATTGTTCCTAAAGCCTCCGGTGTGTATTTTGCATCATTGTGAAACAAAATAATTGAACCATTTCCGAGATGTTTGTGATTCAATACCTGATCAATCTCCGCTTGTACCCCCAATTCCTTCCAGTCTAAACTATCCACACTAGAAATAAAAATATATGC
>JAHHTX010000071.1 GCA_020024255.1 Anaerotignum sp.
ATATAAGGGGTAATTTTTTTTACAATAAATATTACGGTTTTTTTTATATATAATGTTTATGTTTAAAATGTTTTAGGAGGTTAAACACTATGGAATTTAAAGACAGATTAAAAGAACTCCGCAAGCAGCATAATATGACACAAAAAAAGCTTGCAGAACTTCTTGGCTACGGATACACTGCCATTGCTAACTACGAATCCGGTAGAAATCAGCCTTCCATCAAGGATTTAAAGCGGATTGTCGCTATTTTTAATGTTTCCATGGATTATCTATTGGGTCTGAGCGATGTAGCAAAACCCTATCTTGCGGAAAGCATAGAGTGGAAAGAAATCTATGACTGCTGCTGTAAAATGGATAAGGAAAACTTCCAATTATTCTCGGAACAGGCACAGTGGTTTGTGGAACGTTCCAGAAAAAAATACCACAGCCTATAAGCTGTGGTATTTTCATGGCTGTCTTTTGTTTTATTCGGCTAAGGTGAAGGATACTACACCCATAGAACCGGGTGCAACTTCATATTCGCCAAATACAATAACGGTTTTGCCATTTTTGTCAATATAGAAGTTTTCTTTACCGGAAAGACCTTTGAAACCATCTCCCATTTCGTCATCAGCTGTGAAATATGTTTTTGTGTCATCAGCTGCCATTTCTGTTTTCATCTGTTTTAAAATTTCTTTACTTGCTGTATCCAGTTTTTCCTTGCTGCCAAGATAATCTAGCAGAGAAACGGCTTTGCCTGTGGATTTATCAACGGTAAAGATTTTCACACGCTGTTCGCCGCCTGCCTCCAAAACTTCTGTGTTAATGCGAAGGCTCAGGTATTTGGCAGTATCTGTTACCACTTCGTAATCGGAGTGTACACGGTATTGTCCGCCATTTGGATTTTTTGCTACAGCTTTATCATATTCTGCCACCAAATCATCTATATAACGGAGGATATCCTTGTTTACATCAGAAACCTGTTCCAACTGAGGAATGACAATGTCTGCTTCCTTGTTGTCTGTTTTCATTTGACGACTTGGCAGTGTCACAACCTTTGCAATACTGCCCACTACGGGAATGGTGTCCATAGCGTTTGCCACTACGGGACTCAAGTTTACGGCTGCACCAAATGTAACCAAAACCGCTGCTGTACTGATACCTGCTTTTTTCCAATTTTTCATATTTATCGCTCCTTTTCTGTTTCCATACGCATTGTCTTTTTTCTGTATGGGAATACGTTTGTTTCTGTTTGTCTTTCTGTATATTAGATGCAGCAGGAGAACAGAAAGTTGCAAAAAAGATTTATTTTTTTTCAAAAAAAGGCAGCAGAGAAATTCTCCACCGCCTGTACTTCCATGTGATGAAACTGTGATAGGAACCATAAAACTTATGATAACCTTTTCTTTCCGTAAACGCCACCAAGTACTGTTCCTAGGGCAATGCCAATGCCATAGAACAAAAGAGGTTTTCGGCTCACAGCACCGCTCACGCCACCGAAGAATGCCCCAAAGGCAGCCCCCATCCCAACATAATAGGATACTTTCATTTTCTTTTTTTCCTTCTTTTTCAAAGAAATTCCTCCTTTCACGGAAATCTTTTCCATATCTATTGGATTTTCTCCATTTTTACCGCTGTTTCCAATGCAACCTGCATCATTTGTGTAAAGCTGTTCTGTCGTTCCTCGGCAGAGGTACTTTCTTCTGTAACCAAGTGGTCAGAAACCGTCACCAGAGTCAATGCACGTTTACCTGCATACTGTGCCGTCAAATATAAGCCAATGGACTCCATTTCCACTGCCAATGCACCCATTTTCCCCCATTTCAGTGTATTTTCTTTTTTAAAGGCATCATAAAAGGTGTCGGAAGAAAAAAGAGTTCCCACATGAAGAGAAATTCCCAGCTCCTTTGCTGTTTCCACTGCTGTAGACAACAGGGTGTAGTCTGCAACAGGTGCAATCGTCCCCGGCATTTGATACTGGCTTGCAAAATTGGAATTGGTGTGTACAGCTATTCCTGCCACCATATCCCGCAACTGCAAGTCTTCAGAAATGGCACCGGCAGAACCGATGCGAATGATATTTTCCACATCATACATATGATAAAGCTCGTAACTGTAAATTCCCATGGAAGGCGCACCCATACCGCTTGCCATAACGGAAACAGGAATACCATGATAGGTTCCCGTATAACCTTGTATGCCTCTCACATCATTGACCAAAACAGGTGCATTCAGAAAATTTTCGGCAATGAATTTGGCACGAAGAGGATCTCCCGGCATCAAAACCGTTTTGGCAAATGCACCCTTTTCTGCTGTGTTATGCGGTGTAGACATTGGACATCATCCTTTCCCTTGATTTTTTCTCTTTTGCTAACAGTATAGCAGTTTTTTTGTACAAATAAAAGAGCATACAAAAGGAAATAAAGGAATTTTCCGAAAAAGGTTGACTTTCCCTTTGGGATATGTTATCTATTGTATAGAAGAATATTTTTTTCCTGTTTGGAAAAAAATAGGACAAAAACAGATAGAGGTGCGGTATTTATCAGTAACCCCTTTTTTCAACTGTATGGGCATGAAAGGGACGAAAGGAACTACCGCCGAAATCGGAAATTTCCCATATATCTTTTCGATTGGGACGTTGCAGAATATGCAGCGTACTGTCACATTTGTGGAGCGCTATCGAACACTTCGCCTTTTGCCCTTATGGGGCGGTTTTCTATACGGAAAAAACGGAGTCTTGTGTGCGTACACAAGGCTTTTTCTTTTTTTTAAAGTGTAAAGTGGCATCTGTTTTTGCTTCATGGATTCATTATTTTTTATCAATTGAGAGGAGTAAAGGGTATGTTACAAAAGAAGAAAAATCGTTTGTGGTTCCTGCCTGTATTCTTCATGGCTATGCTTTTATTTACCGTAACAGCATTTGGTGCAGAAGAAGCCGCAGCAGAACACACAAGCAAAATGTATGCAACCTTCTGGTCTTTGGTGCCACCTTTGGTTGCTATCATCCTTGCACTGATTACAAAGGAAGTGTATTCTTCCTTGTTTGTTGGTATTGTCACCGGTGCATTGTTCTATACAAACTTTAATGTCAAAGATGCGTTTATTGTCATGGTTACCAATGAAACAGAGGGTGGCGTTATTGCAAAAATCTCCGACCCCAACAACAGTGGAATTTTGATATTCCTTGTTGTTCTGGGCGTTCTGGTTGCCCTCATGAACAAAGCAGGCGGTTCTGCCGCTTACGGTAAATGGGCAGGCACCAAAATCGGCACAAGACGAGGTGCATTGTTGTCCACATTCCTTTTGGGCGTTTTGGTATTCGTAGATGACTATTTCAACTGTCTGACTGTAGGAAGCGTAATGCGTCCCGTAACAGACGACCACAATGTTTCCCGTGCAAAGCTCGCATATATTATTGATGCAACGGCAGCACCAATCTGCATTATTGCTCCCATTTCTTCTTGGGCAGCAGCAGTATCCGGCGTAGTAGAAGGCTATAATGGCTTAGAGCTTTTCATTCGTGCCATTCCTTACAACTTCTACGCACTGTTGACCATTGTGACCATGATTACCCTGACACTGCTGAATTTCGACTTCGGCCCTATGGCAAAGCATGAAATAAATGCACAGGAAAACCAAGATTTATTTACTACAGATGCCAGACCATTTGAAAATGCAGAAACCATGGAAGTCACCGGAAAAGGCGGCGTTATCGACTTGGTACTGCCCGTGATTATCCTGATTATCTGCTGTGTAACGGGCATGGTTTACACAGGTGGTTTCTTTGAGGGTGTACCTTTTGTGGAAGCCTTTGCAAATTGTACAGCATCTACCGCTCTTGCCCTTGGGTCTGTGGCAGCATTGATTATCACATTCCTTTTGTACATTCCTCGGCGTGTGTTGAAATTCAGAGAATTTATGGAATGTCTGCCGGAAGGATTCCGTTCCATGGTTCCTGCCATTTTAATTCTGACTTTCGCATGGACACTGAGTGGAATCACAGGACTGCTTGGCGCAAAAGAATTTGTTGCAGGCATTTTGGCACACAATACCAGTATAAATGTACTGCTGCCTGTTATTGTTTTCTGTATTGCCATATTCCTGGCATTCTCTACAGGGACATCTTGGGGTACTTTCAGTATTCTTCTGCCCATTGTTGTACCCATACTTGACTCCGGCAGCGAAATGATGGTCATTACCGTTGCAGCAACACTGGCAGGCGCAGTTGCCGGTGACCACTGCTCTCCCATTTCTGATACCACCATTATGGCATCTACAGGGGCACAGTGTGACCATATGAACCACGTTTCCACACAGCTGCCTTATTCCATTGTTGTTGCAGTGGTATCCGCAATAAACTACATTTTGACAGCATTCATTCAGAATTGGATGATTAACCTGCCTATTGCAATTATTTCCATGGTTGGCACGATTTTCGTTATTCGTGCAATTTATAAAAAGAAAACCGTATAAACAACATAGAAAAAAGCACAAAAAAGGGAGTGACACCGCCAAACGGCTGCCACTCCCTTTTTGTCTGTCTGACAAAACAAAAAGCAAAGGAAAACTTTCGTTTCTTATGCAAATCATCATAAGGTCGCTGAATCCATTCACCAAATCCATATTGACGACATCATTTTCTTCTTGTTTTAAACCATATGGCAATAAAGAAAGTACATTTTGCTTTATTGCTCCTTTTTGTCTGCAACAGAAAGATATTTCCCCATACAACAGCTTCCAACCACAGCACGACAGGAGAAAAATACCCATTTTTCTTCCTCGTACATGGCAACCCCTCCTGCTAAAAAGCTGTTGACCTTACGTTTGCTTTCCGCAATATTTTCCTTGGGGAAACACTCCATAAATTCCGAAAGACTGCCGGTAAAGCAAAGTTCATTTGGCAGACTGCCCCCACCGGCGAAAAGCCAGCTTTCCACCTGTCTTGGGGTCAATATATTTCCTGCCTTTCCACCGGCTTTTTGCCACATTTCTTCTGCTTTCTTTTCTCCGCAGCAACAGACAAGGATTTTTTTTCCTGCCTGCCGCCAGTCTTTCAATTTTTCCTGTAGCAAGGTTTGCCCCTCCTTTATTTTGCTGCCTTCACTTTTATCCAAAGTTCTGCCAGTCTTTTTTTCAGTACAGGATTGTCCACAAAAACCTCGTCCTTTTCATAGCCGGAACGGGGCAAATAAGCCTCGTTTTCAGCAAAAATACCACCTTCGCTTGAAAATTCTTCCAATATCTGTTGATTGGAGGAGGCATAGCCTGTATACTCTGAATTCTCAGCGGAAACCTCATTGTCTAAGATGTAGTTAATAAATTCCTGTGCAAGCAGAGGATTTTCTGCGTTTTTCGGCACAACCATAGCATCGCTCCAAAGGTTTGTCCCTTCATTGGGCATAAAGAAACGCATAGATGGATTTTCCTCCAAAATGGCAGTTGCATCTCCGCTATAGACAACAGCAATATCTTTTGTCCCTGTCATCATGCCGTCAATAACCTCATCTGTCACATAGACAGGTTCCATGGTTTCGTTAATTTTTAACAGCCATTCATATGCCGCTTGTATTTCTTCTTCATTATCTGTATTCATGGAATAACCCAGAGCCTTGAATGCCATCATAAAAGCATCTCTCTCTGAATCGTAAATGTAAATTTTGCCTTTATATTTGGTGTCATGGAGAATATTGTATCCTTCTTTTTCCACTACAGCCGGATCTACATTGTCTGCATTATAAACAATGCCCACACTGCCCCAGAAATAAGGCACAGAATATTTATTTTCAGGATCATAGGGAAGTCCTTTTACCCCTTCTGCCAAATTTTCCATATTGGGAATGAGGCTGTGGTCTAATTCTAAAAGCATATCCTGTTTAATCATACGTTCTATTGCATAATCAGAAGGCACAATAACATCATAGGAGTCCCCTGCCTGCAATTTGGTATACATGGTTTCATTGGAATCATAATACTCCGTAATGACCTTGACACCAAATTCTTTTTCAAAATCGCTTATCACATCTTCACCCATGTATTCGCCCCAGTTATAGAGTTTCAGCACATGAGAGCCATACTTTTCATCGGCTGTTGCCATTTCATCTTTCCCTGTGCCGCAGCCGGTAAGGAGCAGTATACCTGCAAGAGTTGCCGCTCCAAAACGCATTTTCTTTTTCATACCTGTTTTTTCCTCCTTTTTTCTTTAATTACAGGAATAATATTCATCATAATCAATGCTACTGTAATCAGTCCAATAACCAAAGTAGACAGCGCATTGATGGAAGGGTTGATACGTTTACTCATGGTATAAACCAATATAGAAATATTATTGACACCATTTCCTGTAACAAAATAGGAAATGATGAAATCATCAAAACTCATGGTAAAGGCAATCAATGCTCCGGATACAATCCCCGGCATAATCTGTGGTACAACGACTTTCATCAATGCCTGAATGGGTGTTGCACCAAGGTCAAGAGCCGCATCGACAAGATTTGGGTCAAGAGAACGGAGTTTTGGCGTTACAGACAAAATGACATAAGGCGTACAAAACATGATATGTGCCAAAAGCAGTGTGGTAAAGCCTTTAGAAATACCCAAGGCACTAAAAAACATCAAAAGCCCGATGGCAGTTACAATTTCAGGGTTCATAATGGGTAGGTCATTCACCTGCTCCACCACATTACGCAGAACACGGCGAGAACGGGACAACCCAATGGCTGCCAGTGTACCCACAATTGTGGAAATGACTGTGGCAATAACCGCAATAACCACCGTATACAACACTGCCTCCATCATGGTATTACTGGAAAACATCTTTTCATACCAACGCAGAGAAAATCCTTCAAACTTTGTAAGAGAGCGGGAACTGTTAAAGGAAAACAGGATAATATACAGTATGGGCAGATAGAAAAATAACATGGTTATCCCCAATAAGATTTTTGAAAAAATACGCCCACGCTTTTTCCCCATTACGATCTCCTCCTTCCGTTTGCCGCAGGGTCAGTATCGACTTTCCGTGTCAGGTACATGGAAAGCATGATAATCACTGCCATAATCATAGAAATGGCACTGCCAAAATTCCAATCGCCACTGGTAAGGAACTGGGTTTCGATGACATTCCCAATAAGCACATACTGTCCACCACCCAAGAGCTTTGGAATAAAGAAACTGGATACTGCCGGCAGGAATACCAGAGTAATCCCGCTGAGCACACCGGGTAAAGACAAGGGCAGCGTCACACGCATAAAGCTTTGGACAGAATTTGCCCCCAAGTCCTGTGCCGCCTCCAAAAGGCTTTTATCCATTTTTGCCAATGACGCATGAATCTGCAATATCATAAAGGGAATGAAGTTATAGACCATTCCCAAAACCACGGCAAAGGTTGTGTGCATCATATGGAAAGGCCCAATACCAAAAAATCCAAGAACCCGATTCAACAATCCTTCATCTTGTAAAATCCCCATCCATGCGTAAGTACGCACCAGCATATTGATCCATGTGGGCAGGGTAATGAGCAAAATCCAGAACATTTTGCTTTTTTCCTTTCCCGATGCGATGACATAAGCAATAGGATAGCCCAAAAGCACACAGATAATTGTGGTCCATATGGCTATGACAAGGGAACGTTTTAGCACGTCCAAAAAGACCGCATCTTGAAAAAACCGTATAAAATTTGCAAAGGTAAAGCGGAAAGAAGTCACATCATTTCCTTCTCCGGTAAAGGCGTATAACAAAATCAAAAGCATTGGCAGTACCACCATGATGCTGCACCATATCAGATAAGGATACACCATACTGCGAAACTGTCGCATAAAAAACTACCTCCTTTCTTATGATGGACGGGACATGATATGAATATCTTCCGGCTGAAAGATAAGCCCAACTTCCTCGCCTACTTCGTGATAATCCGTAGTGTCAATTTTATATTCATAACCCTTAGTCGCAAAGGTCACATCATAGACACCGGAAACAATATGTGCTGCATCAAAATCGTATTTTACATCGGTAATCTCTACAGCTGTGTCATCTTCAAGGCTCCATGCCGAAGCATTTGCCCAAGTTTTCAAGTCCGTTTCCAGTGCAATGGATTCTTGAATTTCGTCTACCTTTTTGAAGAAGTTCACGGCAAAGATTTCTTCTTCGTTTTCTTCACTAATCACATGGTTTTCATCTTTTACAATCATGTTGACTGTAACAGAAGTGCCTGCTGCTGTGGAAAATGTAACCGGATAAGTGCCATTTTCCTTTTTGATGTTGTACTGGACTTCTTTAATGGAAATCAGCTCGTCCGCTTCCGGGTCCCAAGCCTGTGCATCGGCACGGGCAATAATGGTTGCATCATCTAGTTCTTCCACGTCATCTACATCTAAATAAAAGTCATTGGCAGAGATTTTTTCGTTGGCGTCTTCATTATATACGGGGCGGTCATCGGATACTTTCATTTTTACGGTAATTTCCGTACCGATTTTTGTTTCCACCATGGTTTCGTAATGAACGCCTTTAAAGAGAACGGATTTCACCACACCTTTGAGCTTACCTTCTTTTCTTGGCACAATATCCAAATCTTCAGGGCGGATAACCACGTCCACCACTTCGTTTTTCTCAAAGCCTTCGTCCACACAGTCAAATTTTCTGCCTTCAAACATCACTCGTCTGTCCTCCAGCATAACCCCCTGCAAAATATTACTTTCGCCGATAAAGCTTGCCACAAATTCATTGATTGGCTCATTATAAATATCTGTGGGTGTACCAATTTGCTGAATTTCCCCATCTTTCATGACCACGATTTTATCAGACATCGTCAGGGCTTCTTCCTGGTCATGGGTAACATAAATAAAGGTGATGCCCACTTCCTGCTGTATCCTTTTCAGTTCATGCTGCATTTCCCTTCTGAGTTTCAAATCCAATGCACCAAGAGGCTCGTCCAAAAGAAGTACGCTTGGCTCGTTGATGAGGGCACGGGCAATGGCAACACGCTGCTGCTGTCCGCCGGACATTTCCATAACCCCTCTATGGGCGTAGTCTTCCAAATTAACCAGTTTCAGCATACGGTTAACCTTCTGCTCAATAATGTCCTTTGGTTCTTTTTTGATTTTTAGTCCAAAGGCAATATTGTTGTATACGTCCATATTGGGAAAAAGGGCATATTTCTGAAATACCGTGTTGACCTCTCTTTTATGGGGAGGCACTTTGCTGATGTCTTTGCCATCAAAAATCACCTGTCCTTCATCTTGTGCCAGAAAACCGCCAAGAATACGCAGAAGTGTTGTTTTGCCACAGCCGCTTGGACCAAGCAGTGTCACGAACTCTTCTTCATAAATGTCCAGATTGATTCCTTTCAATGCGATTTTATTGTCAAATCCCTTTACAATATTTTTAAACTGAATGAGTTTTTTCATAACAGAACCATCCTTTCCAAAAAAACATTTAACCGTTTTTATACATTAAAACAGCGGCGGCGTAGACACCCAAAGGACTTTCGCCGTGGTTTTTCTGCTGTTTTTAAGAAAATGGGTATTTTTTCCGGAAAGATAGAACGTTTCCCCTTTCCGCACCGTATAAGACTTGTCTTCACAAACCAGAGTTACACAGCCTTCCAAAACAAAACCGAACTCCTCTCCGCTGTGGGGATCCATATGAAAAGATTCCCCATCTTTGGGAATTTCCAAAAGAATAGGCTCCATCGCATTTTTCTGCGTGTTGGGTACAACCCAATTTATGGTGCAGCGTTCTTGTTCATCTACGAAAAAATCCTCTTTTTGGAATACGAACTTTTCCTCCTGCTCCTCTCTGAAAAATGCCGAAAGGCTGCTGCCCAGTGCCTCCACAATATCATTAAGTGTGGCAATGGAAGGAGAAGTCAAATTTCGCTCTGTTTGGGACAAAAAACCCTTTGTAACCTCACTGCGGCTGGCAAGTTCTTCCAAAGTCAGCCCTTTTTGTATCCGCATCTGCTTTAACCGATGGCCAATATCCATAAAAACACCCCT
>JAHHTX010000072.1 GCA_020024255.1 Anaerotignum sp.
TACCTGAGAGATAAGGTTGGTAAGGCAGCAAAGGTAAAAGAAGTATTGAGATAAGGAAATTCAGCCTTGGTGAGTTGCTCATCAAGGCTTTTTTCGTAGCATTATCGCTGATATAGATGGGGGGAAACAACGTGACAGAGGAAAAAGAAAAGAAAGAGAAAAAAAGAGGAAGTTCTATCATACAACTTTTGGCTGTTCTCTTGATTATCGTACTGCTTCGTTTTTTCGTTGTAGGTACAATTTATGTAAAGGGATCTTCTATGGAGCCGAATTTTCATCATGGGGATTTTCTTTTGATGAATAAACTAGATGTATCTCTTTCCACACCGTCTTATGGAGATATTGTGATTTGCCAGCTTCATGAGGACGGATATGATGAGAATATAATCAAACGTGTGATTGGTGTTCCGGGAGATGAAGTAAATCTTGTATTGGAAGGCAACGCATATGCCCTTTATTTAAACGGGGAAAAAATAGAGGAACCCTATATTGCAGAACCGATGTACTCCGCAGGTACCATGGAATATCCATATACTGTGCCGGAGGATAGTTTCTTTGTTATGGGGGATAACCGAAATGCCAGTACAGACAGCAGAAAAGATACTGTAGGTGCTATTGAGAAAAAGGATATTAAGGGAAAAATTGTTATGCGGTTGTATCCTTTTCGCAGCTTCGGCATCATTCGATAAGGAGGGAAATTATGTATATACAGTGGTATCCAGGACATATGACAAAAACAAGAAGAATGATGGAAGAAAACATTGCACTTGTGGATATTGTCATTGAACTGGTGGACGCAAGGATTCCGTACAGCAGCAAAAACCCAGACTTAGATGAACTTGCAAAAAACAAACATCGAATTATTTTGCTGAATAAAAGTGACTTGGCAGATGCCACAGCAAATAAAGTTTGGAAAGCCTATTTCGAAGAAAAAGGTTTCCGTGTGATTGAAATGAATGCATTGAAAGGCACAGGCATGGGGCAGGTCACAGATGCAGCAAGAGAGCTGATGAAAGAAAAAATCGAAAAGCTCAAGGCAAGAGGAAGAATCAATGTGCCCATCCGCAGTATGATTGTGGGGATTCCCAATGTGGGAAAATCAACATTTATCAATAAATACGTTGGGAAAACAACAGCAAAAACAGGCGATAAACCAGGGGTTACCAGAGGAAAACAGTGGATTAAACTGAAAAAAGATTTTGAACTTTTGGATACACCGGGTATTTTATGGCCCAAGTTTGAAGATCAGCAGGTAGGATTGAAGCTGGCGTTTACAGGGGCAATCAATGATGATATATTAGATGCACAGACATTGGCAACCTCTTTTATCCATCATATGATGGTCGTAAATCCTGATTGTATTCGCAAACGGTATGATATTGCCTTTGACACTATTGCAGAGCCTCATGATGTATTGCGGCAGATTGCAGAAGCGAGAGGTTTTAAACTGAAAGGGGACGAGCCGGATTTGGAGCGTGCGGCAAAAATTCTCATGGACGAATTCCGCAGTGGTAAATTGGGACGGCTTACTTTGGAAATGCCAGAGGATATTACAGAAATGCTGGCAGAAAAAAGTGCAAGAGAAAAAGAAAAGGCTTTGGCAGATAAAGCAAGAAAAGCAGAATACAAGAAGCGGAAAAAATAAATTCATAGACAGCGGATAAATTTTGGATGAACGATGCTTTTAACGCATTTTACGAAAATCGGAAATTTATCCGTTTTGTTATTTGCAGAAAAGGGGGATTTTGTGTTAGAATAGTCCCAAAACCATTTGGAAAATTTATAGGGTGAAGGGGGTGAAAATATGTTTGATATAGCAGAGGAATTAAAAAAGTTGCCCCAAAAGTCCGGTGTCTACCTGATGAAGAATGATAAAGGGGAAATTATTTATGTAGGAAAGGCAATTAACCTGAGAAACCGTGTTCGTCAATATTTCCAAAACAGTAAAAATCATACAGCAAAAACGAAAACTATGGTACCGCATATTGCAGAATTTGAGTACATTGTGACAGATTCGGAAATCGAGGCTTTGATTTTGGAGTGTAACCTCATCAAAGAATATCGTCCCAGATACAATATTATGTTGAAGGATGATAAGTCGTATCCTTATATTAAAGTGACGATACAGGAGAAATTTCCTCGGATATTCATTACCCACCATATGCTGAAGGACAAGGCAAAATATTATGGTCCTTTTACGGATAATTATGCTATGCGGGAAACGGTGGAAACCCTCCACAAACTGTTTCCCATTCGGAAATGCAGAAAAAATCTGCCAAAGGAAATCGGCAAAGACCGTCCGTGCCTAAATTATCATATCGGACAGTGCGTTGCCCCTTGCAGTGGAGCAGTTTCCGAAGAGGAATATGGAAAATATGTACGAGATGCTATGGATTTTTTGGAGGGTAAACATGAGGATATCCGAAAAAAAATGGAGCAGGAAATGTGCGAGGCAGCAGAACAGCTGGAATTTGAAAAGGCGGCAGGACTGCGGGATAAAATACAAGCTATACAAAGTATTGTACAGCGGCAGAAAATGGCAAATATCTCTTTGCAGGATGCAGATGTTATTGCATTGGTCAGAGCGTTTTCCCAATGCTTGGTGCAGGTATTTTTCATTCGAAACGGTAAAATGACAGGCAGAGAGAACTTCAATATGACGGCACCGGAGGAACAAAGCCGCAGCGAAGTAATGACAGCATTTATTGAGCAGTTTTACAGTGGTACGGCGTATATTCCCAAAGAACTGATTTTGCAGGAAGAATTGACAAAAGAAGGCAGACCACTATTGGAAGCATATCTTTCTGCAAAACGGGGAAACAAGGTATTTTTAACGGTTCCGATAAAAGGAGAGAAACATAAATTGGTTGAACTTGCCTATAAAAATGCCAATTTGGTATTCAGCCAGTTTGGGGAGAAGATGAAACGAGAGGAACGGCGGACAAAGGGTGCCATGGAAGAAATACAAAAAGCATTAGGGCTGTCTGTGCCTCTGTCCCGTGTGGAGGCTTATGATATTTCCAATACCCAAGGTTTTGAGTCCGTTGGTTCTATGGTCGTCTTTGAAAACGGAAAGGCAAAATCCAGTGACTATCGCAAGTTTAAGATTCGGACTGTTGTAGGAGCAAATGATTTTGCATCTATGCAGGAGGTTTTGACAAGAAGAATGAATCATGGGATAAGGGAGGAAACGGAAGGGAAGAGTAGCAGTTTTACCCGTTTGCCGGATTTGATTTTGATGGATGGGGGAAAGACACAGGTGCACGCAGCAGAAGAAGTTTTGCAGGAATTTGAGATGAAGATTCCGGTTTGCGGCATGGTGAAAGACGATAGACACAGAACAAGAGGATTATTTTACCAAGGAAAGGAAATCCTACTGCCACCAAGTTCTGAAGGGTTTCGTCTTATCACAAGAATACAAGATGAAGTCCACCGTTTTGCGATTACCTACCATCGTAACCTTCGGCAGAAAAAGGCACTGCACTCGACTTTAGATGATATTAAAGGAATTGGGACAGTGAGAAGAAAAGCGTTGATGCGGCATTTCGGCTCTGCAGAGCGGATTGCCAAAGCGGAAGTTTCTGAACTTTTGGAAGTGACAGAAATGAATATACCTGCGGCAGAGGCGGTTTATCGTTTTTTTCATCAGGTATAGAGGAGAAAGAAAGGAGTACAAAGATGTATTCTGCAGAAATTAAAAAAGTGGTGCAACATTTTCATTTGGAAAACATACTGCCGGAGATTGATTTGGAAGGACGGGTTATCAGCAGAAAAGAAATCAATCGCCCTGCCTTGCAGCTGACAGGATTTTATGAGAGATTTGACAATGATAGAGTGCAGGTTATTGGGAGAGTAGAGCATAGCTATCTTTTAACTTTAAGTCCCCAAGAACGAAAACAGGCAATCTGCCATTTGTTTGAGTGTCATATTCCCTGTTTGATTATTTGCAAGAATATGGAAGTTTTTCCTGAAATGATATACTATGGAAGAAAATATGGAGTTCCTATTTTTCGTACACCAAGCACAACAACCGGTTTTATGGCAGAACTCATTGCCTGGCTCTATACAGAATTGGCGGACAGAGAAACCATACACGGTGTTTTGGTGGATATTTATGGGGAAGGGGTTCTCATTATTGGTGCAAGTGGCATCGGAAAAAGCGAAACAGCATTGGAGCTAATCAAAAGAGGACATCGTCTTATTGCCGATGATGCTGTGGAAATCAAGAAGGTGGCAAACCATACACTCATTGGCACTTGTCCGGAATTGATTCGGTATCTCATTGAATTGCGGGGAATCGGCATTATCAATGTGAAAGAACTTTTCGGTGTTGGTGCTGTTAAACAGCAAAAGACCATTGATATGGTCATTCGTTTGGAAATGTGGGACGGGAAGGCAAACGAATATGATCGTATTGGATTAGATGAGGAATATATTGATATATTGGGACATAAGATACTTTGTAATACCATTCCTCTTCGTCCCGGCAGAAATGTAGCAGTAATTTGCGAGTCTGCAGCCATCACCAATCGCCAGAAGAAGATGGGAACCAATACGGCAAAAGAATTGGAAGAACGGATATTGAAATATGGAACTAAGGAATCATAAAGGAGAGCGTTCATGAAAGAGTTAGTATGTCAGCTAGAAGAAATCTTAGGAAAAGAGGGTGTGCTTTTGGATGAGCCAATGGCAAAGCATACTACATTTAGAACGGGTGGCAAGGCAGATTTGTTTCTGATGCCGCAAAGTGGACAGGCTGTAAAAGAAACCATGGCGCTTTTGGAAAGTCATCATGTGCCGATTACGATTTTGGGAAATGGCAGCAATATGCTTGTACAAGACGGTGGTATTCGTGGTGCAGTACTACAATTATACTCCAGAATGCAAGAAATTAGCGTAAACGGCGAAGAAATGACTATGCAGTGTGGTGCGTTGCTTTCTTCCGTTGCGGCAGAAGCCATGCAGCACAGTTTGGCAGGTTTCGCCTTTGCATCAGGAATCCCTGGTACGTTCGGCGGTGCTGTCGTCATGAATGCAGGGGCATATGGCGGTGAGATGAAGGATGTGTTGAAAACTGTAGATGTGTTGACTCCAAAAAGGGAAATTTTAACACTACCTGCAGAAGAACTTGCCCTTTCCTATCGCCACAGCAATATTGCCGAAAAAGGATATCTGGTTTTGGGTGGCAGGATTGTACTCAAGAAAGGAGATAAAGCGGAAATACAGGCAGAAATGGCAAAATTGGCTCAGCAAAGAAGAGAAAAACAGCCTTTGCAGTATCCCAGTGCCGGCAGTACCTTCAAACGCCCAGAAGGGTATTTTGCAGGAAAGCTCATCAGCGATGCAGGTTTGAAAGGAAAAACTATTGGTGGCGCACAGGTGTCGGAAAAACACGCAGGGTTTATTGTCAATATCGGCGGGGCAACAAGTAAGGATATTTTGGACTTGATTGCCTATTGTCAGAAAACAGTTTTGGATAAATTTGGTGTAAAATTGGAAACAGAAGTCAAAATTACAGGAGAGGCTTAAAGAAAGGGGCAGTGGGGTTATGCGATTTGTGATTGTAACAGGAATGTCCGGTGCAGGGAAATCTTCGGCGTTGAAATTTTTGGAGGATATCAATTATTTTTGTGTAGATAATATGCCACCTGCGCTGCTCCCAAAGTTTGCGGAACTTTGCTATGAACAGGATAACAGCATCGAAAAAGTGGCAATGGGCATAGATATCCGTGGAGGAAAACTCTTTGACGATTTGTTTTCTATGTTATGTCAGCTGCAAGAAAATGGATATGATTATGAAATCTTGTTTTTAGATGCTTCAGACAGTGTACTCATTAAACGGTACAAGGAAACGAGAAGAAGCCATCCGCTTTCTCGTCATGGCTCTATTGAAGAAGGTATTTTTAAAGAACGGAATATGCTGCAAGAGGTAAAGGAAAAAGCAAATTATATCATTGATACCAGCAATGTTTTGACAAGAGAACTGAAAGAGCAAATTAACCGTATTTTCAGAGATGACGAGAAATTTGAAAGTTTGGTGATTACTGTATGCTCTTTTGGGTTTAAGTATGGGATTCCCGTAGACAGCGATTTGGTTTTCGATGTACGTTTTTTACCAAACCCTTATTATATTCCGGAACTGCGGGAACTTTCGGGAAACGATCAACCTGTCAGCGATTATGTTATGCAGTTTCCGGAAAGCAAAGCCTTTTTGGATAAACTTATTGATATGTTGGAATTTCTGATTCCTCATTATATTCATGAAGGAAAGAATAGCCTTGTCATCAGCATTGGCTGCACAGGGGGAAGACATCGTTCTGTGACCTTTGCAAACGCATTGTTTACAGCCTTGGGACAAGCACATCATACTGTCCTTTTGAAACACAAAGATATGGAGAAGGACAATAAAAGAAAAGGATGAGGGTGGAATTGGAAAAACGAACAATCAAAAGAGCGGAAAATGTAAATTTGTCATTTTCATATAAGGTGAAAGAGGAGCTTGCAGAACATTTTGGGAATGGGCGTCATTGTTATATTGCAGAACTGGCAGCATTTTTGAATATGTGTGGAGAGATTTGTGTTTTTCGAGATTCTTTTTGTTTAAAAATACAAACGGAAAATATTCTCATTGCGAAAAAGTGCTTTACATTATTGCAAAATGCTTTTAATATTGAAATGGAAGTATCCGTCCGTACCGGAAAAAGAAATTCTTACCTGCTTTTGGTTCGGAAGGAACAGGATGCAAAGCGCATCTTAATGGCAGTTGGAATTTTACAAGAAACACAGACGGGACAACGGTACATTCAGAATCATATTTATCCTCCGGTTACGGCATCAGTATGCTGCAGGCGTGCCTATTTGCGTGGTGCTTTTCTTGCAGTAGGCTCTGTCAGTGACCCGAAAAAGAACTACCACTTAGAATTTGTGCTGCAAAAGAAAGAAACAGCAGAAGAATTGAGGGATCTAATCAATTCTTTTGAATTAGATGCCAAGGTGGTAGAGCGAAAAGAGCATTTTGTGGTTTACCTAAAAGAAGGGGAGCAGATTGTCAATCTTTTCAATATTATGGAGGCGCACATTGCACTGATGGATTTGGAAAATGTTCGCATTGTAAAAGAAATGCGAAATGACATTAACCGTAAAGTAAATTGTGAAACAGCAAACCTCAATAAAGTTGTGGAGGCGGCTGTCAAGCAAGTAGAAGACATTCGGTTTATTGAAAAAGCTATCGGACTTTCCGAATTACCGAAACAGCTGGAAGAACTTGCAAGAATCCGTCTTGCATATCCGGATAAAAGTTTGAAGGAGTTGGGCACTTATTTGTCTGAACCTGTGGGGAAATCAGGTGTAAACCATCGTCTGCGAAAAATCAGTCATGTAGCGGAAATGTTGAGAGAAGGAAAGGTGAATTAAAATGACACAAAAAACAATCATCATCAAAGCATCATTAGACGCAAGACAGGCAGCTTTCTTTGTACAAACAGCAGGAAAGTATGAAAGCGATATTCGTGTTGCCATTGACGACAAAAAAATCAATGCAAAAAGTATTATGGGTACTATTGCATTGGGGATGCAGGAAGGTCAGTCAGCAATGATTATTGCGGAAGGTGCAGACGAAGAAGCGGCTGTACAGGATTTGGCATCTGTTTTGGCATAACGAAAAACAAAAATCATTATATTTTTTCAGCAATTATCTGATTATCTGTAAAATAAAAGTACATAAATAAAATCAAAAAAAAGGAGGTCTTTTGCAGTCAATTTTGGTAGAAGACTTCTTTTTCTGTTTATTTAAATATGGAGGAAATAGCGTATGGATTTGTTCACTTACAACAGAGAACAGCGCAGCAAAAAAGAAGCGCCTTTGGCAGCCAGAATGCGTCCTGCCACATTGGAAGAATTTGTGGGACAAAAGCATATTATAGGAAAAGACAAATTGTTGTATCGTGCGATTAAAGGTGATCGACTTGGTTCTTTGATTTTTTATGGCCCGCCGGGAACAGGTAAAACAACTTTAGCAAGAATCATTGCCAATACCACAAAAAGTGAGTTTGTACAAATCAATGCCACGACAGCAGGCATTAAGGATATCAAAGAAACAGTAGCAAAAGCAGAAGATCTTTTGGGTATGTATGATAAGAAAACCATTTTGTTTATTGATGAAATTCATCGGTTTAATAAATCACAGCAGGATGCGTTGCTGCCCCATGTGGAAAACGGCACATTGGTACTGATTGGTGCAACAACAGAAAATCCTTATTTTGAAGTAAACCGTGCTTTGGTTTCCCGTTCTGCTATTTTTCAGCTGGAATCACTGAGAGCAGAAGACATTCAAGAACTTTTGCAGAGAGCTTTGCTGGATAAAGAAAAGGGTATGGGCGATTACCATGCAGAAATAGCAAAAGATGCTCTGGAATTTTTGGCACAGACGGCAAATGGCGATGCAAGGACTGCTTTGAATGCTTTGGAATTGGCAGTTTTGACCACGGAACCGGGGGCAGATGGTAAAGTGCAAATTACCTTGGAGGTAGCACAGGAATGTATTCAGAAACGGGCATTGCAGTATGATAAAGATGGGGATAATCATTATGATACCATTTCTGCTTTTATTAAGAGTATGCGAGGTTCTGACCCTGATGCAGCTTTGTACTATCTGGCAAAAATGATTTACGCTGGAGAAGACCCAAAGTTTATTGCAAGGCGTGTGGTAATTTGTGCTTCAGAGGATGTCGGCAATGCAGACCCTCATGCGTTGCAAGTAGCTGTGGCAGCAGCAAATGCTGTACAGTTCGTGGGAATGCCGGAGGGACGGATTCCTCTTGCACAAGCGGTAACATATGTTGCGTGCGCACCAAAAAGCAATGCGGCATATCTGGGTATTGATAAGGCATTATCCGATGTAAGACATATACAAGTTAAAGGTGTTCCGCCTCACTTACGTGATGGACATTACAGTGGTGCAGGAGAGCTGGGCAATGCAATCGGTTATTTATATGCCCATAATTTTCCTAATCACTATGTGGAGCAACAGTATTTACCAAATGAGTTAGTTGGTACAGTATATTATGATATGTCTGATAATGGTGTGGAACGGCGAATGAAAGAACATATGAAGCGGTTGAAAGGTTGACAAGGGGGTGTGTTTTATGGAAAAGCCAACAAGAAAAAATGTTTTGCAAGTGATTGTGGCAGCAGTCATATTATGCGCTTTGGGTATTTGGGGATACAGCCACAGAAATATTGGCAACTTTGCAGAGGATTGGCAAAATCTGCAACGGCTTTCGGAAGCAGAATCGGATACTTATGAAATAGATTTGCAGGGTATGAATGGTACTCATGGGCTTTCAGATGCAGAAAATAAAAAACGTCTGCTGCAGCTGATTGTAGCGGAGGCGGAAAAAGGAGAGGAACAGGAGCTGCCAGATGCACATACACCTGCTTTGGGTATTCGATGCAAAGAGAAGGAGAATGGTTTTCAGGCAATGTTTTGGGTGTACGATTTCGGAGAAGAAACGGATTTAGGTCTGTTTCAAACAGAAAGCGGCTCTTATCTTATGAAAAACTGTGGGGAAATTTTTAATTATCTGACAGAGCTTGGGTGTATTACGGAAAGATAGTGGAATTTGAAGGAGCATTTTGAGATGCTCCTTTGTGAGTGTCGACAAAGTCGTTCCCCTTTGTCAAAGCCTCATTTCATTCAAGGCTTTGACGAGTAGACAGAAGGATAAAGCAGAAGTTCCAATGGCAAAAAGCCTTGAAACTTCTGCTTTTCCTCATGGAAAGTGAATTTCCACTGCGGATTCCATTTGGGAAACCCTTCGTTTCCCAACCCCTTCCGCATTTTTCAAAAGGGAAACA
>JAHHTX010000073.1 GCA_020024255.1 Anaerotignum sp.
AGAAAGCACAGAAAAAGAGAGAAAAAGAAGAAAAGAAGAAACAAAAAGCAGGTGGGGAAACAGATGCCGAATCTGAAAAAGATGCAGCAGAACCAACAACAGAGAATTTAGAAACTTGGAATAAGTACTATTATCAAAGCAACCCACATACAATGCGTGTGCTAAAGGCATATGCGGCATATCTGGAGGAGCAGGGTTTTGAACAGGTGCAGGGTGAGCAGGAGGCAACACAGCCAAAAGAACAGAGCAAAACGGCATCAGAAGAGGCACAGCCAAATACTTTTTACGGAAAGTATCAAAAAAAGTCAGAGGATCCAGGCTATCTGTTCTCAGTGGAACTACAATATCCCCTTGCCAATGACCCTGCAATCCAGATGTATGTTGTGAAAGCAATGAAGGAAAAAGCACCAGTAGAAGAAGAAGCAATACAGCAACAGGGAATGACAAGAGACGGTGCTTTGTCTTACTTGGAAAGTCTTGACAACACGACACTAGGACTGGAGAAACCATTGACAGACTATTATGTGGTCATGGATATGGGCAGAAGCTATGTGGAAGGCAAGGATTGCTACGGCATAAATGTCTACGAGCGAGGCAATGACAAAGAAAGCTATTTTGTGCATAAGTATTATATGTCCATTAGTGATCAGGAGCTTTATTCCTGCGACGCAGAAGGCATCATTCGTCGTTTGTATCTGTCAGGAGGCACCATGCCGACAGAACAGACACAAGGTACATCACCAGCTGCTACACAGACAGATACAACCAATATGGGAGAAACTGCACATGACTGGAACTTTGGTCCTCCAGATGAAAAAGAAGAAGAATAAAAAATTGCACGAGGTGTTATGATGAAAAAAGAAATTGATGTACAAAGTTGTGTTAAGGATGCTTTGGAAGTATTCTACAACGGCTATGCTTGTTCAGAATCGGTTATTTATGCCATGAATAAGCATTTTGCCTTTGGCTTATCCACAGATGCCATTGCCATGAGTTCCGGTTTTCCATGGGGCTTAGGTGGCGGAGGTTGTTTATGCGGGGCCGTTGCAGGCGGTGCAATGTGTCTGGGGTTTGTTTTTGGAAGAAGGATACCAAATGACCCTTGTGTGAATGCGTGTTTCGCATTAACAGAAGAGTTTCATGATGCTTTCAAGGAACGGTTTAAAGCAACTTGTTGCCGTGTATTGATTCATGGAATGGATAGAGATGCACCAGAGAGAAAAGACCTTTGTGCAAAGCAGGTGGCTTTTGTCATTGAAAAGGTTTCTGAAATTATCATGCGGGAAGTAAAAGACTGACAGGGCGAAACCCGATAAACTTTACATCAAAAAAATCTTGATTTCATTTGGAGATAGTGTGGTATTTTGCACTATCTCCTGTTTTTATGGAGAGTTCAGCCGATATAATAAATAAGGGCAGTTTTTGGGACGTCACAAAAGTCTGTCCCCTTTTATGGACAAGAAGCGTCAAAACAGACTGTTTCTGTATGAAAGGAGTTGAATATCATGTCAGTAAACGGAATTGGATATTATGGAAATTCATATGGTGTTCACAATATATCTTCTTTGTATAGACGGCAGATGCAGAGTGCTGTAAAAAAGGTCAACCGCATTTCTAATATGGGAAATTCCCGCCTAAATCGGTATCTGGAAAAATCAAGCTCTCATTTTTTGAGAAGTTATAATCAATCCATGTCTGATTTGATGTCCAGTGCAAATGCACTGAAAACAACAAATCGGACAGGTATCTGGAATAAGGCAACAGCACAGTCTTCCAATACAAAAGTTCTTGATGTAAAGCAGAACTATACAATGGGTAGTCTGGGCACAAATGATTCCTATAAGGTGAATGTGAAACAACTTGCAACAGCACAGAAAAATGTTTCCGCAGGTGTGGAAAAAGATGCTTTGGCAACTGCCGATACTGCACTTTCTGTAGAAACTTCCAAAGGGAATTTTACCTTCCGTGTTAGTGCAAAAGACACAAACGGAAATCAGAAAACAAATGGACAGATGATGCGTGAAATGGCAGATACCATCAATCAGAGCGGTATTGGTGTGAATGCTTCCATCAATACAAAAGATGGAAAATCCCAATTCACATTGGTAGCAAAGGAAACAGGCAAGAAAAATGCTTTTACCGTAAGCGGCGATTATGCAGACAAAAATGGTCTTGCAAAACCTGTTGAGGAAGCAAAGGATGCAGAATATACGGTTTCCAAAAATGACCAGGAAGAAAAAACATTTACTTCCGATAGCAATAAAGTTTCTTTGGACTATGGCAGATTGACAGCAGACCTTCACCAAACAGGAGAATCTACTGTTAAAATTGGTGTCCATGAAGATAAAGTTGTTTCGGCGGTGAAAGATCTGGTGGGCAGCTATAATGATACATTAAAAATGCTGGCAAAGAATACAGACCGTGGTTCAGGAGTGGAAAGACAGCTTGCACGAATGTTGCAGATGCCTATATCCGAAAAATCTTTGGAATTAGTCGGTATTTCCCAAGATAAAAATGGTTTGTTGCAACTAGATGAAAATAAGTTGAGAGAGAACATTGGCAAAAACCCTGCCTTAACAAAAGAAGTTCTGGGCGGCTCTTTCAGTATGGCACAGACGATGTTTGAAAATGGCAGACAAGGTCTTTCTCAGTCCGGTGCATCACTCATTGAAAACGATATTGGCATTGCACAGAACAATTACGAGAATAATATGTTTACCATAATGGGTACATTTGGGCGTACAAGTCCTTTTGCCATGTCGAATATGTACACCGTAGGCAGTCTTCTCAACCTGCTCGCATAATCATATAAAGGAAAAAAAGGGAAAAGGCGTCGTTTCCCTTTTTTTTATCTCGTTTTACATTTTTGCGATGAGGAAATTTTACGAGCGGGATACCATATGCTAATATTTTTGAAACGGAAAAGACACAAATATTTATTTGGTTTACCATATCCTTTCTTGAATATTTTTGTATCTTCCTGTAAAATGGTAACAAATAGCTTTCCTTTTTTTTGCAAACGTGTAATAGCGTCGAAACGTCTGCAAATGATATGTGATTGCTTAAAGATAAGGGAGGTTATTTTGTGATGAGAACAAGAATTTATGATGAATTTGATTTTTTTGCACCAGATATGGACCTTTGTGGCTTGACAAAGGAAATTTGGTGCCGTTTTTTTACTGGAGAAGCAGAAGAGGTAGAAGAACTGACGGAATTGTTGGCAGAGGATTGTGTGATTGTAGGAACAGGAAAATCTGAATTTTATGAAAACAGGAATACCTTCCTTCCCATTGTTGCAAAAGCAATTCAGCAGAAAACACATATGAATTTTACCGTATCTCATTTTTACGGTAAAGAAAAAGTCATAACAGAACACACCAGATTGGTTTACGGAGATGTGGCTATGGTGGGGAATATTGACGAAAAGCACAGCAAATTCCAAGTGGGCATACACTATACGATACTTTATCAGTATAGAGAAGGCAGGTGGAAGATTATTTATATCAATCAGTCAATCCCCGACCATCTGCAAAAAGGCGGGAAATACTTTCTAAAGTCTTTAGTGGGGCAGATTCAAGAGATTTGGCAGTATGCCGATGAAATGAGTGAGCTTGCACAAAAAGATGCGTTAACCGGACTAATGAATCGAACGGCTTTGGATACAAGAGTGAAAACATTCCAAAAAGAAAAAGGCACAGCTATTGCGTTTTATTTTGATTTGGACAATTTTAAAGCAGTGAACGATACCCTTGGTCATGCGGCAGGGGATTTGGTTTTAAAGAAAACGGGGGAAATTTTACAGAATATTTTCCGAAAAGAGGACAGCCTGGCAAGAATTGGTGGAGATGAGTTTTGCGTTTTATTGGAGATAGAAGTACCAAATAGGGACGCTGCACTGCAAGTTATACAGAAGAAAATCCGACGTCTTTTAAACTGTATGCCCATTATCGTGCAAAAAGGCAGGAAGGAGGTTCCTGTTACGTTTTCTGTTGGTGTATGTGCTTATATGGATAAACAGGATATTACGTTTAAAGAAATTCTGGAAAGTGCAGATGACGCCATGTACGAAATAAAAAAAGCAGGAAAAAACGGTGCATGCATTTATTTGGAAAACAGTGCTGTGAGAAAGATTATCGGCACATCTATGCAGCAGAGTGGAACAAGAATAGTTATCTGTGAAAACACTTCCTGTGGCGAAGTTGAATAGAGAAGATATGCAGCTTTGCAAAATCAGGCAGAAAGGAATGAGTGCATTGCAAGAATTATTTGATTATTTTGAAAACGCAGATGAGATGGTTTACATTTCTGATGCGGAAACCAATGACCTTGTTTTTATGAACCATTGTTTAAGAGAAAGTCTTGGCTGTACGGATAGAGAGGATTATGTGGGGAAAAAATGTCATAAGGTTTTGCAAGACAATGATGCTCCCTGCAACTTTTGCAAGAACCATGTGCCGGAAATTGGAAAATTTTTTTCGTCGATATATGAAAATCCGGAATTGCATGAATGTTTTATCATCAAATATACTTTGCTTGCTCACGACGGACGAATTTATCGGATAACAACTGTATCGAAGATCAATCAATCCCACATTGGAAAGATAGAGAAATATTTTACACGGCGGGAAGCAGTACTTAATGAATGTCTACAGGTTTTTTTCTCTACCCTTGATCCGGATAAATCTTTTATAAAACTTCTTAGGTATATTGGCAAGATATTTCAAGGCGATCGTACTTATATATTTGAAGTTTATGAGAATGACACCATTTCCAATACATATGAATGGTGTGCAGAAGGCGTCAAACCACAGATAGATATTTTAAAGGACTTGCCAATTTCTGATATTACCTATTGGGCAGATACCTTTGGTGAAGGGAGAAATGTAGAGATTGGAGATGTGGAGGAAATACGGAACGACTATCCGGAAACCTATTCGCTTTTAAAACCACAGAATATTCATTCTCTTGTGGCTGCACCCATTCAAAAAGATGGTGTGCTGAAGGGATTTATGGGAATAGACAATCCGTCACCCGATTCCCTTTCGCTTTTGTCCCAAACACTGAAGGAACTGGGAAACTATCTTTTTTCTCAGCTGCATCGCAGGGATTTGGTTCATAGATTTAATAAGACGAGTTATCGTGACCTTTTAACAGGGGCATATAATCAAAATGCCATGTTTGAGCATAATATGACAGTACAGCAATGGAAATCCTTCGGTGTGGTTTACTGCGACATCAATGGCTTGAAAGAAACCAATGAAACCCAAGGACATGATGCTGGCAATAAGATGATTCAGGAATGTTACGCACTGTTGAAAAAGTCCCTGCATACAGAATGGATTTACCGAATTGGCGGAGATGAATTTGTGGCACTGTATTATAATGTCAGTGAAGATGAAATCAAGGACGATATAAGAGCATTGCGTCTGTCTGTTATGCAGAGTATTTGCCAAATATCCATTGGCTTTTCATGGTCAGATGAACAGCCGTTGAATACGGAGGACGTCTTAAACAAAGCAGATGCCCTGATGGATGAAGAAAAGGAAACCTATTACATCAATCTGGAAAAATCCACAAAAAACCCTTTCCCCCGAATACAGGAAAAAGGGCACCACGCTTTGCTAAATGACAGTACGACAGATGCACAACTAAAATTACAGCATTTTCTGTCCAATACTTATTGTGACGTTTCTTTTTTGCTGACCATTCTTGGCAGTGATAATGGAACAAGCTACTTTTTCTTTGGGGATATGCAGAAGAACCTCTATTATATTTCTGATAATATGCGGAAAAAGTTTGGGTTTTCCAATAATATTGTATCTGATTTAATCAACAAATGGGCATCTCGGATTGAGGATAAACATGTGTTAAAGAAATTTTGGGCTGATATTCATGCTGTTTTGGAAAAGAAACAGGTATATCATGACTTGCGGTATCAGATTACAGATGTACAGGGCAAAAGTATCTGGATACGCTGTTTCGGAAAAATTCAATGGAATGAAGATGGAACAAAACCCCTGTTTTTGTCCGGACGTATGACACAGCAAGATGAAAACTTTATTGTGGATACCCTGACCAATTTTCCGACAGAAACAGTTTTGATTCGGCATTTGGAACATATACAAAAACTTCAGCAGCACTGCCATGCCATTGGCTTTTCTTTTCATCATATTTCGCAGATCAACAGCAAGTTTGGGAGAAACTATGGAGATGAGCTGATTAAAAGTGTGGTACGGGAATTAGATGAGCAAATGAATCAGGAATTGGCATTTTACCGTTTAACGGGTATGCGTTGTCTTGCCCTTACAGAAATACAAACAGAAGAAAACATGAAGCGGATTGTTTCCAAGATAAAGGCAATTATTGATAAGGTATATGCCTCATATGGTATTTTGTTGAAGAATACCTGTTCCTTTGCTGTTATCGAATATCCCCAGCAAGATGGTTTGCCGCAGGATTTCATTGAACATATGATATTACTCGTTAAAGTTGCTTCCGAATTTCCAACACAGCTTTACCTCAATGACTCTAATGAGAATATTCGGAAAATGAAAGAAAGGCTTGCATTGGAAAACACACTGCTTGAGAATATCGATCATAATATGGAGAATTTTCGTATTGTCATACAGCCTATCGTATCTGCTAAGGACTGTACACCTATAGGCGGAGAAACGCTTTTGCGGTGGACTTTTCAGGGAAAAGAGATTTCTCCCAGTGTTTTTATTCCCATTCTGGAAAAGAAACAGATGATTCATCAAGTGGGAAGATGGGTATTGGAGCAAGCGGTACATTCCTGTGTCCGTATTTTGACCTATGATCCTGATTTTTATCTGACGGTAAATGTCAGTTTGCAGCAACTGGACGATGAAGATTTTCTTGATTTTATTCGTCAGACCATGATGAAATATGATTTGGACGGTAAACATATTGTTATAGAGCTGACGGAAAGCTGTATGGACGATGAACCGGAAAAACTGGAACGCTTTGTAAACGGCTGTAAAGATATGAACATTCGCATTGCCCTTGATGATTTTGGCAGCGGCTATTCTTCCCTGCGTGTGCTTTTGCGGTATCCTTCCAGTATCATTAAGTTGGATCGTTCTCTGCTTTTGGAAATGAGTGATTCCGATGAAAAGAATGGTTTTATTACAAGTATTGTGTATGCCTGTCATCAGTTTGGCAAAAAGGTGTGTATGGAAGGGGTGGAAACATCGTTTCAAAACCAGATTGTCAAGCAAGCAGGCTGTGATTTGATACAGGGTTATTACTATTATAAACCCATAGAAACAAAGCAGATTTATCAGATGATTGCCGACAAATATGCAGAAGAAAGAGAGGCATAACCAATAAACAACAAAAAAGATCCCTCTGCATGGACTATCTTGTGCAAAGACAGTCTGTGCAGAGGGTATTTTTGCTTTATGAGGTTTTTGGATAGCTATACAGTTTGCATGTTTTTAATCTGCCAAACTGTCTAAATCTTTTAAATAATCCGTGTCACAGCAAAGTTCGTATTCTGCTTGTTTTGCATACTGATTTACTGCGATTGTAGATTTGTTGATTGGCTGCAAAGTTCCTGCACCGGCAACACAGCCACCGGGACACGCCATGCCTTCCAAAAGATAACCGTTGTATTTGCCTGTTGATGCAAGAGTCATCAGCTTTTTGCAGTTACGCAGACCTTCTGCATTGACAACCTTGATATCCTCTTTTTCAGGATACATTTTCTTGATGCAGTTTACAACCGCTGTGGCAACACCGCCTGCAACGGCAAAGTTTCTGCCGTCTGTACTTGCTTCGGAAACTTCTTTTTCTTCTTCAATGGTGGACAAATCAATATTTTTTGCATTAAATAAGCCCATCATTTCTTCAAAGGTCAGTACAAAGTCAATATCACTTCTGACACTCTTTCTGCTTGCTTCCAGTTTTTTTGCGGCACAAGGTCCAATAAACACAACTTTGGCATCAGGGTGTTTCATTTTAATTAAACGTCCTGTCAGTACCATAGGTGTCAATGTCATGGAAACGCAGTCCTTATAATCAGGGAACATTTTCTTTGCCATAACAGACCATGCAGGGCAGCAGGATGTTGCCATAAAAGGCAGTTTTTCCGGTACATTTTCAATAAAGTCTCTTGCTTCATCTGTCGCACAGAGGTCGGCACCTACGGCAACTTCAATGGCATCGGCAAAGCCCAGTTCTCTCATGGCAGCACGAAGTTTGCCGGGGGTTACGTTTTTGCCAAACTGTCCCACAAAGGCGGGTGCAACAGCAGCATAGATTTTGTGGCCTTCTTTCATTGCCTGAATCAACTGGAAAATCTGACCTTTATCTGCAATAGCACCAAAAGGACAGCTCACCAGACACATTCCGCAAGAAACACATTTGTCATGGTCGATTTTGGCTCTGCCGTATTTATCGGAACTGATGGCATCGATACCGCAGGCAGCAGCACAAGGTCTTGTTTGCTGGATGATTGCGTTATAGGGACATACCGTCATACATCTGCCGCACTGAATACATTTTTCAGGATCAATGACAGATTTTCCATTGATAATATGAATAGCATCTTTTGGACATACCTCTGTACAAGGGTGTGCCAGACAGCCTTGGCAGCCATTTGTCACGATAACCTGTTTTTCTGGGCAGGCATGGCAGGCAAACTTAATGATGTTAATCAAAGGGGGTTCATAATATTTCTCTGCGACAATACTTTCTTCAATATTTGCAGATAGAGGTGCGGACTCTGCAGCAGTCCGTACAGGAAGACCCATAGCAAGGCGTAAACGTTCCCCGATGATGGCACGTTCCAAGAATATGCTTTCCCGATAGGACGCTACTTCGCCGGGAATGATTTTGTAGGGAAGGCCTTCGATTGTCTTTGCATAATCTCCGCCTTCATACGCCATCTTAGCAACTTCTGTAAAAACCTTTCTGTGAATGTCGGTAATTGATGTGTAAATTCCTCTCATATACCCGTTTCCAATCCTTTCTGTTTATGGACATATTTTTTGATATGTGTTAGTATTCGTTTTCTATGGGCAATTATAACATTGTTTTGATTTTGTCGCAATTCACACTTTATCATAGGATTTTTAGGAAAGATTGGTCAGTTTTCGTCTGAATTGCTGGAATTTTATTTGTTAAAAGATTTTCAATAGGAAATTGCTAGTATATCTTATTTGGAGAGGCATGGATGAAACGATTACTTACTGAGAGGAGGAAATGATGTTTTTGTTCTGTGTAGGAATTTGTTTTGCTTTCCTGACTTACCAGAAAATCTGAAAAAAGACATTCGTTTTTTATGAAAAACCAATTCGTTTTATTTTTTTCTCCGTTTAAAGTTTAAATACTGTTTGTTGCGTGGAGAAATAGAAAGCAGGAAGTAGACCCCGTTTCTTTACGGATGCTCCTTCCTGCCTTTTACTTATCTTTAGGAAAAATACTTATTTTATATCAAAACCTGCTAGTTTTGCCATTTCCAAAATAGAGTCTTTTGATACTTTTTTGCCTTTGTAATCAATGAGATTTTCCATACTGCCTGTGAAAATATCTGCCGGTTCATACTTTTTCAAAATAATGGTATTTTCATCTACAAAGATCTCCAAGGAATCTTTGATGGAAATTCCCAGATTACGGCGAAGTTCAATGGGCAGTACCACTCTTCCTAATTCATCTACTTTTCTTACAATTCCAGTTGATTTCATATGCGTCCCTTTCCTATCTTTATTTTTTTTGGTGCGATTATATATTTCCAAATATATACAAAAAATTTTTAAAAAAATCAAAAC
>JAHHTX010000074.1 GCA_020024255.1 Anaerotignum sp.
TGAGGAAAAGCAGAAGTTTCAAGGCTTTTTTGCCGTTGGAACTTCTGCTTTATCCCTCTGTCTGCTCATCAAAGCCTTGCATGAAATGAGGCTTTGACGAATGGGGCAACTTTCGTTGCCCCATTCATCAATAAATTTATTATATTGTTTTATTTGCTGTTTTTTGCTCTCTCTTCAATAATACGTTTCTGAATTTCCGCAGGTGCTTCTTCATAGCGTTCAAAATGGTGTCTGTAATCCCCACGGCTCTGTGTCATAGAACGCAGGTCTGTTGCATATTTCTGCATTTCGGAAGTAGGAACTTCTGCCACAATACACTTCTTGTTGCCAACTGCGTCCATACTCAAGATACGTCCACGACGTTTTGTAATATCACCCATAATATCGCCCATGTATTTTTCCGGAATCAATACTTGCACAGATTCAATGGGTTCCAAGATTGTCGGTTTAGCCTGAGGAATCCCCTCTTTAAAAGCTGCGGAAGTTGCCATCTTGAATGCCATTTCAGAGGAATCTACAGGGTGATAAGAACCATCGGTCAACGTTGCTTTCAAGCCTACAACGGGGTATCCTGCCAAAACACCGCTCTGTACACATTCCTGCAAGCCTTTTTCTACTGCAGGGAAATACTGTTTGGGCACAGAACCACCAAATACTCTTTCCTCAAATACAACAGGCACTGTCATATCGCCACTTGGCTCAAATTCCATAACAACATCGCCAAACTGCCCATGACCACCGGACTGTTTCTTATATTTTCCTCTTACAGATGCTTTTGCCTTGATGGTTTCTCGATAAGGGATAATGGGTGCAAGCAGTTCCACATCAATTTTATACTTTGTTTTTAGTTTATTTACCATAATATCCAGCTGCTGTTCACCAATACCATAAATCAATGTCTGTTTTGTTTCTTTGTTGACTTCCAGTTTGATTGTAGGGTCTTCTTCCCGAATCTTCGCAAGTGCAGAGGACAGTTTATCTTCGTCGCCTTTTCCTTTTGGCTGAATTGCCCTGCAATAAACGGATTCTGGCAAAGTAATTTTGGGAAGAACAATGTTTGCATCTTTTAAGGACAATGTATCCTGTGTAGATGTATTGGATAGTTTTGCCAATGCACCGATATCTCCGGAGTGAAGTTCATCCACTTCAATTTGTTCCTTACCCCGAACCACATAAAGATGTCCAACTTTTTCTACAGTATCTTTTTCTTCATTGTATACACTCATGCCGTTTGTCAGCTTACCTGTCATAACTCTAAACAGATTCAAACGACCAATATAAGGGTCTGCAATGGTTTTAAATACATAGGCAGAGAATCTTTCATCATCAGTACTGCAATATACAACATCATTGCCATCATGGAATGCATGGAAATTTTTTCTTGCTTCATTTGCGGGAGGTGTAAAGCGAACAATGGTATTCAAAAGAAGTTTTACACCATAACCAAGTGTTGCAGAACCACACAGTACAGGTGCAATATTTCTTGCAGAAATGCCGTACAACAAACCATCATAAATTTCTTCTTCTGTCAGTTCTATATCATTAAAGAATTTTTCCATAAGTTCGTCGCTGCTTTCTGCTGCAACTTCTACAATCATGGAACGCAGAACTTCTACCTCATCTTTTTTGTCTTCAGGTATCTCACAAGGCTGCAGTCTTCCGTCTACTTTCTTTCTTGCATCTCTTTTAATCAGATTGATAAACCCGATAAATTTTCCATTTTCATCGTTAAAGGGAATTTCAAGGGGGGCAACAGCTTTGCCAAATTTCACTCTCATATCAGCCAATGTTTTCTCAAAGTCTGCATTTTCATCGTCCATCTGGTTGATGAAGAACATTCTGGGCAAATGTGTTTCTTCTGTATATTCCCATGCCTTTTCTGTACCGACTTCCACACCAGATTTTGCGGAAACCATAATCAAAGCGGTATCTGCAACATTTACAGCAAGCTTGGATTCTGCTGCAAAGTCAAAATAACCGGGAGTGTCCAAAAAGTTAATTTTTGTATCCTGCCATTCTACAGGCAATACAGATGTACTGATTGAAACTTTGCGGCGGATTTCTTCCGAATCAAAGTCACTAACCGTATTTCCGTCATCTATTTTGCCAAATCTCTTTGTTGCACCGGAATAAAACAGTGCTGCTTCAACATAAGTTGTTTTACCGGAACCGCTGTGACCCAACAAGACTACGTTTCTCACCTGATCTGATTTATAGCTTTTCATACTAATTACCTCCCTTTGGTATTTAAGATCGGATATTGTATCCGTTATTCTTGTGTATACAGTATATAAAAATTACACAATATACATTATTATTTATATACTACACTTGTTGTCAATTTCCCTTTATTTTTTTAAATATTTTTTCTATTTGTAAAAAATGTGCAGTTTTTATATTTTATATCTATTTTTATTGTGTATTTTGAAATCATACTTTCCAAACCCAATATCATTGTGTACGAAATTCCATACTCTTTTTCTACTGCTCCGGTGATTTCCATGGCAAACCGAAATATTTTGCAATGGCTTTTGTATATGCTCTGGCAATGGCATCAATATTGTCTTTTATCCAAAGGGCATCTTCCGGATTATCATGGTAAGCTGTTTCCACCAATACGGCAGGAGCATTGGTTCTACGCAGTTCCCGCAAAGTTGCCGTTGCAATGGTATCCACTTTTTCGGAATCAGGATAAATATCTTCCATCTCATCTTCTACCAAATCTGCAATTTCTTCTCCATAAGGGCTTTTATAAAAATAGTACACATCTGTTCCTTGTAATTTTCCTGCCAACGATGCAGGTGCTGCATTGGAATGAATGGCAAAATGCAAATCATAATTACCGGCATTAGAATCAGCAATAGCCTCTCCCAAAGTCATCTCTGGTCGATTCCTGCCCACTTCAATACCTGATGCCAAAAGATAAGGCTCCATAGCATCTGCAATAAGATTGGCATACTCTTCCTCTGTTCCGCCATTAACAAATACATTATATTCTTGTAAAGAAGGACTCAAATAAACACGGGGCATATGCGTCCCCTCCCACCTGATATTCTCTTTTCCTAGATATGAAAAAAAGGAAAAACCGTGTCTGTCCATAAAGAAAAACGCTGTTTTCCCATAGAAAAAAGCCCTTCTCAAAAGAAGGACTTTTTATCTATCTACCTTTATTCTTTTGTAAAAGATTCCTTATGATAATTTTTATCCGGTCTGTGTTCATTCAGTACAACCTGTGCAATATTCATGGCATGGTCAGAAATACGCTCCAAATTGCCTAACATTTCTAAGAAATGAATCCCTGCATTCACATTGCATTCCGCACTGGAAAGTCTGTTGATATGGCTGACACGCAGTTCCTTTTCCATATCATCTACCTTTTCTTCCAATACGGCTGTCTTTAATGCAAAATTGATATCTCCGCTTTCCAAAGCACTGATGGCATTTTGGTAACTAGCAATAACTGTTTTTGTCATACGCTCCAGTTCTTCTTTGGCTTTAGGTGAAAAATGAATTTCGGCTCGTTCCATTTCCTCTGCCAGTTCTGCAATATTTTCTGCATGGTCACCAACACGTTCCATATCACTGATGGTATTCAAAAGTGATGTAGTCATCTGATTTTCTCTTTCCCCAATCTGTAAAAAGCACAGTTTGATAAGGTATTCCGAAATACCATCACATACTTTGTCCACAACTTTTTCTCTCTGTTTCACTTCCGCAATCTTTTCATGATCTCCCTGAATCAAAGCGTCAACTGCACATCTCAAATTGTCGGCAGCAATATGACCAAGACGAATGGATTCCTGCTTTGCACCTTCTACGGCAAGACTGGGTGTTTCCAGAATACGCTCGTCCAAATGGATAAGCTGACTTTCGTCCACATATTCCACTTCTTCAACTCCGTTAATTTTCTTTGCCAATTTAATGATGGTGCCAAACAAAGGAATCATCAGTATTGTTGTGCCAATATTGAATGCTGTGTGAATTGCACTGATTTCTGTCTGCGAGATAATATCAGAACCCATAGCAGGGTTAATGACAGTAAAGTACAGAATTGCCAGAACACTGAATATAAATGTACCCACAATATTAAACATCAGGTGCATATACCCTACGCATTTTGCTGTTTTCGATGCACCGATACCGCTTAACAATGCCGTGATACAAGTCCCGATATTCTGTCCCATGATAATGTAAACCGCTGCATTAAAGGGAACCAGTCCGGAAGCCGCCAAAGACAGCAGAATCCCTTGAGATGCAGAAGAACTCTGAATAATGGCAGTCACAAATGCACCTGCAAAAATACCAAGGAGCGGGTTTGTTCCTAAAGTAACGAAAAGAGAACGGAACGATTCAGATTCCTGCAAAGGTGCAACGGAAGCAGACATTGTTCCCATTCCAATAAACAAGATACCAAAACCAATAATAATAGAAGCAATTTCTTTTTTTCTGTTATTCTTGCCTGTCATAGACAAGATAACTCCGACCATAACTGCCAAAGGCGCAATGGTTGCAGGACTGAACATCTTCGCCCACTCGGAACTGGATACTAGCCAGCCTGTTACGGTTGTCCCGATATTTGCCCCCATAATCACGCTCATTGCCTGTGTCAGATCCATCAACCCTGCATTTACAAAACCGACAATCATAACGGTTGTTGCAGAAGAACTTTGCACAATAGCTGTTACCAAAGCACCCAAAGCAATACCCCTGAGTTTGTTTTGTGTCAATGCCCCTAAAATTGCTTTCATCTTAGAACCGGCGGCATTTTGCAGCCCTTGTGCCATGATATTCATCCCATATATAAAAAGGGCAAGGCCACCGATAAAAGGTATTAACATTTCTGCATAATTCATAGTTTCCTCCAATAAATTTTTCTTATATAAATATAACCTTCCTTTATATCACCAAAACATAATACCACAAACTCCCCTGCCATGCAATCATATCTTTACAAAAAACCACCGTTTTTGTCATTTTAACCAAAAATTTTTTCTCTGACAAAAAACGCATTTTATGGCACAAAATCACACAAAACGGTATCCTTTTAAGAAAGGCTTGTTCCAAGAATAGTGCCGCCGCCTGCCACAAATTCTCCATCATAAAGTACCAATGCTTGTCCTGGTGTCACTGCCCTTTGCGGCTCGTCAAAAACACATTCCATGACACCATCTTCCACCGATTGTATTGTACACCATGCAGATTGATGACTGTAACGAATTTTTCCAAGAAAACGCATTCCTTTTTCAAAAGAAGCCACTGCCATGGCATTCAAATCTGTCGCATATACAGTACGGCTAAAAAGCTGTGTATTGTCACAAAGAACAACCTGATTCTTTTTTGCATCCAAATTATGTACATACATAGGTTTTCCAAAAGCAATCCCAAGTCCCTTTCGCTGCCCAACGGTATAATACATCAATCCTTTATGTCTTCCCAGTATATTACCTTCCAAATCTACAAAATCCCCTGTATTTTGCACTGCATTACGCTGCTCCTGCAAAAATGCTGTATAATCCCCATCTGGAATAAAACAAATATCCTGACTGTCACTTTTCTTTGCCACAAAGTCATCTATATTTTCCGCAATTTTCCGAATTTCTTCTTTTTCGTATGTGCCTACAGGCATAATGGTTCTTGCCAGCTGTTCCTGTGTCAAGCGATAGAGGGCATATGTTTGATCTTTCGCTGCCGTCACAGAATTGCGAATAGCAAACCTACCTGTTTGGGGATGTTGTTCAATTCTTGCATAATGTCCTGTTGCAATATAGTCTGCACCAATTTCATCGGCATATTGCAAAAGTGCCTCCCATTTCACATAACGATTACACATAATGCAGGGATTTGGTGTCAAGCCTTCTTCGTAGCTGTCCATAAAATATTCCACTACCTTTTCTCGAAATTCCTTCCGAAAATCCAATACATCATAAGAAATCCCCAGCTTTTCAGCCACACGCCTTGCGTCCTGCACGGCAGACAAATTGCCACAGCCCTCCTGCTCTCCTTTATTCTGCCACATTCCCATGGTAACACCTATAACCTCGTATCCCTGTTTCTGTAAGAGATATGCTGCCGTAGAACTGTCCACGCCTCCCGACATTCCAATAATCACCTTTTTGTGCACTTTTCTATTCAATCCTTTCTAAAAGGTTGCTTTTGCAATCCTATTTTGTATATAAAGTCTGTATTATGGTATCATATTTTCCTTTGTGCAACAACAAAAGACATACTTTTTCCACAACTTCCCTGCTTTCAAAAAGGAACAGGCACAAATTCAGTAATATCAATAGTAAAGCCTTTTGGATTTATGGGATACTGATAAAACGATAAAAAAATATGGCTGCATTCCTGCTTACTGCACATTTTATACAGAAGGAGAATTCCGTCTTCTTTTTCCACACCAATCTCCACTTCAATCCAATCATCTACTGTGCAGGCTTGCACATAGGCAATACCCTTTTGTGGCTGCGGTGCTTGCAGCACAAGAAATTCCTGCTTTTTTGGTGGTGCGTTAAACATTTCTTCTATACATTCCACCAATTCCTGCTCAATACATTCCCTAATGGTTTTATCCTGCATACTAAGCACAAACACACCCTCATCATGTACTGCGGTAAACTGCTGTGTCCCACCAAATAGAGCTTTCTTTTTCCGTTTCCCTTTTTTTCCAAAAAACATATTTTTCCTCCCCGACTCTTTTTTTCCATTATACCCCATCTTCTGACACAATAAAATGCTTTTTCGGCAGTTTTCCAAGATTCCTGCCTGCCAAATTTTTGCACAAAAAAAGCCGACACTCCAAAGGGCATCGGCTCTTAAACACTTATTCTTCTATTTCATGATGATGAAGTTCATCTACATCCTTTACAGGAGCTTTTAATCCTGCAATCACCAAATTATTTTTCTGGGCATAATCCCACAGTGCTGCATGGAGAGCTTCCTCAGCCAGACATGAACAGTGAATTTTCACAGGAGGAAGTCCATCCAGAGCTTCTGTTACAGCACGATTTGTCACTTCCAATGCTTCTTCTACAGTTTTTCCTTTTACCATTTCCGTTGCCATAGAACTGGTTGCCACAGCTGCACCACAGCCGAATGTTCTGAATTTCGCATCTTTCACAATATTGTCTTCGATTTGTAAATATACCTTCATGATATCGCCACATTTGGCATTGCCCACCATGCCAACGCCGCTGGCATTTTCAATTTCTCCAACATTTCTGGGATTCATAAAATGATCCATAACTTTTTCACTGTATTCCATATTATTTGCCTCCTATATTCTATGTTTTACTGAATTTTTCATTTATTGTTTTGCAGTTTTCGCAATTTCTTCGTATAAGGGGGACATATCCCGTAATCTCTGCACAATGAATGGCAGTTTTTCCAAAACAAAATCCACTTCTTCCTCTGTATTATTTCGGTCTAATGTCAGCCGCAGAGAACCATGTGCTTTTTCATGGGGAAGCCCTATAGCAAGGAGAACATGAGACGGATCAAGGGAACCAGAGGTACAAGCAGAACCACTGGAAGCCGCAATACCTAAAGCGTCCAAAAGCAGAAGCATGGATTCTCCTTCAATATATTCAAATGAAATGTTACAGTTGCCGGGCAGTCTGTCTTTGGGATGTCCATTTAATCTGCTGTAAGGAATTTTTTCCAAAACACCTTGAATGAGTTTGTCCCGCAACTTTTCCAGTCTTGCAGTCGTTTCTTCCATTTCGGCAACAGCCAGTTCAACGGCTTTGCCAAGTCCCACAATACCCGGAATATTTTCCGTACCTGCACGCATTTTCTTTTCCTGTGCACCACCGAAAATCAGAGGCTTAACTTTCACACCTTTACGGATATAAATAGCACCGATACCTTTTGGTGCGCCCAACTTATGCCCACTCATGGAAAGCAGGTCAATGTGCATCTCCTCTACATCAATGGGAACGTGACCAACGGCTTGTACCGCATCAGTGTGGAAATAGATGCCTTTTTCCTTAGCCAACGCACCGATTTCTTTGATTGGTTCAATGGTTCCGATTTCGTTATTCGCAAACATAACGGAAATCAAAATCGTTTCGGGACAGATGGCTGCTTTCAAATCTTCCAAAGAAATTTTTCCGTATTCATCAACGTCCAAATATGTCACGCTAAAACCCTGTTTTTCCAAATATTCACAGGTATGCAAAATAGCATGATGTTCAATTTTTGTGGTAATAATATGGTTTCCCTTATTTTTCATGGCTTCAGCCACACCACGAAGTGCCATATTGTCACTTTCGGAACCACCTGCTGTAAAGTAGATTTCCGCAGGATTTGCATGAATGCCTGCTGCCACCTGCTCTCTTGCTTTTTCCAAGGCTTTTTTACTTTCTTTTGCAATGCCATATACGCTGGAAGCATTTCCGTAATATTCTTTAAAATATGGAAGCACTGCTTCTAAAACTTCATCTCTTACTGCAGTTGTTGCTGCATTATCCATATAAATTTTTGTACTCATGGCTTACCTCCTTAAATTGGTATACATCTATATTTATATCATAGTTATCTTATATGTTTTCTATGGATTTAATGTATCATGTTATTTTCATTTTGTCAAGGGCTTTTATTTAAAATGATGCTTTTTCCCCCATTTTTTCCTATGTGCAACATCCGGTCATCTATTGTGACCGCAGTATTTTTTTTTCTCGTTATCTGTGTCCACCCCTTTTCTAGCTGGAAAAACACCTCTATAATATCAATTAGGTTTACATAGTATCATTATGAATCACTATATTTCCGTTCCTGTTTTTTTGTGCAGTACATCTGATTTTTATACGTCCCTGCGTTATTATGCGTGTGTTTTACAAAACTTTGGGAATCTTATATGGTGAAAATCAAATTTTTTGTATTGTTACGAATATAAACAACAAAAACGGAAAAACCTATTTTTTAAATTACTACTTGATATGAATGAGAAAACATGAGGTGGCACATTATGGCAGAATTTAAAGAGCGCTTAAAACAACTGAGAAAAGAAAAAAAGATGACTCAGGTAAGACTGGGAGAATTGTTAAACTATGGGTATACCGCCATTGCAAACTACGAATCCGGAAGAAACCAACCTGCAATTACAGACTTGAAAAAAATTGCCGCAATTTTTGATGTTTCATTGGATTACCTGCTTGGTGTCAGTGATACACGTCAACCCTACAATATCAATCAGGACCCGGAAAAGTGGAATCAATTCCTGCGGTACTATTCTCTCCTAAACAGTAAAAGTCTAAACGAATTACTTCTGTTCATGCAGTGGCTTACTTTTAAAGAAGAAAAAGAGGAACAGGACAACATCAACGAAACTACTTCGTACAACGAGCCATACGCCTACAGAAAACCCACTGCAATACCCTCTTTACGTGTTGCACAGAACAGCAAAGAATACAAAAAGGATTGAGATTTTGTTTACTTTCTTGTGGCATAGCTGTCACAGCAGAAAAATCCGGCTGACACAGGCAGCTGACATTACGGAAAATAACATAAAGAAATAATGAATTAACAACATCTTGCCCTTATCTGCAATTTCATACAATATGCCATACTGAAAAAAGCATATTGTCACTTTTGGTTCGTATTGCCAGACAATATAGAGAGCCTTTATTTGTTATGCGCTTAAATAAAAAATTTTTTCTCATATCATGAAGTTTTCATATTGGAAAGC
>JAHHTX010000075.1 GCA_020024255.1 Anaerotignum sp.
TGCTCGTCAAAGCCTTGAATGAAATGAGGCTTTGACGAAGGGGGGCGACAAAGTCCGCCCCCCAAGGCATCAAAACTTTGATGCCTTCAGCCTATAGAAAAAGTAGTTTCTACCCTTTTTCGAAAATGCGGAAAGGTTTGGGAAACAAAGGGTTTCCCAAATGGAATCCGCAATGGGAATTCACTTCCCATGAGGAAAAGCAGAAGTTTCAAGGCTTTTTGCCATTGGAACTTCTGCTTTATTCTTCTGTCTGCTCGTCAAAGCCTTGAATGAAATGAGGCTTTGACGAAGGGGGGCGACAAAGTCGCCCCCCCAAGGCATCAAAACTTTGATGCCTTGTTTCTCTAAAGCCATTTTTTATTGTATACCAAAATTAGGCTCTTCTGTTGTTTCATTTGTAGTCGGTGGAGGTGCAGGTGTTTCTCCTGTATTTGTTCCTGTGTTTGTTCCTGTATTTGGACTTGTGCCACTATTTGTGCCACCATTTGTATGTGTTCCCTGCTCTATATCTGTTGCCGTAGAGTCGCCTGTCTGTTCTTCCGGTTCCTCCGGTTCCTCCTCAACCTTATGGTCTATGTTACAAGTCTGACTCAAATTGATATCCAGTTTCCCATCAGGAAGTGTTGCTGGCTTACTCAAAATTTTATCTCCTTCTACTGCAAGCACAACTGTCATCGCCTTACAATTTGGACCTGCCAACATACCAGTTTCTTGACATATCTTAAACTGCTGGTGGGCAGTACAAACACCATCGCCACCTTTGAATCCAGAAGCAACCAAGTCTGTATGGGTACTACCAAGCCCATAGTAATCCTGACTACACAGAGAAGATGGCTGCTTTCCTGTTACACCACAGACAGAAGATGTAACAATACCACTTGGTCTTGTAAAGTCCTTATTCGCCAAGCCCTCATGAATCCGATTCATGACACTACGCCAAATTTGCAGGTGTGGGCTGCCCTTAATATTCATGATTTTGGAATTATCATACCCCATCCAGATACCTGCCGTATAATAAGGCGTATATCCATAGAAAGTCAAATCCTTTGTATCATTGGTTGTACCGGTTTTCCCTGCAACGGTCATTCCTTTCAATGCTGCTGCCGTACCTGTCCCACTTCTGACTACATCTTTCATCATATCTGTCAAAAGGTAAGCAGTTGTTTCTTTCAAGGCACGATCTCCTTGATTATTACGGTTATCGAGCAAAACCTTTCCTTCATGGTCATAAACCACTGTATAATAAATAGGATCATAATGGGTACCACCGTTTGCAATGGTTGCATAGGCATCTGTCATTTCCAAAACTGTTACCCCTTTTGTCAAACCACCCAAAGCCGTTGTGGCAGCCTTATCTTCCTCAACCAAGTTTTCAAGCCCCATATTTTCCATATAGGTGAAAGAAACATCTGCCCCTACTTCCATAAATGCTTTAATGGCAAGAATATTCATCGAATTTTTAATGCCTTCTCGCACTGTGGTAGGCCCGATAAATTTATTATTCCAGTTCTTTGGTGACCAACTTCCATAGGTAACAGGTTCGTCTTCAATGATAGAACCAGGCATTAAAAGCCCCTTATCAATGGCAGGTGCATAAGATGCCAAAGGTTTCATCGCAGACCCTTGCTGTCTAAATGCCTGTGTTGCACGGTTAAATACGGAATCACCGGGCTTTTCACCTCGTCCCCCTACCAGACCTTTTACACTGCCGTTATTTTGATCCATAACAACCATTGCCGCCTGCAAAGAACGTGCTACTGTTAGCTTATCCAATACCATTTCATGCGTATCATCTAAAAGTTCTGCTTTTACACTTTCAACAAAAGCATCTACTTCTGTCTCACTTGTCACTGTTGCACGACGCTCATAGTGAGATTGGTTTGTATCATCATCTGGATTATTCTTATCCACAACAGAAATCAAATAGGTTACATCTAATGTGCCGTCACTAGGCGGAAACATACTGTCATCTGTAAAGGTTTCATCCAATATTTGTTGTACATTGGTATCCATTGTAGTATGAATCTTCAAACCACCACTATAAATCATGTTGTATGCCTGTTTTTCCGTATAATGCAGTGTAGACTGCAAATCTTCCGCCAGTTGGTCAATCATAGCCTCCACAAAATAGTTGTGGTTGGCGGCTTTGGATTCTTCCTGCCTGTTGGTACTGACAAGATTACTGTAAATATCCTCTGCCATAGCCTCATCATACTGACGTTTTGTAATAAATTCCAATTCCAGCATTTTATTCAGTACCAAAGTCTGCCGTTTCTTGTTGTTTTCCGGTTGGGAATCCGGTGCATACTCGTTGGGACTGTTTGTAATAGATGCAATACAAGCAGATTCTGCAATGGTAAGTTCTGAAGCATGTTTTCCAAAATAATACTGTGCAGCTGCCTCTACCCCATTCAAACCATGGCTCAAAGCAATCGTATTCAGATACAATTCCAAAATGTATTTTTTTGCTTTCTCCTTTGAGCCAAGCTGTTCTTCCAAAGTATCTTCCAGATTCAGTGCAAGATACTGTTCTTTTACCTTTCTGGAAATACTTTTCTCTTTGTTAAGCACTTCATTTTTAATGAGCTGTTGTGTAATGGTACTTGCTCCTTGTGAAAAGCTTCCTTTTTTGATATTTTCTACTATGGCACGCAAAATGCCACGCATGTCAATACCACCATGTTTATAAAAACGTTCGTCCTCAATGGCAATAACTGCCTGTTGCATATGTAGTGGTATGTCCTCAATGGAAACATATTCTCGGTTTTCTTCCCGATGCAGCTTGTCCACTTCATTTCCCTTATCATCATAAATAATAGAGGTATATGCTTGTGGCATAACATCAGAAACATTGAGCATTTCTGTACTTCTTAATATACCGATTAGAGCGCCAAGACCAGCACCCCCAATGGCAAAAATAATTAAAATAAACACAATCAGAAAAATGCGGGAAATTCTTCTGCGAGATTTCTTATTCTTGTGTTTTTTTTCATTATTTTTAGTGGAACGTGGTCTTGCGCCATGTCGAACTGCATCTTCTTCATATTCATCATAAGCACTATGCCGAACTGGAGCAGAATCACGTCGTCCCTGTCGAGAATTACTCATACTAAAACCCTCCTTTATTTTACGATTATACCAGATTTACCTGCATAGATAAAGTATAAATACACGGAAATCTATTAAAATTCTTATGATTTTTATGAAATATATATTGTTTTGTGGTGAATTATACCCAGTTTTTCCTCTATTTACAGCAAAAAGTGGATTTCTCTGCATACATTGTGAAAGAGGTGATGATCCGTGAAACCGAAAAGAAAACATCACAGAAAAAATTTCTTTGTATCTTTCTTTCTGTTTTTTACTGTATTTTGTATATCATCAGTATTGTTTTATGCCTTAGACAATCGATTGGCGGAAATAGCGGGAAAAATTTCTCATGCCCAGTTAAAGGCATCTGCCAATGAAATTACCAATCATTCCTTAAACAAAGTATTAGATCAGATGGATGTCAGCGCCTCTGACTTTATTATGCAGAATGAAAACGGTATTTTCTCTGCCAACACCCCTCTCATCAACCAATATTGCACGCAGCTTTCCAATATGCTGACACAAGATTTAAAATTATTGGAAAAAGAAAAAATTGCCGTTCCCATTGGCAGCATTACAGGTCTGAGCATACTTGCAAATACCGGACCAAATATACATTTTTCTCTTATGCCCATCGACATTGTAAATGTGGACTACGAAACGGATTTAGACTCTGCCGGCATAAACCAAATGCACTTTCGCATCTGGATTGATATTTCCACAGAAGTCCGCATTATCAGTCCCTTTTACAATAATTCATTCCCCGTTACCCGCAAAGTCATGTTGATGGATATGGTATTCAGCGGGCAAGTACCCAATCAATACGTCGAAATCCAACCCTAGGAAATTTCGCCTATGGATTTTTTCAATTCCTCGTGCTATGATTGCTATACAAAAATCACTAAGGAAAGCAAGGGAAACCCAAATGGAACAAATTTTAATTGTAGAAGACGACAAAGGATTAAATCAAGGTTTATGTCAAGCCTTAAAACAGGATGACAGGCAAATCGTTTCCTGTTTTTCTCTGCAAAGTGCCAAAGAACAGATTGCCTGCATATTGCCAAATCTCGTTCTGCTTGATTTAAATTTACCGGACGGAAACGGACTGACACTGTTAAAAGAAATCAAAGCAAACACTCCCCTTCTGCCGGTCATTCTTCTCACTGTCAACGACACAGACGAAGATGTGGTAAACGGCTTGGAGCAAGGCGCAGATGATTACATTACGAAACCTTTTTCTCTGGCAATCCTTCGTGCCAGAGTCAATATGCAGCTGAGAAAAAGAAAATCTGAAAAAGACGGCTATATTTTCAAAAAAGACGGTTATCTTTTTGATTTCTCTGCGCTCCGTTTTTCTGTTCACGGTGTGCAAGTGGAATTAAGCAAAACAGAACAGAAACTCCTGCGGCTGTTGGTGGAAAACTGTGGGCAAACCATGAAACGGACAGTTCTCATTGACCGTATTTGGACAGACGATGCAGACTATGTAGATGAAAACGCTTTATCTGTAACAGTTAAACGTCTGCGAGATAAATTGGGTGCAAAAAATCATATTAAGACCGTATATGGTATTGGATATGCTTGGGTGGTGCATCATGAATAACTTCGGTATTATATTTGGCGCAATCTGCTTGCTTGCAGCCATAACTTTGGTATTGCATAGCCATAAGAAAACCAAAAAAATCATGGATACATTGGATAACATGCTAACATCGGCGATGAATGGCAATTTCCATGAGTCCACCTTTGACGAAAGCCGGCTTTCTGCCTTAGAAACGAAATTTTCCCATTATTTTTCGTCTTCTGCCCTCTCTACGCAAAATATTGCTGCTGAAAAAGACCGCATCAAAGCATTGGTTGGGGACATTGCCCATCAGACGAAAACACCTCTTGCCAATCTTCTCCTTTATGCAGAGCTTTTGCAGGAAGAACCTCTTTCTCCAGAAGCAGCAGCATATGCAGATACCCTGCACTTGCAGGCAGAAAAACTCCATTTTCTCATAGACACCCTGCTAAAAATGTCCAGACTAGAAAATGGTATGATTACGCTTTCCCCCAAAAAATCCCCTCTTTCCCCGATGTTGGAGCAGGTCAGACAGCAATTCGCCTCCAAAGCCGCAGAAAAAGGATTATCTCTTTCTTTGGAACAGACAAGTGTATCCGCCTGTTTTGATGCCAAATGGACAAGCGAAGCTCTCTGCAACGTAGTTGACAATGCAATCAAATATACGGAAAAAGGCAGCATTACACTTTCTGTCGTTCCCTATGAAATGTTTATTCGAATTGACGTTGCAGATACCGGAACAGGTATTATGGAAGAAGAACAAGCAAAAATTTTCTCTCGCTTCTACCGCTCTGAAAAAAACGCAAAGCAGGACGGTGTAGGTATTGGTCTGTATCTTGCCAGAGAAATTTTGAAAAAAGAAGGAGGCTATATCAAAATAACTTCCGAAGTCGGAAAAGGCTCTGTTTTTTCTCTTTTTCTTCCGTCTTGAATCCCAATTCTTTCAAAACTGTTAGAATAGATGTATTTCCCGAAAGATTCCAGAAAGAATATTCTGCTATCATCTGTATACAGGGAAAATCCCGAAATACATTTTTCAGGCAGTATCGCATAATACAACAAAAAAGGTTTACATTTGTGGCATACTGCTGAAAGAAAAGGAGGAAAGACAATGCGTATTTTAGAAGCAAAAGATTTAAAAAAGGTATACGGCACAGGGGAATATGCCGTTCATGCTTTAGATGGTGTGGATTTATCTATTGAAAAGGGGGAATTTGTTGCCATTGTAGGCACCTCAGGCTCCGGAAAATCCACTCTCCTGCATATGCTTGGCGGATTAGACCTCCCTACAAAGGGTACTGTTATCGTTGATGGGCAGGAGCTTTCCAAGTTAAAAAAAGAAGAGCTAACTATTTTCCGTCGCCGCAAAATTGGCTTTGTATTCCAAAATTACAACCTCGTTCCCGTTTTGACCGTTATGGAAAATATCACGCTGCCTATCCGTCTGGACGGCAAGCAGATAGACGAAACTTATTTGCAGGAAATTATCTGCACCCTTGGCCTTGAAAAAAAACTGAATAGTCTGCCAAATCAGCTTTCCGGCGGACAGCAGCAAAGGGTTGCCATTGCTCGTGCCCTTGCGGCAAAACCTGCCATTATTCTTGCAGATGAACCTACGGGTAATCTGGACAGCAAAACCAGTCAGGATGTATTGAGCCTCATGAAAGTAACTAGTGAACGGTTTTCTCAGACCATTGTCATGATTACCCATAATGAGGAAATTGCACAGATGGCTGATCGTATCATTCGCATTGAAGATGGCAAAATTGCCATAAGGGGGTGAGCATATGCTGCGTGTTTCAAATAAAACCTGCATTCGCAGTCTTGCAACCAAGAGTTTTCGGTCATCCAAATCTCGTAACTGCATTGCCATATTGGCAATCGCACTGACTACAATTTTGTTTACCTCACTTTTTACGGTGGGGCTTTCCTTAAACGAAGGCTTTCAGCAATCTAATTTTCGCCAAGCAGGCGGTTATGCCCATGGCGGATTCAAATATCTAACACAAGAACAATTTCAAGAACTACAACATGACCCGCTCATCAAAGAATGGGGAGTTCGTCGTGTTATTGGTATGGGAACCGGCAGTGCTTTCCGCAAAAACCATGTAGAAGTCGGTTGGGCAAATGCCAACACAGCCCATTGGATGTGGCTTGACCCCATAGAAGGCAGACTACCCAAAGAAGGTACACAAGAAGCGGCTACAGATTTGGAAGTTCTGCGTCTTTTGGGTGTAGAGCCGAAAATCGGAGCAAAGTTTACCATACCCATTGCATTGAATGACCAGCAGGTAACAGAACAAACTTTCACGCTTTGCGGTTGGTGGGAAAAGGACCCTGTCGTTGTTGCCAATCATATTCTGATTCCGGAAAAACGGGTAAATGACATTCTGAAAGAAGAAAATATTACATTGCCTACGAAAGATAAATTGATTGGCTCTTGGAATATGGATGTTATGTTTCAAAACGACAGACATATTGAAAAAAATCTGAATACCATACTGAAAAGCCATGGCTACCAATGCGAAGAACCCGGCGACAACTACATAAATATTGGTGTAAATTGGGGATACAGCAATGCACAATTCGCAGAAAAAGCAGATGCCATGACCATTATTTTTGTTTTCACTCTGTTGGCTCTCATAATATTTACAGGATATCTAATCATTTATAATATTTTTCAAATTTCCGTTGTGCATGACATTCGCTATTATGGGCTATTAAAAACCATTGGTACAACCGGAAAACAAATCAAAGCCATTCTGCGGTATCAGGCATTGCTGCTTTGCATAATCGGGATTCCTCTTGGCTGTATTTTCGGTTGGTTTATTGGTGCAAAACTCTGCCCCCTCATTTTCAGCCGTCTGAATGGTATTATGGTGGATACTGTTTCCGCAAGTCCACTGATATTTATTGGTGCTGCCCTCTTTGCCATATTCACGGTATTGCTTTCCTGTGCAAAACCGGGGAGAACAGCCGCAAAGATTTCACCCATTGAGGCTGTACGATATATGGAAGGCGAAAAAAAAGAGAAACATAACAAAAAGAACAAACAGAGCAAAGCAAAATACAGTAACAGCTTTTCCCTATTCCATATGGCAAAGGCAAACTTAGGACGAAACAAAGGTAGAACTTTCGTCACAATCCTATCTTTAACATTGGCTGTGGTACTGCTCCAAGCCACCACTATGTTTACAAATGGCTTTGATATGGATAAATATTTAGAAAAATTCTCCACCTGCGATTTTGTAGTTTCCGACGCAGAATATTTTCAAAACAACTGGTCTTTATACGGACAATCGATGGATTCCGAAATTATTTCTGCCATAGAACAACAAGGTGGCATTGTAGATAGCGGACGTGTCTATCGAGAAGCTCTTGTTGTGCAGGATTTTATTACAGAGGATTGGTATCGCAAACAGAACGGGCGTTTCTACAGTACTGAAGAAATCGATGAATTCGTCAAAAATGCCCCACGAACTGCGGAAGGGCTGATGGTGGGAGAGGCGCAGACCTATGGCATGGAAGATTTCGCTTTAGACCACCTCGACGTATACGAAGGCGATTTGTCCGGTCTGTATGAACCTGGCAGCCATGAAATTGCCGCAGTTTATAAAAAAGATGATTACGGAAATATTTCTTTGGATTCCCACTGGGCAAAGTTAGGCGATACCATCACCCTTCGCTTTGTGGAAGAATGGGAATATTATGACCCAAAAACAGGAGTTACCTGCACCGATTCCCAAAAAATCGAAGCAGAAAAGCTGCCCCAACGTCCTACAGTATACAAAGATATAGATTTCACGGTAACAGCACTTGTTGATGTACCCCAGTCCTTCAGTTATCGCTATTATGGCAATGATGAATTTGTAATGAACGCAGACACATTCAAAGAATTACACGGAACTGCAAATACCATGCTCTATGCGTTTAACACCACAAAAGAAGCAAACGGCAGCATGGAAGCCTTTCTCAAGGATTATACAAATAACATCAATCCTGATGATGATTATGAAAGCAAAACCACTTACCAAGCAGAATTTAATAAATTTCGCTCCATGTTCCAAATTTTAGGCAGCCTGCTTTCCTTTATTGTTGGCTTGATTGGCATTCTAAATTTTGTTAATGCCATATTGACAGGGATTCTCACCAGAAAAAGGGAATTTGCCATGCTGCAATCCATAGGCATGACAGGCAGACAGCTTAAAAAAATGCTAATCTACGAAGGGATACTTTACAGCCTAGGTGCAGTTCTTTTGGCATTTCTTCTTTTCCTCGCAGCAGGGCCTATGGCGGCATCAGTGCTTTCCACTATCTTCTGGTTCTTCACTTACCGCCCCACCTTCTTGCCTCTCCTTGTGATTATGCCGATTTTCGCTCTCCTTGGGTGCATCGTTCCCCTTTTGGTTTACCACTGTGTGTCAAAACAGACCATCGTGGAGCGATTGCGGGAAACAGACTACTAGGCTTTATTTCCCTCCACAGTTGAACATAGAAAAAATATATGATATAATTTCTCCAAAATATGGTATAAAATAATCAATGGAGGGTAACACATGAATGACATGATTTTCCGCACTGTTTTTTCAAAAGTTGTAAAGCAGAGCATGATCAATAAAAAAACAAATTGGAAAAAACTTCCTGAAGACCAAAAAGAAATACAAGACCACCTTCTGGCTCTGGTAGATGAATTTGCAGAATATAAAAAGAAAGTCGCACCGGAATATAAGTCGCAGGTCACAGATGCCGTAATACTGGAAGTGGCAAATAAAATGAACATGATAAAAAAGAAAAAGGCTTGATGTTACATCAGACAAAAAGGCAGTAGGACACTTTCCCACTGCCTTTCTTTTTACGCTTTTATTTCCCCATTTTTCAGTCATTTGCACCGTAAATAAGGGAAACAATATCTATATCCTTATATAAAAAAAGTAGTTTCTACCCTTTTTCAAAAATGCGGAAGGGTTTGGGAAACGAAGGG
>JAHHTX010000076.1 GCA_020024255.1 Anaerotignum sp.
ATGTTAGAATGTATAATGTATGGAAAACATATGTATGACGGAGGATAATTTCTGTCATAAAATGTAAAACGTTTATGTAGGGGGGAAATTAAAATGAAAGGGAAAGAAGAGGGAAAGAAAAAAGAAGGAACCATAAAAAAAGAGTTTCATTTGGGGATAAAATCGAAACTGCTTCTCGGTATTATCATACCATTGGTTCTTGTGCTGATTATTTTGGCTTGCTTTATTGATCAACGTATTCAGTCAGTTGTTTCTCATCTAAAAGAAGAAACGATTGCAAAACAAACCACTGTTGCATCAGAAACAGTAGATACATATTTTAATAATACAATTAGCAGTGCAAAGATCCTTAGACAATTTGATTCTATACAGCAAATATTAAATCAAGTTGAGGAATCTGATGCCAATTTCCGTTTTCAGGAATCAGAACACTTTTCTTCTGTGATGCGGGACATGAAAAAAGTGCAGACAGAAATGGACTCTTCCGTGATGGCACTCTGGGTTGCAGGAGTCAAAAACAGTCAGGTTATGCAGTCAAATGGCAGCATGTCAGATGCGTCATACAATATAAAGGAACGTAACTGGTATAAACTTCTGGAACAAAATCCCGGAAATCCTGTTATCAGCGGAGTATATGAAGATGCAGGCACAGGTAAAATGGTTGTGACAGTGGCAATTCCTGTTTTAAAAAATGGCAGTTCTTCTGAAATGAAAGGCTGTATCGGTGTGGATATACTTATCGATAGTCTGATCGAGCAGCTGCAGCAATTGACGATTGGGGAAACAGGGTATATTACGGTTTATGATACAGATAAGAATATTATTTATCATCCTGATTCTTCAGTTTTACTTTTGAATTGTGATGAAGTTCCTTATACAGATAATTTAAAACAGGCGATCAATGAGGGAAGCAATCTGGAAGAAATTTCATATCAATATAACGAAAGTGCATTTGAAGGCAGTATCCAATCATTGGAGGAGTTTGGCTGGACAATTCTTGGTTGTTTACCACAGGAGGAATTCAATCATGAAGCAAGAAGTACAACGAATATGGTTATAGGCGGATTCATTCTCTGTGCAGTACTCTTGATTATAATTGTCATTTTACGTTCCAATGCCATTGTTCGTCCAATTAAGAAGCTGCATATTGTGGCAGAGAAATTGGCAAATGGCAATCTTGGCATAGAGATGCCTACAGTGACCACAGATGAAATAGGGGGCTTAACGGAGAGTATTTCCCATATTGTAGATAGACTGAAAACATATATATTATATATCAATGAAATAGTGGATATTCTCCATGGACTTGGCGATGGTGAATTGGTTTTTGAAATGAAACAAAATTATGTAGGGGAATTCAAAAAGCTGAAAATTGCATTGACAGAAGTGCAGAGTGCCCTCTCCAATACCTTATTCCAGATTTTGGATTCTGCGGACCGTGTGACAAGTGGTGCGGGTCAAGGTTCATTGGCTGCACAGTCTTTGGCACAGGGTGCAACGGAACAGGCAAGCACCGTGGAAGAATTGGCTGCAACTATACATGAATTGTCAAGTCATGCACAGAATGATTCTGACAATGCTTCTCATGCCAGCAATGAATTGGATAATATTGAGCGTGAATTGGAAGAAAGTAACAAGCATATGAAGGATATGCTTGCAGCTATGAGTGAAATCACATATCAGTCCAATGAAATTGAAAAAATTATTAAGACTATTGAAGACATTGCGTTCCAGACCAATATCCTTGCACTGAATGCAGCGGTAGAGGCGGCAAGAGCAGGTACTGCAGGCAAAGGCTTTGCCGTTGTGGCAGATGAAGTCAGAAATCTGGCTGTGAAGAGTGGAGAGGCTGCAAAGAATACAACAGTTCTCATTCAAAATTCTATTACAGCAGTAGAAAAGGGTTCAGTTATTGCCAATACAACAGCAAAATCCATTGAAAATGTTTCTGCAAAAACAAGGGGTGTTGTAAAATCCATTGATGAAATTTCCGTAAGATATCAACAACAGGCGGAAAGTTTAACACAGGTGTCCAATGGCATTGGAGAGATTTCGGCAGTGGTACAGACAAACTCTGCAACAGCACAGGAAAGTGCTGCATCCAGTGAAGAATTATCCGCACAGGCAACTATAATGAAGGACTTGGTGCATAAATTTAATTTAGATGAAAAATTTCATGAATAATGCCTTTATAAAATGAAAAATAGAAGAAGCCGTATTTCTGAAAAATGCGGCTTCTTTTTTATATTCATAAGAAGCGCATCTTTTGTGTGGAGAATGCTTTGAATAGGCAAAAGGATTATGATAGAATAAAAATAGAAAATAGGAAAACAGCAAGAAATCGTAACTCCTAAAATTTATGTGCTTTCCCTAGTGGCAGAGATTTAATTTTTGTACGGCAAGTGTCAAGAAAAAACGATTGTAAGCTTTAGAATGTACATAGGGATAAATGAATTTCCTTTATCAATATATGACAAACAGAAGGAGGACAGGAACATGAAAAAAGTGTTATTTGTAGACTGCTGTATTCGAAGAGCGGATTCTCGTACCAAAAAACTGGCAGATTATTTTTTGGCAGAGCTGGCGAAAAAGGAGGGATATGATGTGGAAACCCTTTGTCTGATGGATGAGCCCCTTTCTTATTTTACAGAAGGCTTTTTTGCGCAAAGAGAACGTCTTTTGGCGGAAAAACAGCTTAATCATCCTCGTTTCCGCTATGCAAAAGAATTTGCAAAAGCAGACAAAATTGTTATTGCAGCACCTTTCTGGGATTTGAGTTTTCCTGCTCTTTTGAAAGTCTATATGGAGAACCTTTGTGTAGAAGGGATTACTTTTATTATGGGAGAAGGGGGCAGTGTGGGCATTTGTAAAGCAGACCAAATGGTGTATCTCACAAGCCGTGGCGGTTTTTACGAACATAACCCTATGGAAATGGGTTCTCGGTATATGGAAGCCATGAGTCGCTTTTTCGGGATTTCTGCATATGAATGTGTTTCGGCGGAGGGATTAGATGCGGGAATCCGTCCGGTTTCGGAAATTTTGGAGGAGGCAATGGGCAAAATCGATATGGTTTTAAAGAACTTTTGAAGGGAAGAATGACAGATGGAAAATACAATGAAAGCAGTGGTATATCAAGGACAGGGGCAAGTAATATTGACAGACAGACCTATTCCTGTATTGCAGCAGGATACCGATGCCATTGTTCGTGTGACACTCTCCACCATTTGTTCCAGTGATCTGCATATTAAGCACAATACAGTACTTCGTGCCAAGGAAAATATCGTTTTGGGACATGAATTTGTGGGAGAAGTTGTAGAAATAGGCAGCGCAGTAAAGAAGGTTCGGATAGGTGACCGTGTTTCTGTCAATGTGGAAACCTTCTGCGGTGATTGCTACTTTTGCAAACGTGGTTTTGTCAATAACTGTACAGAAGGTGGCTGGGAATTGGGTTGCCGCATAGATGGCTGTCAGGCGGAGTATGTTCGTGTGCCTTTTGCGGATAACGGCATGACAAAAATTCCTGAGGGCGTTTCCGATGAAGCGGCATTATTTAACGGAGATATTCTCGCAACAGGCTATTGGGCGGCATCTATTGGAGAAATTCGTCCTGCGGATACAGTGCTTGTTATTGGGGCAGGGCCTACTGGACTTTGCACCATGATGAGCGTCCGTCTGTATAGTCCGGCAAATATTATTGCTGTTGACACCAGTGGGGAACGCTTGCAGGTAGCCAAGGAAAATGGTTTGGCAGATATTTGTCTGAATCCCCAAAACACAGACGTGGTAAGTAAAATCCATGAACTGACAGAAGGCAGGGGGGCGGACTGCGTTCTTGAAGTGGCAGGGGGTGAGGATACCTTTACTCTTGCATGGCAGGCAGCAAGACCTAATGCAGTTGTAGTTTTGGTGGCATTATATGAAAAGGAACAAATACTTCCCCTTCATCAAATGTACGGCAAAAATCTGATTTTTAAGACAGGTGGTGTAGATGCTAATGCAGGAGAAGAAATCATGAAATTGGTTGCCACAGGGAAACTAGATACCTCTTGTTTGATAACCCACAAAGCACCCCTAAATGATGTGATGAAAGGTTATGAAGTCTTTGAAAAGAAACAAGATGGCTGTATTAAATGGGTCATTACACCATATGAACGAAAGGAACATGAGATATGAAGCTGTTTCATCTTAGTGATTTGCACTTAGGCAAACGGGTGTATGGATTTTCCATGCTGCAAGACCAGAAGTATGTATTGGAAAAAATATTGGAATTGGCAGATAAAGAAAAGCCTGACGGTGTATTGTTGGTAGGAGATATTTACGATAAGTCTGTGCCACCCATTGAGGCAGTACAGCTTTTGGACGAATTTCTTACCGCATGGCGGAAAAGAGGCATTGCTGTGTTTCTTATATCAGGTAACCATGATTCTGCACAAAGACTGCATTTTGCCAGTCGCCTTTTGGAAGAAGAATCCATCTATGTGGCAGGGGAGTTTACAGGAAAGCCACACCACATAAAAAAAGAAGACCACTATGGAGAAATTCATTTCTATTTACTGCCTTTTTTGAAACCTGCTATGACAACGCCCTTTCGAGAAGAGGAAGAACCCCTGTCTTATGAAGAAACCGTCAAATGGGCATTGGAACAGGTGGAAATTGATTTTTCTAAACGAAATGTTCTGTTGGCACACCAATTTGTGACATGGAGGGGTAAAGCAGAAGAAAGTGACTCCGAAACAAAAGTATTGGGTGGTGTTGATGCAGTAGATGCCAGTCTTTTTTTCAATTTTGATTATACAGCTTTGGGGCATTTGCACCAGCCACAGAAAATTGGCAAAGAATTTATTCGTTACAGCGGCTCGCCGTTGCCGTATTCCTTTTCGGAAATTCGCAGAAAAAAAGGGGTGACGGTTGTGGAGCTCAGGGAAAAGGGAGATGTTTCTCTCTCCTTTTTACCTTTGCCTTCTCTTCATGGTATGCGTGAAATTAAGGGAGAGTTTACATCAATTTTGCAGGCGGCGAAAGAAGAAGGCGGTTCCACTGACTATGTGCGTGTGATTCTGACAGACCAAGATGCACTCCATGACCCAGTGGGTCAGCTGCGCACCTACTATCCGAACCTCATGACACTGGAAATGGAAAAAAGGGAGAGGCGGCAAAATAGCAAGACCCTTTCTTTGCAGGAAGAACGCTCTCCTCTTGAATTGTTTCAACTGTTTTATGAAGAACGGCAGGGAAAATCTCTTTCCGATGCACAGAAAAAAACCGTAAAAACACTTTGGCAGGAAATGGGGGAAGGAGAATCATGAAACCATACAATATGATTGTATCTGCTTTTGGACCTTATGCAAAAACAGTGGAAATTCCTTTTCATCGCTTTGGCAAGGAGGGAATTTTTCTCATTACAGGGGATACAGGAGCAGGAAAAACCAGCATTTTTGATGCACTCTGTTTTGCCCTTTTTGGCGAAGTCAGCGGCTCTAACCGAGAAGTGGAAAGTCTGCGGAGCGATTTTGCGCTGCCGGAAACAAAGACCTTTGTGGATTTTACTTTTTTTCATGGAGAGGAACTGTATCGTATTGTCAGAAATCCAGCCTATGTTCGTCCTAAGCTGAGAAGTGACGGAACTACTACACAGTCTGCTGATGCGGCACTATATTATCCTGATGGTCATGTCTTGACAGGCTATGGCAAAACGAAAACAGCCATCGAGGAGCTTTTGGGAATAGATGCCAAGCAGTTTAAGCAGATTGTCATGATTGCACAAGGGGAATTTTTAAAGATGCTTTATGCAGACAGCAATACAAGAGGACAGATTTTCCGCAGGCTGTTTCAAACGGAATGTTATGCGGATTTTCAAAAGAGATTAAAAGAATTGGAAAAAGAAAAACGGATTGCGTTTACAGATAGTCAAAAACGCTTGGCAGCCTGCTTGCAACAAAGTGGTTTTGCAGACGACCTATGTGCAGTTGAAGATTCTTTTCAAGAAGGGGAACTGTGGCTGCAGGAAGAAGGGGAAAGACTGTCCGAAACAAAAGCAGTTGTGTTGGAAATGGAAAAACAAATACAAAGGAAAATTGCGTTGCGGGCACAGGTGGAAGGAGAGCAGACCCAAAGAAAGAAAAGAAAGGAAGCAGAGGAAACTCTTGATGCTTTGGAAAAGCAAAAAACAGAGCAGGAAAATCTTCGCATACTTCTGGAGAAGCAGAGAAAGGCATTAGATTATGTTTTTCCCTTGGAACAGGCATGGAAAAATGCGAAACAGGAAGTTTCCCTGATTATGGCAGAACAGGCAGCTCTTTTTAAGGAGCAAGAGGAAAACGCTATTTTGTTAGAAAAAGCAGAAGCAGAGCAGAGAGAAATTCCCAAAAGAAAAGCAGCCTTGGAGAAGAAAAAAAGCAGCTGTAATGCAAAAAGAGAAAATTTGGAGCAGATAAAGAAAAAATCAGACATTTTATCTGTCATAGCGGATTGCCAAAAAGAAACAGAACGTCTTTCCGAAGAAAAGGCAGGCTTGGAAACGGCAATGGCAGAATCCGAAAAAATTTGTCAAAAAGGAAAACAAGCTGCGGAAGAATTGGCAGAAACAGAAAAAGCAATACTTTTGTGTACACAGCAAGAAAATGCTTTGGCAGAACGTCATAAGATACTCTTGGATACAGCGGCAAATGATAAAGAAAGGCAGCTTTTGCAACAAGAATTAGAAGAAAAGCGAAAAGCCTACAGAGTACAGGAAACTGCATGGAAAAAAGCATCTCTGTCAGCTTTGGAAGCAGAACGTCTTTTTTTGCGGGAACAGGCAGGATTTTTGGCAGAAACCCTAGAAGAAAATGCGCCTTGTCCTGTTTGTGGTTCAACGGTACATCCTCATAAAGCTGTCCCTTCTTTTCATGCACCGACACAAGAAGAGTGGAAGCAGCAGCAAGAATTTGCAGACAGAGAAAAAAGAAAATTGGAAACTTTGCGGGTAGAGGGAGTAGGTACAAAGGAACGGCTTTCCCTTTTGCAAAATACGTTACAGGAGCAAAGAAAAACTCTTGCGGTTTCTTCGTTGGAAGCATTGCGAGCAGAAACGGAGTACAATAACAGAGAAAGAACCTTGTGCAAAGAAAAAGGGCAGGATTTGGAACAAGAAAAAAAGAAATTGCAGAATATTGTGGAAACAGGAAAGCAGAGAGAAAAAATTTTGGAGCAGCAGAAGAACCAGTTGAAAAGCGTTGCAGAGGATTTGCAAAGGCAGGAGCAGACTTACAGCCGTTTGGAAGGCAAACGAACTGCCTTAGAGGAGCAAATCGGTACACAGTCGTACGAAGAAGCAGAAGAGGAACTTCGCCTTATCCAAGAAGAAATAGAAAAAGAATCTGCGGATATGGAAAAAACAGAAGAATCTTACAGAAAAATGCAGACAAACCATGAACGAAAAGAAGCCGTTTTGCGAGAGAAGGCAGAACAGAAAAAAGAACGGGAAATGCAGGCAGAACAGGCAGAAAAGGCTTTTCAGCATCAGCTTTTGGCATATGGTTTCCCTGATGTAGAAACCTATACCATGCTTTTGCCAAAAAGAGAAGAACTGGAGGAAAAGGAAGAAAAAAACAGAGCATATTTTCTTGCCTTATCTAGTGTCAAAACACGACTTTCGGACTTGGGAAAAGAGAACCAACAGCTTTTGCAGACAAATTTGGATATGCTGGCAGAAGAAATTGCAGCACTGCAAGAGAAAAAAGAATGTGAACAGGCAAAATATGAAGAGAAGCGGACATTGTATGCCATGCGGCGAGATGCACTTTCACGGGGAAAGCAGGAATGGAAAGTTTATGAGAAAGAAAAGGAAAGCTATTATCCCATTAAGGAACTTTCTGATACGGTTTCCGGCGATATCAGCGGTATGGACAGGATTTCCTTTGAGCAGTTCATACAAGGCGTTTATTTTGAACAGATTATTGAAGCGGCAAACCTTCGCTTTCAGGACATGACAGATGGCAGGTATCTTTTGCTGCGGGCGGAAGAATCTGCAGATAAACGGGTGCAATCAGGGCTTGTTCTGGCTGTTATGGATTATTTCACAGGAAAACAGCGAAGTATCAAATCTCTTTCGGGAGGGGAGGCTTTTAAAGCGTCTTTGTGTCTTGCTTTGGGCTTGTCTGATATGATACAGCAAAAAACAGGTGGTGTACAGATTGATGCCATGTTTATTGATGAAGGCTTTGGTTCTTTAGATGAGCAATCCAGAGAACAGGCAGTGGCAGTGCTGCAAAGGCTTTCTACAGAAAATCGCTTAATTGGCATTATTTCTCATGTAACGGAGTTGAAAGACAGTATTGAGAAAAAGATTGTTGTGCAAAAAGGGATACAGGGCAGTCGTATTTCTCTGTTTGGATGCGTATAGTTTTTTCGTTGGAATTTTTTGGAAACAGGCGGTCAATATCTTTAAGTTATGGTGTTAATCGAAATAACAAGAAAGAAAAAGGGGGAATTCGCATATGCTTTGTCCGTATTGCCAGAAGGAAATGGACGAGGGATGGCTAGTATATAGAGATTCACTTTTGTGGAGCAAACAGCAAAAAAATGTAGGTATTCTGCCCATAGGAAAAGATACCATTTGTTTGCGGAGTGAATCCAGTTCTATGTTTTGTTCTAATCGGAAAGCATATCATTGCCATTCCTGCAAGAAAATCATCATCGACTATAGATAAAAAAGCAGCCTGTAATCTCAGGCTGCTTTTTTATGATGGAAAGCTTAGATAGTGAAATTTTTGATTAGTGGATTTTGGGCAAAAATAACTGCAAGGTCAGAACAGTCAATATTACTGTTTCTGCTGATTTGTAATGTTAAGGTAACGCTGTTATCCTCATTTTTTTCCATTTTGACATGGTGTATCACAATATGATGGGCTGTCAGTTCCTGCTTCATAAAATCTATACCATTTGGCATATTGCAATAGGTGATGCTGATGATTTCATAGACAGGTCCATCCAGTTTTTTTAGATAATCATGAAAAACAATTTGAATGATGAGAATCAAGACCGTTGTACTGCATCCGATTACATACATACCTGCACCAAGAGAAAGTCCTACACCTGCTGTTGCCCAGATACCAGCAGCAGTAGTTAATCCACGGACGGAAACGCTGCGGACAAAAATTACACCTGCACCCAAAAAGGAAATGCCTGTGATGACATTGGAGGCAATACGAGTGGCATCAACGGATATATTATGGTGGATAACCACATCAAAAAAGCCATATTTGGATATAATCATCATCATTGCTGCACCAAGGGAAACAATGATATGTGTGCGTATTCCCGCTTCTTTTCTTCTACGGCTTCGTTCATAGCCAATAAGCCCTCCGCAAATACAGGCAAAAATTATCCGTGGAAGGAAAAGTAATTCGTATTTCATTTCTGAAATTAAAACAGCCCAAGACATTTCCATGACCACCTTTCCCGTTTTTGCACTTGTAGGAATGAAAAAGGCTAACTTATCTCTCCAATATGGATAACTTGATTATAGCGATATTTTATGATAAAATTAAATTATATCATGATATAAAT
>JAHHTX010000077.1 GCA_020024255.1 Anaerotignum sp.
AGAGTGCTTGACTATTCTATCAGTTATCCCCCTTCCTGTCAACCCCTTTTTTCAATTTTTTTCAAACTTTTTCATTTTCCCCGGAAAATCCCGTTTTCTCAGTCTTTTCCTTAAGGCATTTCTTTAGTTCCTTTGCTATTTCCCTAAAAAGCCTATAACTGCCATACAGGATACTGATTATACAATCCTGTCTAGCACCTAAGTAAAACCCATAAAAAAATAACCCGACAGAACCTCATAAAAAGATTTGGTCAGGTTATTCTTTGTTAATGCTTATTCTGATTGCTCAGAATCAGTTATTTTGATTTCTGGCTTTTTTCCTGTTTTTTACTCTGTTTTTCTGCCTGTTTTCCTGTGTCCAAGCTGTATTCCTGTGCAAATTCCGCTCTGCTCAGTCCTTTTTCCGCTTTCTTTTCACTACTTTTTGCTTTTTCCATGTCCGTAACCTCCTGAAAAAAAAGATATTTGCATTTATATTGACAGGTGCGCTCCTGTACTGCTAGTATGACACATCTAAAAAATCTTATACCTTTTCTTTCAAAACGTCGTTCTTTAGTCATTCTTTTTTTGCAACAAATATCTTTTTTTATATTTCAAGGCTGCATACGTCATAATTCTATTGTAGATAAAAGGATTGACTGCACCACCCAAAATGCCTGCAACAGGCAGTCCTTGCACAAATTTTGCAAACAACATGGTGCGTGAGAGGGCATCTGCCGCCTGCCGTATCTCTCCATCGAAATCATAGACAGGCTCTTTTCCGATAAGGGAAATCCACGTTTCTACCCGTTCATCTGCTGCCTGTACTTCCGCCTTTTCTGCCAATGCGCCGCAGATAATCCGTAAAAGAAATATACGTTCTTCTTGTGTTTCATAAGAAAAGCCGTATCCCAATGCAATTTCATAAATCCCCTTCATGATTACCCCAAGAAATAACGGAATATCCGGCAGTCCTACACCCAAAACGCCTAGACCAACGCCTTCCGCTGTTGTCATACAAATGTTGCGCAAATTCCCCTTTTGGACACTCCGTTCCATTTTCCGTAGAGATTTCCTTGTAGGGCTTTTTGTCAGGCGAAAATCATTGACAGAAAACTCCAATTCCCTATCTTCTTTAGAAAATGTTTTTTCCACAATACCTGTTCCTTTTTCAAAAACCAGATAAAAGGCTTTATAAAATGCAGTATGCAAAGTTTCGTACAGCTTGTCTGGTATTTTCTTTTCTATATTTCCTGTCCATTCATGGATTTTCCCTGTTTTTTTCTTTTCTGCCTTGATGAAACGCTTTTTTTCTTTTCGTTCCAAGGCTTTCATTTCTTTTTCTAGCCCATTCTGCAAAACAATTCCTTCTTTCCTTGTAAAAAAAGGCTGTATTGATCTATCAAAAAAAGAATACAGCCTTCTTGTCATATTTTTATTTTTTTGCGTTATCGTCCTTGTGGAATATATTGTTGAGGTCAGTCGTGCCGAAATTTTGTTTCATTTGCGTATCTGCCTGTACATTCTGCATATGGTAATAATCCAAAACCCCCAGATGCCCACTTCTCAAAGCATCTGCCATAGCCATAGGCACTTCTGCTTCTGCTTCCACAACTTTCGCTTTCATGTGTTCTACTTCCGCTCTCATTTCCTGTTCTTTTGCAATAGCCGTTGCACGGCGTTCTTCCGCCTTTGCCTGTGCAATCTGTTTGTCTGCCTCAGCTTGTTGAATCTGCAAATGTGCACCTATATTTCTGCCAATGTCCACATCGGCAATATCAATAGAAAGAATTTCAAATGCTGTACCACTGTCCAACCCTTTGGAAAGCACCGTTCTGGAAATCAAATCAGGATTTTCCAAAACGCTTTTATGGCTCTGAGAAGAGCCGACTGTAGTAACAATCCCTTCACCGACTCTGGCAATAATGGTTTCTTCACCTGCACCACCTACCAGCCTTCCCAAATTTGCACGCACAGTTACTTTTGCAATAACCTTTACTTCAATGCCATCAATAGCCACAGCAGAAATCCATGGCGTCTCAATGATTTTCGGTGTTACACTCATGCGAACCGCCTCAAACACGTTTCGTCCTGCAAGGTCAATAGCAGCTGCCCGTTCAAAAGACAAATCCAGATTTGCTCTGTGGGCTGCAATAAGGGCATCAACCACATTATCCACACGCCCTCCGGAAAGTAAATGGGATTCAAGCTGATTGGCATTGACATTCATGCCAGCTTTCTGTGCTTTAATCAAGGGCCGAATAATTTTATCTGCCCGTACTCTTCTCAGACGCATCCCAACCAGAGAGAAAATGCTAACCCTTACCCCTGCGGATACAGCCGAAATCCAAAGTCCCAGCGGGACAAAACTCAAAAAGATAACAACAAGAACCACAATAACTGCAATGGGAATTACAAAACTGATTGCATTAAACATATGTGTCTCATACTCCTCTCTTTATCTGTTCATTTCACATACGATCACCATTACCGTTTTTCCTTTTACTTCAATCACACGAACTCTTTCTCCCTTATTGATAAATTCCCCCTTAGAGCAAACATCAACTCTTTTTCCTGCAAATTCCGCTATTCCGAAAGGACGCAGTACCGTCAGTGTCACGCCTTCCGCACCACAAAGTCCTTCCAAAGTACTTTCGTCAAAGTCCTGTTCCTCTTGCTTGTCATGGAGTATAAATTTCTCATAAAGCCCGCTTTTTCTTGTGATGACAATGAGCAGGACAAATGCTGCCACCAAAATAATCACGGTCAAAATCAATGCCATTTCCCCATAAGTCATATAGGAAAGCACAGAAGTACCCAACAACACCAGACTTCCAATTACTCCAAATACACCAAAACCGGGGATAAGCATTTCCGCAAAAACCAAAAGCAGTCCCAAAATACCCAATACAATAATCCAAGGAAGCATTACCTTTCCCTCCTTATCTGCTTATCTTAACATTTTGTGCTTTTTTTATTCTATTTTATCATAGGAAAAAACAAATGTATAGAACATTATGATATGCTTTCAAATTTTGTAAGAATTGGATTATTTTTTATTGTTTTGCTTCTTCCACTGCCTGTTTTTTCACCACAGGCACTAAAATCCGCTCTCCAGAACAAATATCATCTGTAAACATACCATTTAATTCTTTAATTTTCCGTACCATATGTTCGGTATTTTCGTTTTCTTCCTTATACATCTGTGCAATGCCCCAAAGAGTGTCGCCACTTGCAATCTGCACGGATTCATAGTATATCGTTTTTTCCCCCTGACCGGCCCATACCATAGTTCCTATGCCTGCTGCCCATAGAATAATGACAGCGAACAAATAGATGTATTTTGTTTTTTGGCAGTTTCTTTTTATCTTTCTTTTTCCATATTTTTTCATCTTTCCCACCTTCTTTTGCGAACATATTTTCTTATCCATACCGTTATAATATACGAACATATATTCTTTGTCAATATCTTTTCAATTCTTTTACGAACATAGGTTTGATTTCACCTTGTTTTTATGGTATAATTTGCGGGAAAGTCCATACAGAAAACAAACCGTTTTCTACATAATTCTGTAAAAAAAACATTCTTATTTTCTGCATCTCTTTTTATGCAGAAATTTTAAGAAAAAAAGGCATAAAGTACTACCGAAATTTTGAAGGAGTGAGTCCATGAACAAATTATCCGCAAAACAAAAGCAGATATTGGATTATATAAAGTCCGAAGTACGGGAAAAAGGCTATCCCCCTTCTGTCCGTGAAATCTGTGACGGTGTCGGCTTAAAATCCACTTCAACTGTCCACGGACATCTGGAACGTCTGGAAAAAAAGGGATTTCTTCGGCGTGACCCGTCCAAACCAAGAGCCATTGAAATTTTGGACGGAGAATGTAATGTTACCCCAAGAGAACTGGTACAGGTTCCCATTGTGGGAAATATTTCCGCAGGAACTCCAATTCTTGCTGTAGAAAACATTGAAGACACTTTTCCTGTCCCTGTGGATTATGTCCACAACGATGATGTGTTTATGCTTCGTGTCAAAGGGGAAAGTATGATTGGTGCCGGTATTTTCGACAAAGACCTGATTTTGGTCAGACAGCAAAACACCGCCGTAAACGGAGATATTGTCGTTGCTTTAATCGAAGACTATGCTACCGTAAAAACATATTACATGGAAAAGGATTTTATTCGTTTACAGCCAGAAAACCCCTCTATGACACCTATTTTGGTACAAAATGTTACCATACTTGGCAAAGTCATCGGATTATTCAGAAAATTTTAAGAACAAAAAGCACAAAGGAGAGAACGTATTATGTATGGTTATGTCAGAGTCGGTGCCGCAGTACCAAATGTGCACGTTGCCGATTGTATGTACAATAAAGAAGAAATAATCAACTGTATTCAAAATGCCCACAAAAAAGGTGTGCAAGTGCTAACCTTTCCCGAACTGTCTGTTACAGGCTATACCTGTGCCGACTTATTCTTTCAGCTGCCCCTCATTCATGGTGCAGAACAGGCAGTAAAGGAAATTGCAAAAGTCTCTTCCTCTATGGATATGGTCATTGTACTGGGTGCTCCCGTGATTGCCGATAATCAGACTTTCAACTGTGCTGTTCTTCTTCATCAGGGACGTATTTTGGGCATTGTACCGAAAACATTTATTCCCAACTACAACGAATTTTATGAAGAACGCTGGTTTTCCTCTGCAAAAGACCTGATTCGGGAAGAAATCACTTATGCAGGGCAAACCGTTCCCATAGGTGCAGACCTGTTATTCCGCTGTGATACCATTCCTGACTTGAAAATCGGTGTGGAAATCTGCGAAGATTTGTGGGTTCCCGTGCCTCCTAGCTCCTACCAGAGCATTTACGGTGCAACCATTCTCTTAAATCTTTCTGCAAGCACAGAACAGGCGTCCAAACCGATTTACAGAAAACAACTCATTACACAGCAATCCTCTCGTTGTTTTGCTGCATACGTTTATGCTTCTGCAGGACTTGGGGAATCTACACAAGATGCAGTATTCAGCGGTCACAGCATGATCTGTGAAAATGGTACAATATTTTCCGAAACAGAATCCTTCTGTCAGGAAAGTCAGCTTCTCTATAATGATATTGACTTGGAAATTCTGGTAAATGACCGCCGCCATCACAATACGTTTACGAAACAGCTTTCTCAGCCGGACGGACAGCGTTTTTATCGGGAAGTACTTTTCTCCATGGAGGATAAGTCCCTTACCGACTTAAAGCGTCCTGTTTCCGCAAGTCCCTTTGCTCCGGCAAAAGACGATGCCCTTCATGCCCGCTGTGAAAATATCTTCCATATTCAGGTATCAGGACTGGCTCGTCGCCTTTCCCATACCCATGGAAATACTTTTGTGATTGGAATTTCCGGTGGACTGGATTCCACTCTTGCCCTTTTGGTTTCCGCAAAAGCCTGTGACTTCCTTGGCATGGACAGAAGCCATGTTTTAGCTGTCACCATGCCTGGTTTCGGCACAACGGATCGCACTTACCATAACGCACTGGATTTGATGACTGCCCTTGGTGTAAAACAAAAAGAAATTTCCATTAAAGATGCCGCACTGCAACACTTCAAGGACATCGGACATGACCCTTCAGTACACGATGTTACCTACGAAAACACACAAGCACGAGAACGCACCCAAATTTTAATGGACTTAGCAAACAAAACAAATGGTCTTGTTGTTGGTACAGGTGACTTATCCGAATTGGCATTGGGCTGGGCAACCTATAACGGCGACCATATGTCTATGTATGGTGTCAACGCAGGCTTACCTAAAACACTGGTGCGTGTATTGACAAATTGGATTGCAGAATCCAACGAATTTGGCGAAAAAGCCTCTGCCATTCTCATGGACGTACTGGATACCCCCATCAGCCCGGAACTTCTACCTCCTGATGCCAGTGGGAAAATCAACCAGAAAACAGAGGATTTAGTTGGACCCTATGAACTTCATGATTTCTTTCTGTTCCAAATTCTCCGTTTTGGGTTCCACCCGGCAAAGGTATTGTATCTTGCGGAAAAAGCATTTGCAGGGCAATACAAAAGAGAAACTCTCATCAAATGGCTGAAAAATTTCTATCACCGTTTCTTTGTCCAGCAATTTAAACGTTCCTGTCTGCCTGATGGGCCAAAAATCGGTGCTTTGGGACTTTCTCCCCGCAGCGATTGGCGTATGCCAACAGATGCCTTCAGCCGTATCTGGTTGGACGAAGTGGAAAAACTTTAACACAAAAACGATGAACCAAGCGAAAGAGCGTGTGTCAATCATTTTACAGAAATCAAGTATCTTCTTCATAACATAAAAGATAAAAGAAAAATGCAGAGATCCCGGTTTTCGGGAACTCTGCATTTTTCTGAAAATTCAGAAGATCTATTGCCTGTTATTTTAAGCAGCTTTTGCCACTGCCTGACTTTTCAGATGGTACTTGAGCAGATTAAATGGGTAATTTCATTCATATGAATAAACAGTGCTGAGATTTTTCGAAAGACGTTATTTCTGTTTTCATATAGGACTTTTTTCACACCCATGTATACTACAGATGAAGAAGTGATGCCCAATATTATTAAAAGCGTATATAATAAAATCAAATGGGCATTATCAACTGAAATACGACAACAACATAATGAAGAAGTTTCGGCACCGATTGGACAGTATACAGATAATCCCCAATACCCACCGAATGATAAATAATATAATGTAAACAATTCCTATTCTGCTCTTTGTCGAAAAGCCTCTACAACTTCAGATGCTGCTTGGAATACCTGTTCTTTTGTACCAGTTCCTTTTACAAATCCAACTATACTATTAGATATTTTTTGTTCCATTTCATGTCGAAACACCATAGAATCTGTTCCGGAGGGTGTAAAAAAACAAGTGGTACACCCTTTTCATCTGTCATCATATCTACCCGATGCAAATGCTCCAGATAAGGAAGCTCCTTTTTTTGTTCCGAATTTGTGGGTTATTCTCTGCCCTCAGCAGCCTGAACCTGGAATACAGAGAATTAACTACATTTTGATGCAATCTGTATCTTGGCATTTGTGGAAAATTAGTTTTTATCATATTCTTCCCCTCGTTTTTTTTGCAGCATTCAATCCTGACCCTGTTCCATATTGACCACAGATATGAGCGATATTTTCATTAAGGGCAAATTATATATTTATTAAAGATTTTTGGGAATGTAAGGAGGTTTCCATGTTCCATTTATAGGGATATTATCAGGATGATTGTTTCATATATTTTCCTCCTTAATTATTACTCTGTTTTTTGGGGAAGTCCCAAGGCATCTTCCAAATTTTCAACCAGTTCATCTTGTTGCTCTGGTCTGAGTGCTTCGTTTTCTTTGATACTGTCTATAATATCAATCCAGGAAATCTTCTGCTGGTTTGCCCAATCCATCATACGCTGATATAAAAGGGAGTTTCCATTTTGATCGCTGGACCTCCTAACGTCCTCCTGCCATTTTAAATAGTCCAAACCATGAGCTTTGCAATATTCCTTTTCCATCTTACGTCTTAAGCTTGTAGAAATATCTAGAAGTTGACCTTTTGGAATTATATTTGCTCGAGACATCTCACCTAACATTACCAATCTATCTGTATATCCACTGCCTCCAATACGCTTTTCAATGGCTGCGATTCGTTCTGCTTTTGTCATTTTGTCATACCCCATCGCCTCATAGTGCAAGTTTGCATATGGATCAGCACTGGAATATTCAAATACAGGATTTTCACAATGGTAGGGTGGCAATTTTTTCTGAAGTACAGCCTCCATATGTTCATGAATTTTCCCAGCGTTATGTTCGAAAAGCGATTTATGTTCATAATAAAATCTATCTAAATTTCCAAACTCATTTTCATAAACCTCTAAGATATTGCGATATACCTCTGTTGCGGACTTTCCTGTAAAATCCATACCTTCGATAACCTTATGTACATTTTCAAGACGCTTGTCCAATGGATTTTGGGAAATAGATGCTGTATCTTTTGCTGCAGATGTTTTTTCTGTTTTTTGCAATGTATCTGCAAAAGAACTGTTTTCTGCTTTTCTTGTTCCAGTTGTTCTTTGTGGAACCATAGGTTTTGTGTTGTTTCCAACTCTCATATCCAAAAAAATGACCTCCTTTTTCTATGACACCTTATTTGTAATTACTCTGTTTTTTGGGGAAGTCCCAAGGCACCTTCCAAATTTTCAACCAGTTCATCTTGTTGCTCTGGTCTGAGTGCTTCGTTTTCTTTGATACTGTCTATAATATCAATCCAGGAAATCTTCTGCTGGTTTGCCCAATCCATCATACGCTGATATAAAAGGGAGTTTCCATTTTGATTTCCAGACCTTTCAATGGTTTCCTGCCATTGTAAGTAGTCCAGACCATGGGCTTCGCAATATTCTCTTTCCATTTTGCGTGTTAAACTTTTGAAAAGATCCATAACTTCATGATCTGAAATTATATTTGCTCTTCCCATTTCAACTAGCATGGCAACTCGGTCTGTATAGCCACTCCCTCCAATACGTTTTTCAATGGTTGCAATGCGTTCTGCTTTTGTCATTTTGTCATATCCCATTGCTTCATAATGCAATTCTGCATATGGATCACACTTAGAATCTCCAAATATAGGATTTTCACAATGGTATGGAGGTAATTTTTCTTTTAATAATTGACGACGATCTCCATCAACTATATCATGATTTTTATAGTCATTTACTCTATCTGCTTGGCACAATTTGCTTAAATTTCCAAATTCATTTTCATAAGCCTCTAAAATACTGCGGTACACCTCTGGTGCAGACTTCCCTGTAAAATCCATACCTTCGATAACCTTATGTACATTTTCAAGACGCTTGTCCAATGGATTTTGGGAAATAGATGCTGTATCTTTTGCTGCAGATGTTTTTTCTGTTTTTTGCAATGTATCTGCAAAAGAACTGTTTTCTGCTTTTCTTGTTCCAGTTGTTCTTTGTGGAACCATAGGTTTTGTGTTGTTTCCAACTCTCATATCCAAAAAAATGACCTCCTTTTTCTATGACACCTTATTTGTAATTACTCTGTTTTTTGGGGAAGTCCCAAGGCACCTTCCAAATTTTCAACCAGTTCATCTTGTTGCTCTGGTCTGAGTGCTTCGTTTTCTTTGATACTGTCTATAATATCAATCCAGGAAATCTTCTGCTGGTTTGCCCAATCCATCATACGCTGATATAAAAGGGAGTTTCCATTTTGAT
>JAHHTX010000008.1 GCA_020024255.1 Anaerotignum sp.
CTGCGGATGGCTATCCCTACTTTCAAGACTCCCGTCGAAACCATTACATCCCCACAGTAAGCAGGTGCTCAATGGAAAACGCCTATAACGCCTATCTTATAAAGTAAGATTTTTAATTTTAAATTCCTTTTCTGCCTGACGACGCATATCGTTTTTGGCAATGCTTTCCCTCTTGTCATAGAGTTTTTTCCCTTTTGCCAGTGCGATATCTATCTTGACCAAACTGTGGTCAAAATATACCTTCAAAGGTACCACGGTATATCCTGCTGCCTGCACTTCCGATGCAATTTTGCGAATCTGATTTTTGTGCAGCAGGAGCCGTCTGGGACGCAAGGGGTCTTTATTGAAGATATTCCCCTGCTCATAAGGACTGATATGCATACCATAAATAAAAGCCTGCCCATCATCTATGCGAATATAACTTTCTTTCAGGCTGCATTTGCCTGCCCGTAGACTTTTGACCTCCGTACCTGCAAGAGAAATACCTGCCTGATACACTTCTTCAATGAAGTAATCATGATATGCTTTTTTATTTTGTGCAATCAATCTGCTGCTTTTTCCCTTTGCCATGATACACCTCTGCCGTTTCACCATCTTCTTCAGAAAAGCATCACAAAGAAAAACTCTCCATAATGCTTTTCCAATTATACCATATTCCTTCTAAAATGCAAATACCATTTCCAGTACAAATTCTTTCTTTTTTCTTAAAGATACTTTCAGTCTTCTGCAAAAACAAAATCAATGGTAAGCGTTTCCAAAGATACTTTTTCCACTGTCACCTGTACGCTGTCGCCCAAACGGTATATTTTTCCATATCTTCTGCCAATAACCTGCATATTTCTTTCATCAAACTCATAATAATCATCGTCAATCTGAGCCAAAGGCACCATACCTTCTACTGTGTTAGGAAGTTCCACATAAATTCCCCAATTTGTCACACCGGAAATCAAACCTAAATACGTTTCTCCCACTTTGTCTTCCATAAACTGAACTTTTTTCAGCATATCTGTATCCCGTTCCGCATCTTCTGCAATCCGTTCTCTTTTTGAACAATGCAGTGCCAATTCAGGCATTTTTTTCCGATATGTTTCTTCCTTTTCTCCACTCATACTACCTGCCAATGTCATTTTAATCAAGCGATGAATTTCAAGATCAGGGTATCTGCGAATAGGAGAGGTAAAGTGGCAATAATATTTTGCTGCCAAGCCGAAATGCCCCTGATTATCTGCGGTATATCTTGCCTGCATCATGCTCCGCAGCATAGTGCGTGTAATAATATGTTCTTCCGGTTTGTCTACTGCCTCCATCAAAACACGCTGCATCTCTCTTGGATGAATCTCACCATCTTTTTTCTTTACATGGTATCCAAAACTTCGGATAAACTGTTCCATCTTTTCAATCTTTTCCTCATCGGGTTCTTGGTGGGAACGGAATAAAAAAGGAATTTCCTGCCAAAAATAGCTTTCTGCCACAGTTTCATTGCAAATAAGCATAAATTCCTCAATAAGGTTTGTTGCGATATTTCTTTCGAAAGGCAGAATATCAACAGGTTTTCCTGTATCATCTAATATAATTTTCGATTCCGGCAAATCGAAATTCACAGAACCTCTTTTTTTTCTTTTTTCTGCCAAAATCATACGAAGTCTGTTCATCTCTTCCAGCATTGGTACAATTTCCTTATACTCTTCCAACAGAGAAGGTGTACCATCCTCCAAAATCTCTCTGACTGCTGTATAAGTCATACGATAATCAGAATGAATAACAGAATTGATAACACGATGAGATACCACATTTCCTTTGTTATTCACTTCCATGATACAACTCAATGTCAGCCTGTCCACATGCGGATTAAGGGAGCAAATGCCATTGCTCAATTTGTGAGGTAACATAGGAATTACCCTATCTACCAAATATACACTGGTTCCCCGTCTGTACGCCTCTTTGTCCAGTTCGGAATTTTCTCTGACATAATGGGATACATCTGCAATATGCACACCCAATTCAAAATTCCCGTTTGGCAGCATAGTTAAAGATACCGCATCGTCCAAGTCCTTTGCATCTTCCCCATCTATGGTAATGGTCAAAAGCCCTCGTAAATCCTCTCTGCCTTCCTTATCCACTTCTGGGACTTCTGTTTCCAAATTTTCAATCTGCTGATATACTTCGTCGGGAAATTCCACAGGCAACTCATATCTGCGAATTACCGAAAAAATATCCACACCAGGGTCATTAATATGTCCTAATATTTCTACAACCCTTCCCTCTGGATTACGTCTGTCCATACCATAATCCGTAATTTCCACAACCACCTTATGCCCAGTCACAGCACCCATGCTGTTCCCCTTTGCAATAAAGATATCCTTTGCAATCTTCTTGTCATCTGCTACAACAAATCCAAATCCTTTTACCTGTTCGTACAGCCCGACGATATGGTTTATCCCCCGTTCCAAGACCTTAACCACAACACCTTCCTGCCGTTTACCCTTGCTGCCTTTTCCTGTTATTTTGTATATTACCTTGTCTTTCTGCATTGCACCATTTGTTTCCACCGCAGGAATAAAAATGTCTTCGCCGCCTTCGTCTGGTGTCACAAAGCCAAATCCCCTTGTGTGTCCGGTAAAAATTCCCGTTCCCATCTGTAAAGCCTTTAATGATGCCAATTTCTTTTTCTTGGTTTCAAAAATTCTGCCTTCCGCAATCAGTTCTTCCACCAATTGATAAAATACATCAAAATCTGCTTCTGGCACGGACATCATACGGCAAATGTCCTTCCGCCTCATTGGTATATATTCTGCGCTTTCAATATAACCTTGTATCTTCTTTTTTCTTTCTGTTAAAATATCCTGTTCCATATTTTTCCTCTTTTCTAAACTTTATAAAAAAAGAGATGCATTTCTGCATCTCCCATCTTATCAGCCAATCAGATTGATTGCAAAAGCAATAATCATGAACAACGCACCACCGATTTTTGTATATCTTTCCAGTGCGCCTTCCATAGAATTGCCCTTGTTTTTGCTCCAATATGTGTCGCCGCTGCCACTGCCGCTAATTGCGCCCATGCCAGCAGAACGCTTTGACTGCAACAAGATGATGCTGCACAGCAGAACTGCTATAATCAGCAAAATAACTACCAAAACCAGACTAATTGTAGACATGATAAAACCTCCATATACTGACCTGCCATTTTGCAAAGTCACATTCAATACTCCATAGTATAGGTATTCTAACATATTATCCCCTAAACTGCAAGGTTTTTTCGCCGTTTTCCTGACAAGCGTATGGATATATTTTATAAAATCATCTTTAAACAGATAAATGCGGAGAAAGATAAAAATTCCTGCATCGTTCATGACAGCGTCCCCATAAGAATGCCAAAAACCTAAACTCAAGTCTAAAATCTTGTGGTTTTATCCCAGTAACAACAACCCTGCCTTTCTATTTAAGGAACATTGCCTCATATGCCATTATAATATCTTAAACCATCTTAATTTATGCTGTATTCGGTCATTTGGAGTTTTGTTTTTATATGTTGACAGGATATTCTTTTTCTGTTTTTTCTATCGCTTATCATGTGATATTGCATGGTTATTGTACCCGTTTGCAAAAGCATATTGAGGAAACAGTGAAGGTAAATCCACCTCTTTGATACTTTTGTGGGAAAGCTGCTTTTGTTTCAACTCTCCGTGCCGCAGTTTTCTCAGTTTGCCGTGGGTATTAAAATCAAGCTGCAAATCCAGTAATATATTTGCCGGAATCATATACCGCAGCCATTCAAAAATCGTATCTTTTTTCTCTTTTTCCCGTAAAGAAAGCAGAATATATAATGTGTATTCTGCGTATCGCATTTCCGAAAAATATCCGTCTGTTCCGCAAAAACTGTCAAGCCAGTCACAAACCATAAAATAAACATATGGTGACCTTCTATTCCAATAGGAAAGTACCCTTTCCCGCAAAGCCTCCGTTTCCTCTCCTGCCAACAGCGGCAGTCCCATAAACCCTGCTCTTCTCAAAAGCCCATCTCTCTGTGATGTCAAAATCCATTGATTCTGCTCCACCCGTTCCTTTTCTCCTGCTTCCTCTTCTAAAACGGGACTTTCAACTTCATCTAACTTTTGAAATTGTTCGAAATCCGAAAGAATTGCTGGGATATATTTGCTGTATCTCCCCATTTATACCACCTCAATTCTACCCATTTTCGGAATGTTGTCCGGTTGCAGAACAAAATTTTCATGCTTTCCGTTAATCTGTGTATTCTGAATATCAACCACACCGGCAACATCTAGTGCTGCCGCTTCCAAATGGCTGATACGCACCACCAATTTGTCTTGGTCTGCCCATGTTTTCCGTAGCTTTAAAAAGTATGCCTCCCAAGCCGCCTGCATACTCTCTCTGACATTCTCAAAAACTGTATCTCTTTCCAAAACCAGTTTCACCGTCATGTTGCAGACTTCCTCTCCCACACCCGTCACCGTAACATGATGTCCTATAGGTGCAATGCCATAGCCATCTCCTCTTTTTTCTGGGTCAATTTCCTTTTGTAGTTTTTCCACTTCTGCCAGTGAAGGTTTTTTCCACCCTCTGTCCAAAATGACCAGTTTTACTGTACCGCCTCCATTCCAAACCGGATATACCTTCACCCCGCCTACATTCTCCAAAGCCATAACTTTCTTTTTGTAATCAGCTATGTTTCCTCCAAAGGCATCTGCGGAAAAGCTGTCCATATAACGCCGTCTGAGTGCTGCATCAGACTCTGCATCTTCCCCGTCTGTACGAAGTTCTGTCAATTCTGCAATAGCTAATCCCTCTAAGTGCTGTATAGGTAACAATTCTCCCAAAAAGCTGTTGCCTTCTTCTCCTGATGTTTCACATTCCAGAATATATCGCCCATCTTTTTCCTGTCCAATAATTTGATAAAAAAGCCCTTCCAAGCAAAATCGCTCTCCCTCTTTCAAGGGATAAACCGCCTCGTCACGGTCGAGAAATCTGCCATAAAATGTAGCTTTTGTTGCCTCCTTACGGAAAACGCCCCTTTCTATACATCGCCTTGTCAAATCAATACCCGTTGCCGTATCTGCAAAAGTTCTGTTCTCCAGCATCTCCAAATCGCTGTAAAATGCTGCCGTTTCTGCCGCATTCGGGCCCAAGGCATCAAAAATCAAGCTGCCCTGTCTTTTATCCCTTTTGTCGGAAATCATATCCAATTTTCGTTCCATGAGCTTTTCATAATCTGCATACATCTTATAACTCCACCTTCCTTTCCGCTAAAATCTCCCCAAATTCCGTTTCTACCCGAAAACCGACAACCAAATCCTCTCTTTCCATGCGAAAGGTAAAATCCGTCACAGAAAGAATTCTGTCATCTGCCAAAAGTGCCTCCCGAATCCGTTTTTCCACTGTCGGAATAACAAAACTCACTGGCTTTCCAAATAAGTCTGCAAACTCCACACCATATTGAAAATCATAAATCAAATAGCGATAACGTTCTGTCATCAAAATTTTATAGATAGCCTGCTTAACCGCTTCCAATCCGTCAATATTCCCCCGCACTTCCTGTTGTTCCTCTCTAATCCCATAAGTTAAAGAAGGCATACGGCTTTCTTCCACATGGTCTGTCAAAATCACTTCATCTCTTTGGGGTATCATCTGTTCCCCTCCTTCTTCACTCTGTCCAAGATAACATATTGCTGACCGCCTGCCGCTTTCACAAGCACCACCTGTTCTCCTGCCTTTAGTGCTTTTTCCCTCTGCAGGCGATAAAAATGCCATTTATCTTCTTCTGTATGTTCCCAAATACGGATTTTCCCTGTTTCTTCATGGTCTTCCACATTTCTTGACAAAACCAAAAACCGCTCTGGTAATACCAAACCTTCTTCCAGTCGTACCGATAAAGGAGCGGCAGAAACGACTGTGCCCAGACAAAAATCCGCCAAACTACCCTTATCTATAGCATCTAATGCCAGCTGTTTCAGTATTTCTAGCATAGCCTACCTCCTTTCTACGCTGCACCGTCCTACAGAACGGGCTTCCCAAAGTTTTTTTGTCATTTCCGCAATAATCGTATCCACATCTGCACTTTTCTGTACCTGCCCAATTTGTACAGAAATTTTCTGCTCTGTCCCCATTTCCGCCTTCTGCCCTGCATACTGCACAATCTGCTGCAAAAGTTCTTCTGTTCTGTATTCCCGTGTCATTTCCTGTATTATCGGACTAATTCCTTTTTCCTTTTTTTCTGCTGTTTTTTCTTCTTCTCTTTTCAAAAAAACAGACTTTCCTTTCTTAATCAAAGAATCCTTTCCTGTTTCAGATATTTGTCTTTCTGCCTGCCGAAAGACATCTCGTTCTTTTTGTGTTTTCTTTTCCCTCTCCTTGGGAAAAAAAGAAAAAACGTCTTCTTTTTGCAAAGGCTTTTTCTGGGTTTCTGTCCATACATTCTCTTTTTGCAAAATTCCTTCTGCACTCTTTTGTTTTTGTTTTTCTTTTGCCTGAGCAGAAATGCTCTCCTTGTCCTTCTGCAAAAAAATCGGCTTATCATGTATCCGCTCCCGCTTTTCCACAGGCAAAACCTGCCGCTGAAAAACAGATACGTCCATTCTTTTCTCTTCTTTTGGTATATTTGCTTTTTCCTGACTAATATAAAAAATCCGCTCTATTTCTTTGCCATTTTGCGTTACCTGTCCTTTTTTTTCCGCATCTGCCTTCTGCATCACATCTTCCCAAAAATATGGATTTTTCTCTTTTCTTTCTCGAGGTCTTGTCCAATATTTCAAAAACCTGAGGAAAATCCCATCAGACCATGCCATTTTCCTACCTCCCCTCTTGTTTTTTTCTATTTTCTATTTCCAAATCAATCGTTGCACAAAGAAACATCTGCTCTGCTTCCTCCATTTCCACCCACTCTCGTGGCCGTATCCCATAATGCCGGAGGGCATAGCAGGCATAATCCGCCCCATCTATGCCCTCCTGAATCAGTTTTTTGCTGTATCTTTTTGTTCTTTCTTTCTTTGTGCAAAGCCGTTCAAATCTTTGACGGTTTCCAAAAGCCGAAGATATTCCCCTGGTGTCAGCATCTTTAAGAGTGCCTCCTCCGCCCGCTCTGCTTCATAACTGCTCCATAAATTCTTGTCCTGTAAATTCGGTTCCACCACTGCCGCCACACATAAAGCGGCATCTTTATTTTCACCAACAGCTGCCTGTTGAAATTCTCTTTCCCGCAATGCCCGAATCCGCCAAACTGCCGGTTTGCCCTCATCTAAAAAACGGGAAGAAACAACAATTCTTCTGTCATCTGGCAATTTTGTATATTCTTTTAAAAAAGCCCTCAATGTTGTCATACACTCACTCCTCTACACGAATTACCATTCTGATTCTGTGTTCACCATCTCTGTAAATATGGGTACATTTTTCCACAAGGACAGATTTTTCAATCCCCACTTCTGCCAAGTCCGGAATATCCAAATACACAGACTGTCCTGCCCGTACATCTGCATCTCCATTTACATTATCCACAACCAGTATCTTCTGCACACGACATTTTTCTCTCAAAATACCGTCTGCAATTTCCTGCATCTGTGCCTGATTCAGTTCAAACGGAACATGATGATATGCATACAGCCTGCCCCATTCCTTCACTTTCTGCCCATTCTCCTTTTGAAACGTAAGACGTTCCATTTCCTTTCTACCTGCTTGATAAAGCCGTACGCCATTGCAGGTGTCTTTACTGATATCTGTCATATAAGTATAAGAAGCCACGCCCCCATCACAGCGAAAAATCCCCTTGCTCTCCATTTCCCTCCGTTCTTTCACTGTCAGCTTTCCGCCATCATCAAAAAAGAAAAACTCTTTTCCTGTGGCTCTTCCCGAAAGTTCCAAAGCCGAAAGAATGATATCTAGCAATGTTTCCCCTTCTTCAATCCGCTGCGGAATAACCCAGCCTGTGTTCGTCATTGCACCTGTCTGCAATCCGTATTCCCCTGCAATCATGCGAATCACATCTACAGCAGTTTTATCCCAATAGACATAGGTTCCTCTATTTTTTGCCAGATAAAAAATCTGGTCATAAGCCGTCACCGAAATAATCTGTGCGTCGGTACGTTCTTTTTTCATCACCCAGCCTGAAAACCGTAAAATTCCATCTGTATAAAGCTGTACCTTATCCCCTTCTACAAAATGAATAATACCATCACGCACAACGGTAAACGTTAGTTTCCCCGCTTCTCCCCGCACACTGCTTTCCCATATGACACTGTTTGTTAAGATTTCTGTTGCATCATATACCGTTCCGTGATGCTCAATCAAAAGTCGTATTTTCATAACCGCAGCACCTGCCCTACATGAAGCAGATTAGGATTTTGAATCCCATTTTTCTGAGCAATTTCTTTGTATCTGCTGCCTGTGCCATACATACTCCTTGCAATATTCCAAAGGTTATCGCCTTTTTTGACGATGTAGGTTTTGGGCACTTCTTTTTCTTCCCGCTTCTGTCCTCCTGCGGAAAGTATGGTTGTATTTCCATTTTTTGCCGTATGATAAATAACACTTTTTGCTGCCCGATATTCTTTCAAAAAAATATCAACCCAAAAATCTCCTTGGTCACCACCTCGTTCCGTTGCCTGCACGTCCTCCAGAACCATTTCTATATTTTCACAGTAAATCTGCGTTCCGTCGGCCAATCTGCGAAACACCATAAACTGTATTGGTTTCCTGCTATGCTGAAATACTGCGAGGTGATGAATAAAGTATAGCGGCTCATGAAAAATACCTTCTGTCTGTACAAAATGCAGCTGCCTTCCGGGCAGTAATGCCCGAAAACGAATTTCCTGCAACTTAGGGCGACGAAGCAGATTGATTTCCCCCATATTCAAAATGGATATGGTTTCATTTCCACTGGGTGTTTTCATCTGCATCTTTGAAGGTGTCACCGGAAGCAAAAGTTGTAAATCCCCTTGTTTCAAATAAAATCTGTACATCTTTCTGCCCCCTGTTACTGATTTATTTCCTCAGCCGCTGCCTCCAATGCTGCAAATTCCCCTGTTGTCAGCATTTCCAAAAGTAGTGCCTCCTGCCCCATAACACCATAACTATCCTGTAAGGAAACCTCTTTCAAATCGGGATAAACCACACATTCTGCCAAAACCGCTGTCAAATATTCATTTTCATTGTTTCCCTTTCGCTTTCCGATTTCTTCGTTTTCCTTTTGGCTCAATGCACGAATTTTCCAAGTGATTTCTTTACCTTTCTCTTGAAACCGCTTGGAAAGTACAAATTCCTTTTCTGGAAAAGGCAAAGCATTTTCTCCATAAAAAATTCGATTTTCCATATATCTGCTCCTTTCTTCCCGCCACCCTCCCGTCCGTATGACCAAATTTTCTATCAATATGTCAATTCTTTAAATCTATCCATAAGTTCCACATCACCAAAGGTAAATGTCATTTCCTCGTCCATAGAAGCATCTTCCACATCCAACTTGGTAATCACCATTTCATTGATGTTCACATCTTTCAACAGAACCGTTTGTCTGCCTGTTGCACCGGTAGGGTCTTCATTGGTAATCATCAATTCAAAGTAAGTATCAATACCATCTTTCATGTATTTCAACATCACTTCACGAAACAGGCTGGAAACATAATAAGCCGTCATTTTTCCTGTACCTTCCCAGCCACCGCTTTTATGCTGTTTTCCTGTCAATCCCAAAATCGGAATTTCCGTCTTTGTTTTTTTCACCGTAGCCGTTACGTTCTTAACCTGCATCAGTTCATATCGCTTGCCTTCAATTCTGGCAAAGCAAGTACCAAGTGCACCGTTAATGGTGTCTTTTGCCTTCAAATATCCCATATTTTTCCTCCTTTATACCACTTCTACACGCATATACAGTTTTTCCATTGCGTCCGTAGGCTGTACATTTTCATATACCACAACATCTTGTTTTTCCTGTCCTGGTGCTACAATAATATCGTCCGCCTTAAAGTTTTCAATGGCTTCGATTTGCTGTAATTGTTCATGGTAGGCAATGATTTCTGCCTTCAAAAGATTTCTGCCGTTTTCATTATTGCTGCGTTTTCCCAGATAGTATTCACTAAAAATTCGTGCCACATCGTTTGCAATGCTGTCCAAAACACGCACTACGCGGTTTGCGGAAAAATCTCTGTTCTTTGTGCTTTCAAAAGATGTAAATGTGTTAATATCTCGCAGCACACGCACCTGACCGCCATCATCGTAAAACAGGAATTTTCCCCCTTGAATTCCTTTGATAAAGTTGCTCTTGCTGTCTTTTGCATCAATTTCATATTCTCCGTCATATTTGCGGTTCGTCAAACTTTCGTTAACTTCCGCTCCGGCTTCCATGCCTGCCGTCCAGTAGACCAATTCTTTTGCCGTTCCTACAGAAATGATGCCCTCGTGGTCTGCCTCTGCAAAATCGTGAAGTACGGTTACAAACTTCACCCCTTCATCATCACGCAGACGTTTTGTATAGTTTACAAAGAGTTTTTTTGTGGTTCTGTCCTCTCCAGCATATGCAAGTACAGAAAATGTTTCTTTTTCTGCCGCCGCCAACATTTTCTCATATGCACTGCCCAAAGCCGTTTCTGTTGTACCACCTGTCAAAGAAATACCCACAACGGGTGTCAATGTGCCTGTTCCCTTAAATGTCACAAATTTATTTTCCTTCAGTTCCTCAATGGTTTTGACAACTTGTGTATCCACCATTTCCAAATCCAAATATGTATTGACATCAAAAGCGGTTTCATCATCTGCATTAACTGCCACAGTAATGCGAATATCATTTCCTCTTGTGCCACCACACTTTGCCGTAACTGTCAGCTTCTCCGATGTTACAGTTGCTTTTTTCCCTTGATTCAAGCGGTAAATCTTTGCGGTTTTTGCCCCAATAAAAAGTTCCCGCAGATCTTTGAGTTTTTCATGTCCATAACTGTATCCAAAAATTTCCGTTGCATTTCGCTGAAAATCTTCCGCTTCTACGGTCATCATCTCGTCAGGGCCCCAATCCAGTTCCATACCAATGCAGACAATGCCACGCTCTCCCAGCATACCCAATGCTCTTGGTCTGGAAACAAAATTGATATAAGCCCCTGGTAATACTTTGTTCTGCACCAAAAAAGTGCCGCCGCCTAATGCCATATTATTTCTCCCTTCTTTCTCCCAGACGGTAAGCCCTCAATGCTTCTTCCGCCTCTTGTTTTGTGTATGTTTTTCCTTCTTCCAAAACTGCTAACAGTAAATCTTTGCTATCCTCATAAGCCTGACTCGCTGCCAGCTGTTCTCTTGTGAATACTGCCGATTTCATATCCCACCGCCTTTTTGCCATTCAGTTCCAATCGCTGCATTTTTTCTTCATTTTCTTCCAATACCATGTGCCATACATAAACTGCCGTAAATAAAATACCGTCTTCCTTTTCCTCATGATGCAATTTTTCTGCGAGAAATTTTTCTTCATCTCCTACAAGCCAAAGCACCTCATAAAGCTTTTCTGCCACAGCAAGGCTTTCTTCCTTACCTTCCGCTCTGTTTTGTGTGCAATATCTGATTTCCAAAGTTTGAAAGGCAGATCGTCTGCGTCCCAAAAGGCGTTTTTGTCCACTTTTCCGTACCACAACAGAAAAACAAGGTAGATTTGCCCCTTGCGGAACAGCTTCTCCATATACAGGCAGAAAAAATGTATCATGAACAGTCTTTATAACTGCACGTTTCAAGGCAATGCCCGTTTCTTTTCGTTCCATATTTCCTCCTGTTTAGATTTTTCTTTTCTTTGTCAATACCGCCTCTTTGTGGGTACTGTAAGAAACACTTTCCCCAATAGTAAAGAAGTAAATTTCCTGCATTCCCTTTCGTTTAATCTTCACAGCACTGCCTTCCTGCAAGTTCTCTTGTACAGGATATAGGAGTATTGCATCTCCAGCCACTTCCGCAAAAACCCCATCATGTCCTGTCGAAAAAGGTTCTTCCACCAATCTGCAAGGTATCCTTCTTTCTTCCTTTTCTTTGCACCGTTCTTCGCCCCATTCCGTCACAAAATGCGTAAAGTCCGTAAAACTGCATTGGTCAAGAAAAGTGCTTTCCACAGCCTTTCTTGCATTGCTGTATCTCATTTTTTCCTCCTGTCACCATCCGACTTTGCGGAAACGGTTCAATTCATCCTGCCATCTTGTAATCTTTTCCTCTCCTGTTTCCGGAAAAAACTCCACAGAAATTTTCCCTTCCTGTAACCGCTTCAAGTCTGTTCCCTCTCCCTGCTCTCTTTTGTATAAAGCAAGCCCAAGTTCTGCACAGACATTTTCCAGCTCAGGCGGAAGGTCTGTACGGTTACAGTATGCCTGCACCATTTCCAAACTTCTTTCTGCAAAAAGGGCAAGAAGGGGGGAAACCTCCCCTTCCCCCAAAAGCAGAAGCATCTTTGCCTTAATTTGTTCTTTCATGGGTATCTCACCCTTTCTTATGCCTTGTTCACACTAACCAGAATCCCATCTATACCGTTGTCCGTAATCCACAAGTCATGATATTTTCTGTAATCAATTTTCCAAGCATTGGCTGTCTGGTTTGTCATCGGGTCAAAAATTCTGGTCACATCTGTTTTCGATACCGCAATAGGCACACTACGTACCGCAATAATCCAGTTAATGTCCTTTGCATCTTCTGTCGCCGCAAAGCCGCCCTGTTCCTTGCTGCTGGTAACCCCGTCATAAAACTCATATTTTGTTTTAAATCTTGCAGAAGGCACACGAATAATGGGGCAGGTGTCAATTTCTTTCACACGCAGAGTCAAACTTCCTTGTGTAAATTCACCACTTTGTACAAGCTGATTGCCACCCTTTGCCTGATCCAGCATACCTGCTGTTTTAGCTGTCATTGTAACAACAATTTCTTCATTATCACCCACTTTGTCACGCACTTCTGTAATGTCATTCAAAAGTGTCTGCAAAATGGTATCCACTGCTGGTGTGTATTCTTTCTGTTTGCTTGCCTTTTCTGCCAAATTAGCGATGGTGCTGTAGCGATATGCATCAATTTCCGGAATAACCTGACTTCTCTGAAATTCCCCCATAACATTGCCTGCTACTGTAGCAAAGTTAGTTTCATTGACGTCCATATCATCTACCTGAAAGGTTCTGCCTCTGTCCTGTGTCATTTTCTTCGTTTCATAGGTCAGTGTCACATTACCTCTTACAAAGCCTGTATCTCTGTCATAATTACCAAGACCACTCAGCTGCATTTTTGGAATTTTTACCTCTGCGCCGCCGTTGTACTGGACTTGTCCTGCATTTTCTTCCATCCAACCGGATGTGGCTGTTTCTGTCATCTGGCTGTCCAGCTCCTGCATAAATACTGCTGCATATGCCAATGTATTGATACTCATTTCCTCTTCCTCCTTATCTTCTCAGTGCCGCTTTAAACTGCTTTGCAATGTCGTTATCTTGCTGTTTTGTTTTGCTGTAGGTAAAGCCTGTACCTGCTGTTTTTTCCTGCTTTTCCGTAAACAAGTAAGGTGCTTCCTTTTTTACCTGTGCCAGTGCTGCTTCCATGCCTGCCAGACCTGTTTTTTCATCAAATGCCAGTGTCTCCAAATCAATGAGAGCCAAAATGGCCTTTGCATTTTTTCCGCCCGCTTCCAGAACCGCCTTTTCTGCTGCTGCGATTTTCTTTACCTCCAAAAGTTTCTGCTCCAGTTCCTGTTTTTCCTGTTGCAATCTTTCGTTTTCCGCCATCAGAAGGCGATTTCTTTCCTCTGCCCATGCCATCTGATTGTTTTTCTCTGTTTCCTGTAGGGAAGGTATCCCCATTTCCATCAACATTTCTCTTGTCATTTTCTTCTTTCTCCTTTCGTTCTGCTTTCAGTTGTAATAATTCTGTATTCACATCCTCTACAAAAGGATGTTTGCCCAAAAGTGTCTTTTCACTAACCAAGCCAAGCGACTCCCGAATCATCTGCACACTCTGCATATCATCAGTAATGCCACTGGTATTCAATACAATTTGTATATCCTTCCAATTTCGTTTTCCGCCGTCCCGTCTGTTCCAGTCCTCCACAACAAAACGGAACAATTCTTTGCAGGCTTTCCGAATTTCCGGCATAATCTCGTTAATTTTCAAATAAAACATAGAGTATTGAAACTGCAATGCAATCCCACTTGGTGCTTTTCCCCAGTTTTCCGTATCCGTATCTACCCCCATACCAAAATGAAAAATATCCTTTCTCAAAGCCTTCAGCCAGGCCAGTCTGCCCTCCACAGGCAGTTCCACCTGTCTTGCTTCCACCTTGCCACTGCTGTCGCTGATTTGCACCGCTTTGTTAACCTGCAATTTTCTTGCAATAGCAGATGCTGCCTCGCCGCCGTATCCCTGTATCACCCAATATAGGTCAACCAAATCCAAAAGATTATTTGTTCCTTCACTGCTGATAAAATCGTAAGCATCTACTAAGCCTTTAATCAGTTCCAAGTCCGTCATTTCCCTACTGTTGTTTCGCAAAGGAATAAAGGGAACTCTCCCCCAACCATGGGAAATACACTCTGTTTCTTCTCCATCATCAAAAGAGGATACACGCCAGTGGGGCAGCTTCTTCTCCTGACGAAAAACACCGTCTGCATTTTCTGTGTAATAGGTCACATCTTCTTTCGTCCACCATTCCACTTTTCTTCTGTATGTTTCTTTTCCCTTTTCCAAAACCGTAATATCATAATATCGAATAGCCTCTTCGATTTCTTTTGGATGGACTTCATCATAAAAGACAATCATTTCCTCAGCCGGCACAATACTGTAACAAAAATTTCCTTCTTCGTTATAGTAAACGTGCAAATACTCTACTCCTTTGTTGGATGCACCCACAACCCATTGATACAATGTGCAGTTCAATTCCTCATCACAAAATGTAGCAAGTTCCGCTGCAAACTCCTCTTGTTTTTTTCCTTTCACCGTAATGGTAGGTTCACGCCCTACCAGATATGCCGCTTTTTGTACCACAAGGGTATGATGAAAAGGATTCACACAGTGATGATTACTGCGGTTGGGGTTACAGAAATTTTCCATATGTGTTTCTATCCCGTTTTGACTTTCCGCAATAGGCTTTTGCCGAAAATCCTTTTGCAAAACGTCCTGCTCACAGCGAAAATACCGTTCTCCCTCACGCATTTTCTTTTTCTTCTCATCGTTTCTGTCCGAAAACAGTATTTCCTGCAAAATGCGGCTTTCGTTCAATTTGCCCATAGCCTCCAATCTGGCTTTAAGCAAATCCATCTCCGTTATATACAACCTCATTCCTCCTTCTACCAAATTCTTACCGGACGCATATCTCCTTCTCTGCTATACCGCACTGCATCAATAGCATGATTATTTCGGTCGGGATATTTCGCTTTCCAGCCTCCCTGTCCATCTCGCTCCAGTTCATATCCCACAAATTCTCTTGCCGTGGCAGGACATCGTACAGGGTCAATGACAATCTCTTCCAAATCCTGTAACCACTTCATGCCATAAGCCACACTGTCTGGTCCTTTTTTTGCAGGCACAGCATCAATACCATATTCCCGCAGTTCCGCAATAGATTTCGGTTCTGCGCTGTCACAAACCACTGTCTGGCTGCCATCTTGCTCTTTTTTTATTTCCCCTGCCAAAAGGCGGTTCGATATGCCCACTTTATGAATTTCAAAAAAGATATATAGCCGCCTTCTTGTGCTGTCATAGTGGTTCACCGTATAGTGCAATGGGTCAACAGCATATCCCCAATCCAATCCACGGGAAATGCGGTCAAATTCTCTGCATTCCTCCTCGGAAATCTCTCGCAAAACCAAATTGTGAAATACTTCTCCACCTGTACCTGTCGCCTCACCCAAATACTCATGACGATAAGCCTCCGGTTTTTTCTCTTTCATGTATTCCGCCTCTGCCAAAAACTGGCTGCCTAGCCATTCTTTCGGCATATCCAAATAGGTACTGTGATGCAGCAGCTTGTCCTCTCGTTTTTCCAAGGCTTCACAGTTCACCCAACTCTTCAGGCTTTTCGGCGGATTGTAGGAATAAAATACAGAAAATATTTCTCCGCCACGCATAAGGCTCTGATTGATGGTGCGGATTTCATCAATACCAAGAAACTCATCTGCTTCTTCGTACCAAATATATTTTGCATACCCCTTCTGAAACTTTGCAGACTTAATTTTTCTCGGCTGGTCAGCCCCTTTAAAAATAATTTTCTGTCCGGTTCTTTTGTATATCATCTCCATATTGGAAATTCTGCTTTCCCATTCATCTTCTGCCCCCAAGACTTCTACTGCCCACATAAGCTGTGCAAAAACGCTGTCTTTCAAGTTAGCCGCCACTTTTCGCAGAACAACAGCATTGGCATTTTCGTCCTGCATCATACCCAATATAATTTCAATGGAGATAAAAGAAGATTTTCCGCTTCCTCTGCCACCCTTCATCCAATAGTGGGTATGTGACCCTTTCGTTAGGCTTTCATGTACCCCATAAAAAGTCGGAGCAATAACGGAAGAAAGCGTAATTGTTTTTTTCATGCCGCCCTCCTACTTGGGAATATCGGGAATGTCATTATAAATCACAATGCGGTTTTCCCCTTCCTCTCTCTGTTTTTCAAAAATATTTGTTCGTTTCCCCAAGAGTTCTGCCGCCTTCATGCGAAGTTTCGTATCATTGCTTTCTCGCATAATTAAGGTCAAAAAAGCGAGAATTTCCTCTCCACCTGCAATCTCGTCCCGTTCCGTGTCTGTTTCCTGTTTTTGTAATCTCTCAATTTCCTTTTGGATATTTTCTTTTTGCAAAAGTTTCTTTCCCCTTGTTTTTGCATCTGCATAGCCTGCCTCCAAAGCTGCCTCTGTAGGCTCCCTTCCTCGTGCCACACAGCCGCAAAAAATTTTCTGTTTTTCTGTCAGCCCTTTTTCCATCTGTACCTCCTTTCCCTGCTGCATCATTATCCTATGTCTGTAAAAATCTCAAAGAGTATCATCTTCCTCCATTTCCAGTAAAAGCTGCACTGCTTTATCTAATATACGAAAGCAGGTTGCTCTGCTCATGTTCTTTTTCATGGCAATAAAGTCAAAACCATATCCTTTTTCGTAACGCAAAAAAAGTAAATCTCTTTCTTCAGGCAAAAGACGGTCAATCAGGTAGTCCATCTCCGCCTTCTCCTCCAAAATCTGTACAATTTCTTTCTGAATTCTGTCCACTTCCCCCTCATACTTTTGGCGTACCTCAGCAAACCCCATGCCCATACCGGAAGACTCTTCCAATGTATCCCACTCTTCTGCCAATCTTCTTAGTTGCTTTAATTCCCCCTGTTTTCTGCTGCATATGGCAAGGGTGCCACCCCAACGTACCAGACGATGTTTCATTTGTCCTTTTGGACTTTCCGCTGTCTTTTTCAAATATGCCTGCATACTGTTTTCTGTTTTTTTCTGTTCCATAAATACCCCTTTTTACAACCTTTCTGTAAAACTTTTTCACATACAAGACATTCCTAAGCCTATTCCCTTCCAAACCATTCACACAATGCGAACTTTTGTTCCCTAAATATAGCACCATTCTTCCTTTTTGTCAACTTATTTCACATCTTATTGTATCATCTCTCACTTTCTGGTATACTGTATAAAACATTTTTTGTATCAAAGGAGGATGCCTATGTTCCAAAAAGTTTTGTTTAAAGCACAATTAGAAAAACTATTGGGAGACGCTACAACAACAGAATTTGCGGAAAAAACAGGATTCAACCGCACCTATCTTTCCAAATATCTCAATCTGCGGCTAGATCGCCCCCCTTCTCCCAAGCTGCTGAAATCTATTGCAGGACAAGCCGTATCCTATGAAGATTTGATGATTTCCTGCGGCTATCTCCCTGCGGATACCAATCAATCTGTTCCTTCTGTTCGTATTCCCATTTTGGGTGCTGTTCATGCCGGGCTGCCTACATTGGCTGTGGAAAATATAGAAGGCTATGAATCCGTAGATGCCTCCGAAATCTGCACTGGCTACGAATATTTCTATCTTCGTGTAGAAGGAAACAGCATGATGAATGCTCGCATATACCCCAACGACCTTGTTTTTGTGCGAAAACAGTCCGATGTAGAAAGTGGTGATATTGCTGTTGTTATTGTAGATGAGGATACAGCTACGCTGAAACGTGTTTTAAAAAGGGAAAACCACATCATATTGCAGGCAGAAAACCCTGCTTATCCCTCTATGATATTCTCAACAAATGATAGCAGTCGCTTACAAATTATCGGAAAGGTTCTTCATGTCAAATTCAAAGTCTAAAAAACAAGCTGTTGGTTTTCCATATGTCCCTGCCACCTGCCAAGCAAATGGTTTCTATATACAAAAAGCTCGTATCTCTTAGCAATACGAGCTTCAGCCTATCAAAAAAATCGTTTTTATCCCTTTTGGAAAATGCGGAAGGGATTGGAAAACGAAATGTTTTCCAAATGGAATCCGCAGTGAGAATTCACTTCCCATGAGGAAAAGCAGAAGTTTCAAGGCTTTTTTTGCCACAGGAACTTCTGCTTTATTCTTCTGTCTGCTCGTCAAAGCCTTGAATGAAATGAGGCTTTGACGAAGGGGGGCGACTTTATCGGCACCCTCAATGTCGTATCTTTTGGCAATACGAGCTTTTCTTTCCTCTGCTTTTATGGAATCTGCAATTCCTGCCCACATATAATCATATGTGGATCACTCAATCCATTTGCAGCCATAATTTTATCCATACATTTGATTGTACCATAATATTTTGTGCTGATTTGTCCTAATGTATCCCCCTCTGCTACAACATAAACTCTGCCCGTTGTCTTTTCTTCTGCTTTTTCTTCTTTCTTTTCTTCTTGTTTTTCCTCTTTCTGTTCCTCTTTCTTTTCCTCTGTTTCCTCTATTGGCTGTTGTTTTACTGCAAATGCCGCTTGTGCCTTAACTCCCTCTATATTCTCAGCTAATACCGCATAGGAATTTTCCATATTCGTCACATGTTTTTCTAGGCTTTGCAATCGGTTCAAACTCCCCGCCAGACCAATCCCCATACAGATACATAGAAAGCATAAAAAACAGCTTGCCGTTGTCAGGACATGATACCTGCTTTTTCTACTTTGCTCTGTTTCCTTTTCTCTCTTTTGAAGCACCCTTCGGATTTCCTGTGCTGCATCTAATCGCTCCTCTTGAGTGGGCTGCCGTTTCCTGTTCTGCCTTGTCTGGATAACAGCCAGTTCCCTCAGCGGTTCTTTTTGCTTTGTTTCCTGCTTTGTTTCCTGCTCTGTTTCCTGTGCCGTTTGGTCCATCACTTCCTGCTGCTCTACAATAACTTGTTCAGTACAATCCCTTTCTTCTCCTTTTTTTCTTCCGACACCATGGTCAAGCATATATTCCTGCATACGTTCATTTTTTTCATAATAAATAAAATAACCTTTTGCCTGCTGCAATCCACTTTTTTCTTTGTTATACAGAAAAAAAGTATCCATTTTGTCCAAACTGTCCACAACAAACAATACCTGCCAAGGTTCTTGAAAATACGCCCGATGAAATTCTTCATCTTTAGACATTAAAAGTGAGCCAAAACCAGGTTGACAATGTACCCAGCCTACTAATGTCAATCCTCTAAAATACCGCTCCATCTGGCTGCCAATGTATTCCCATGTGGCATTCGTAAATTGAATAGTACCATTCTTTTCTTCTGTGTATCTGGCACGAATTGCACCGCAGATAATCACGGTATCCTGTCCGTTTACCATAATATGCCTACCTGCCAAAGCCGCTAGCTTTTCCTTTCCACCATTGCTTCTCGCATATTGGTATAGATATGTATAAACATAATCTTCCATATAGATTTTTACATTTCCCTCAACAGCCCCCATCTGTTTGACTTTGGAGGGAAGCGAAACAAGCTTGTCCTCCGTGCTGTATTCGCACAGATTGCTGTCGCCGTCAAAATAATACCGCATTCTATATCCTCCCTTATCTATCTTCTTGCTTTACCGGTTTCCTTCCGTTTGCTAAAAATATACCATCTTTTCTTCGCACAATCTGTCAAAGCCTGTCGCCCTTCCTTGTTTTTTCTCCCCAATAATCCCTCTTTTTTCCACAAAAAAGAACAGTCACCTGTTCTTTTCATCATAACAAATAAAAAAAGCGTAGCAGTCAAGAAATACTGCCACGCTTCAATATCGATTTTTTGTTTTACATTTTCTGTTCTGCCAAAAGTGCCTGATGCTCTTTTCTGGGCAAACTGCTCATACTATGCAGACTAACCCCTAACGTCGAAACATTGTGTAGTGTAGCGGAAACAGCCGGTGTCAAGATGCCAGCCACACCCAGAATAATCAATGCCCCGTTAAAACCAATGACAAAACGATAATTGGAATGAATCCGTTTCATCAATCCTTGGGCAATTTGACGCAGTTCCACAAGTTCCCATAAACTCTGTCCAGAAATGGTAATGTCTGCAATTTCTCTTGCAATGGCTGCACCATCACTGATGGCAATTCCTGCATCTGCTTCAGAAAGTGCCGGGGAATCATTGATGCCGTCCCCAATCATTATAACGGTATGCCCTTCTTCCCGCAGTCTTTTCACATACTGTGCTTTATCTGCGGGTAACACCTCTGCTTGGAAGCTATCTACCCCCACCTCTTTTGCAATGGCTGCCGCCGTTGGATGGTTGTCTCCTGTGAGCATAACTGTTTTCTTGATCCCAAGCTGACGCAATGCAGTCATCACATCTCTTGCTTCTTGGCGTAAAGGATCAGAAATACAAATAACCGCCGAAAGTTCTCCTGCCACTGCCAAATACAAATAAGAGTAGCCAGATGGCAGCGTATCAAAGCGTTCCTGCTCACCTTCTGGAATCGTACAACCTTCATCTTCAAAAATAAAGTGACTGCTGCCAATGAAAACCCGTCTGCCATCTACAGTGCTTGCAATACCATGTGCAACAAGATATTCCACCTTTGTATGGAATTCTTCATGTGTCAGTCCTCGTTCCTTTGCCTCCTCCACAACAGCATTTGCCAGAGAATGTGGAAAATGTTCTTCCAAACATGCTGCCAAACGCAACATTTCCAAGGGGTCTTTTCCCCCAAAAGGAATCACTTCTGCAACCTTCGGGCAAGCATATGTCAGCGTTCCTGTTTTATCAAAGACAATGGTATCTGCCTGTGCCACAGACTCCAGAAATTTTCCGCCTTTTACGGTAATATGTTCCTTTCCTGCTTCACGCATGGCAGAAAGCACGGCAAGAGGCATTGCCAGCTTCAATGCACAGGAGAAATCCACCATCAGGACAGACAATGCTCTTGCCGCATTTCTTGTCAGCAGTAATCCCAAAAGACTGCCTGCAAAGGTATACGGTACAAGTTTATCTGCCAAATTTGCCGCATGATTTTCTGCTGCGGACTTCATCTGCTGGGAATCTTCAATCATTGTAACAATGCGGTCATAACGGCTATCTCCTGATGCCTGCTTGACCTCCATAACGCATTCCCCTTCTTCTACAACCGTTCCTGCATAAACTGCACCATCTTTATGCTTTGCAATGGGAGTAGATTCTCCGGTCAGAGAAGACTGATTTACGGTTATATCTCCTTCCAGAACAATACCATCTAAGGGAATGATCCCACCTGCACGAACCACAACAGCGTCCCCTACACGAATCTGAGAAATTGGTGTCAATACATCGCCTTCTGGTGTACGCATCCATACTCTGTCTACATTCAAAGACATACACTGTGCCAAATCCTCTACAGAACGCTTTCTTGTCCATTCTTCCAAAAGTTCGCCGATTTCCAAAAGGAACATAACCATGCCTGCCGTTCCAAAATCCCTGCGGAATGCAGAAATGCCAATGGAAAGAGCGTCCAAAAGTTCTACCTTCATTCTTCTATGTAAAAGACAATGCATTCCTCTCCGCATAAAAGGAATCATATGTAGACAAATTCTGATCATCCGTAAAGGACGAGGCAAAACCAAAGGCAAAATCAGCTTTTTCACTAGTTTTCCTACCAGTTTTTCCTGATAAGTACGATTCAACTCACGGCTGCTGTGTGCAGGCAGTGCAATGGTTTCTTTGGCTTTCTGCCAAGTAAATCGCCGTAAATCTGCAATAACTTCTTCTCTCTTTCCATGATACCGCAAAATCATGCAGCAGGTACGTTCATGAACTGTCACTTCATCTGCCCAACACATCTGAGAAAACCAAGTTGCCAGCAAATCTGCCTGCTGCAATGTCATTCTATCTTGTTTCAACCGTAACCTCATACGCCCACGGCTTTCATGTACGATTATTGCTTTCATATTCCGTTTCCTCCATACAAGAAAAAAGGAAGCCATGCATATGGCTCCCTAAAAATATTCAAAATTATGCGTTGCAGCCAACTTTTTCACATTCATCTGTAGGTACATCTGTGATTTCTTCATTTTCCACATCATCTGTATCACGCATAGCATTCAAATCTTTTGCTTCTGCCAGAATATCTGCTGTGCCTTCCTGTACAGTTGTTACCGTTTTCATGACACAATCCTTCACACGAAGACCTGCCGCTGTTGTATGTACAAATACTTTTCTCACTTCTTTTGTTGCAAGAATCTTTGTACCAATTGTACCAAACAAAAGACCACCTGCAAAACATACTGCTTTAGAAGATAAACTCATTTTCTTACTCCCTTTCTCACTTTTCCCTGCTCTTTTTCTGTTATTCTTTACTTATGTTTATAACCAGTGAAGATCGCCATAACCATGCAAATCACAGCGAGCCAACCCCAAACACGATGCTGTTTCAAGCGAACCACTCCTTTTAAATTAAAGTATTTGATAAGTATAACAAAAAAAAGCAAGGTCGTCTTATGGGAATAGTCAATTTTCGCCTGTATCAGACATTTTTCTGTACTGTCTTGGTGTCATACCGTATTTCTTTTTGAAAACAGCATTAAACTGGCTCAGCCCTTCATAACCCACATCTTGTGCAATCTGTAAAATAGATTTTGATGTTGTATACAAAAGCTCCGCTGCACGTTCCATGCGCTGTGTCTGCAACCACTGATGAATGGGCTGTCCGTAAAATCTATGAAATGTTGTTTTCAATGTAGTGGGGGAAAGATGAAACTTTTGGCTGATATGGGAAATCGTCAACTTTTCATCTAGATGCTTCTGCATATATTGGCATATTCTACTCATTTGTACAGTCATATACTCATACTTCGGCTTTTTAGAAACAATGCTGTTTTGTATCAAAAATTGCAGCTCCATAGCCTTCCAAATGCAGTATATCATGCAGCTTTCTTCGTTCATATTTTCCAAAGCCATAAAAGCCGCTTGATTCCAAATACAATCCCGCAAAAGGAAAAGTTCATTCTGCTGCATTTCATCTGCTTTTCTCTGAGAAAATAAAAATAGTTGATTTGCTTTTATTTCTTCTGTTGTTTCTTGAAATACAACAAGGATACCCTCCACTTTTTCAGGAAACCGCAAAGCAACCTCTTTTTGTTTTCCCTGCAGTGTAAAAATATCCCCCTTTTGTATAATATGGGGGCGACTATTTTTCTTTTGAATAGTAAAACCACCATTGAGACAAAACAGGACTTCTCTCAATACAGATTCTTCCTCTTGGGTAATTGGGGGTAGGTTCTCCGATGGACTCACTGCAAAACGATATGCCCTTGTTCCTGGTATAATGTTTTTTTGCAGAGTATTTGCAATCATCTCTGACTGTTCAAAATATTTCAGAAACATACAAACCTCCTTTGCACAGCATACAGTTAGTCTTAGCTAATCAAGAGTATAACACCAATTATCCTTCTATGCAAGATATTTTTCCTATTTATTTTCTGCATACACAAAAAGCCATAGCCGAAACTATGACTCTTCTATTTGTTTTTTATCCTGTTTCATGTTGCTATTCCCGCAAAATATAGTTCACAATACCCACTATCTGACCATTCTCCTTATAAATTCGAGATGCTCTCTTTGTGAGTACACTGGCAATTTCATAGTTGATTGTGCCAAGCATATCTGCAATTTCTTCAATGGGAATACATTTGTCACCCTGTTTACCAAATACAACAACCTCATCGCCCATTTTGACATCGGGAATCCCTGTCACATCAATCATACACTGATCCATGCAAATACGCCCCACAACAGGTGCATACTGCCCATTTACCAACATTCTCGCACAGTTGGAAAGACTGCGGTTATAGCCATCTGCATACCCAATGGGAACTGTTGCAATCACACATTCTTTGTCTGTTGTATAAGTTCTGCCATAGGAAAGCTGTGTACCTGCCTCTACTGTTTTTACCAAACCGACCACTGTCTTTACTGTCATCAACGGCTTCAACTCTATTTTTCCTGCACATTCTTTGGAAGGCAGCATCCCATATGTAATAATACCAGAGCGGCACATATCCAAATGTTTATCCGGATAAGAAATAATCGTTGCACTGTTTGCACAATGGCGGATACCCACATCAACACCGGCTTTTTTCAATTCTGCAACCATTTGTGTAAAACGGTTAAACTGCATTTCTGTAAAGTCAGGATTATCCTCTTCATATGCATCAGCTACTGCATGATGTGTAAAAATTCCGGTAATATGAATATTGGGCATATTGCTGACCGCAACAATATCTGCCAAAGACTGGGCAAAGTGTTTTTCGTCTGTTTGGAAACCAATTCGTCCCATGCCTGTATCCAATTTAATATGCCCATCTATAACAACTCCAGCTTTTGCCGCTGCCTCCTGCAAAGCCTCACAATACTCCATACTGATTAGTGCCTGTGTAATTTTTTGTTCTGCCATCAATGCTGTACAAGAAACAGGTGTATAACCTAAAACCAATATTGGCTTTGTAATTTTCTCATTTCGCAGACTAACCGCTTCCTCCACATTAGAAACCCCAAACCAGTCAAATCCGCATTTTTCCAGTGTTCTTGCAATGAAACCATCGCCATGCCCATAAGCATCTGCCTTGACAATACCCATAATCAGCTGTCCCGCCTTTATTTTTTTCTTGATGCTTTGTACATTGTATTTCAGTGCATCTAAATCAATTTCTGCCCATGTTCTTTTGATAAAATCCATACTGTTTTCCGTCCTCTCTGCCAAAAAATATACCCATAATTTTGTTTCCACATTGTTTCAACTTATCATGTATTATCTTTTGCAAAACACGAAACTTTGCCATACTCCCCGATATATATACAAGCGTCCGTATACAGTCTTTTTTATCCATCTATAATAGCATATTTCTAAGATGATAACAATATTTTATACATACCATACATATTCATTCCGTTTTTATACATATTTATGCACACTTTTCGTATGCTATTAAAAACAATAAAGAAAACAATCATTCTAGTTAACCCTCATGAAAATCTCATGTACCCAATGGGAAATTGCTCTTTTCCCCAATAACTGTACCTTTTTCCATTTTTTTGTAAGCCAAAACAAGGAGTTTCCGGGCAAAACACCTTGAAACTCCTTGCTTTAAAGGGAAGTAGAGCGTATGCATCATTATGCATGCATAGCTTCATCTTGTTTTTGTTTTTCTTCCATAGCCTTTTTCAAAACCATGTCTTTTACCTTCATCATTCTGGTGGTACCGGCTCTTTCGTTTTCTTCCAGCTTCATCGCAATAAACTTAATGGTTTCCTGATAATTAGGAATCATGATATTTTCCAATGCGTTTACACGGCGACGAGTACGCTCAATTTCCTGTGCAAGAAGCTGTGCCGTTTTTTCACTTTCCGCCAATCGCAGCAATGGATCCATGGCTGCTGAAAAGGAATTCATGGCACTATCCAATTCTCCGGAAGTAAATGCTGTACCATAAGGGTATATGTCCCCACCACTCTCTGACTTTGTAAAATCAAAGACAGGAACATTTACGCTCATAATATTTCGTTTTGTCACTTTGACGGATACAGACTGCTGTGGAATCATCAATGCTTCTGAAAGACTGCTTTCGCTCATCACAGCTCTGGCAATAATAAAGTTTTGATAAGCAGACTCCAATGCACTTTCTGCCTCTTCACGAAGACGCTTATTTTCTCTCACAATCTCCAAAAACTGTTTCATCAGTTCGTCCAGTTTATCTTTCAACAGCTTATGCCCTCTGCTTGCGGTCTTGAGCTGACGTTTGAGCCGTGTCATTTCCATTCGGGTAGGATTGACATTTAACTTAGCCACGTTTCATCACTCCTCGTCCGGCAGATATTTTTCCAGATATTCATCACGAATACGTTTCAGTTCGCTCTTGGGAAGCATACGAAGCAATTTCCATCCTATTTCCAATGTTTCCTCTATGGTTCTATCTGTACGGAAACCTTGAGAAACATATTGCTTTTCAAATTCATCAGCAAATTTTGCATATATCAGGTCAACATCGGACAAAGCACTTTCGCCAAGGATAGACATAAGTTCCTTTGCATCCTTCCCTCGAGAATACCCTGCAAACAACTGGTTCATTGTATCTGCATGGTCTTCTCTTGTTTTCCCTTTCCCAATTCCTTTGTCTTTCAGACGGGACAAAGAGGGCAAAACATCAATGGGCGGCTGAATCCCTTTTTTGTAAAGGTCACGACTAAGAATAATCTGTCCTTCTGTGATGTATCCCGTCAAGTCGGGAATAGGATGTGTTTTATCATCTTCCGGCATGGTCAAAATAGGAATCATCGTAATTGAGCCGGGTTTGCCTTTAATACGTCCCGCACGTTCATACATAGTTGCAAGGTCAGTATACAGATAACCGGGATAACCACGGCGTCCGGGTACTTCCTTTTTCGCCGCAGAAACTTCACGGAGTGCTTCTGCATAGTTTGTAATATCTGTCAAGATAACCAAAACGTGCATTCCCTGCTCAAATGCCAGATACTCTGCCGCTGTCAATGCCATACGTGGTGTTGACACACGTTCTACAGCAGGGTCATTGGCAAGGTTTACAAAGACAACAGAACGGTCAATAGCACCTGTCTGCTTAAAGTCATTGATAAAGAACTCCGCATCTTCAAAGGTAATCCCAATAGCTGCAAATACAACAGCAAATTTGGAATCTGTACCTCTTACTTTTGCTTGTCTTGCAATCTGTACAGCAAGATTTGCATGGGGCAGACCCGAACCGGAGAAAATCGGAAGTTTCTGTCCACGAACCAATGTATTCAATCCATCAATAGCAGATATACCTGTCTGGATAAATTCCGCAGGGTATTCACGGGCGGCAGGGTTTATGGGTGCACCATTGATGTCCATACGCTTTTCGGGGATAATGTCCGGGCCTCCGTCAATCGGCTTGCCCATACCGCTGAATACACGGCCCAAAATATCAGGGGAAACACCGAAATCCAAACTTTTTCCCAAAAAACGCACTTTACTTTCTGCAAGGTTAATCCCTGTGGAACTTTCAAAAAGCTGTACCAGTGCAGTATCGCCGTTTACTTCCAAAACCTTACATCTTCTGATTTCCCCGTTTGACAGTTCAATTTCACCCAGTTCATCATACTTTACGCCTTCAACACCGGATATCAGCATCAGAGGTCCTGCGACTTCTTGAATGGAACGATATTCCTTTATCATAATTCGTCAGCCCCCTTTTTAATCAATTCCGCTACTTCATTTTGAATATCTGCTTCAATTTCATCGTAATTTTTGTCTACGTTGCCTTCTTCTACATATTTTGCACGTCCAATTCTTTCCACAACGTCCATTTTAGAAATTTTCTGGATGGGTACTCCCTGTTTGATGGCTTCTCCTGCTTCATGATAGAATGTCAAAATTAGTTTCATCATACGATACTGCTTATAAAGGGAAGTATAGGTATCCACTTCATGGAAAGAGTTCTGATGAAGGAAGTCTTCACGAATGGAGCGTGCTGTTTCCAAAATCAGTCTATCACTATGGGATAGAGAATCCACGCCAACCAACTGAACAATTTCCTGCAATTCCGCTTCTGTCTGTAATAGACGCATTGCCTCTGTACGCTGTTCAGAGAAGTGTACATTTACGTTTTTATCCGTCCACTCATCTACTTTATCCTGATACAGAGAATAACTGGTCAGCCAGTTAATGGCAGGGAAATGACGCTTATATGCAAGAGAAGCGTCCAGCCCCCAGAATACTTTTACAATACGCAACGTCGCCTGTGAAACAGGTTCTGAGGTATCACCACCCGGAGGAGATACTGCGCCGATTGCCGTCAATGTGCCAACTCTTTCTTCTGAACCAAGGCAGACAATACTCCCTGCTCTTTCATAGAACTGCGCCAGACGGGACCCCAGATAAGCCGGATAACCTTCCTCACCGGGCATTTCTTCCAAACGGCCGGACATTTCACGAAGTGCCTCTGCCCAACGGGAAGTAGAGTCTGCCATCAGAGCCACACTGTACCCCATATCACGGAAATATTCCGCAATGGTAATGCCGGTATAGATAGATGCTTCACGAGCCGCAACGGGCATATCCGAAGTATTGGCAATCAAAACAGTTCTCTGCATGAGAGATTCCCCTGTTCTTGGGTCTTTCAATTCAGGGAACTCGTTCAAAACGTCTGTCATTTCGTTACCACGTTCTCCGCAGCCAATGTAAACAACAATATCGGCATCTGCCCATTTAGCAAGCTGATGCTGTGTTACTGTTTTACCACTTCCGAAAGGTCCGGGAATCGCCGCAACACCGCCTTTTGTAATGGGGAAAAACGTATCAATAACACGCTGTCCTGTCACCAGAAGAGAGTCAGGTGTTTGTTTCGCTTTATATGGTCTTTCTTTACGAACTGGCCATTTCTGCATCATGGTAATGGGATATTCTCTGCCTTTTTCATCTGCAATGACACAGACTACCTCTTCTACGGTAAAATTGCCAATAAAAATTTCTTTGATTGTCCCCTTAATGCCATAAGGCACCATAATGCGACATTCTACAACAGCCGTTTCCTGTACTTTCCCAACAATATCCCCAGCTTCTACTTGATCTCCAATCTGCCTTATGGGTTCAAATTTCCATTTCTTTTCTCTGTCCAGAGAAGGTGCGCCGACCCCTTTATGAATATTGTCGCCGCCGATTTCATAAAGTTTTTCCAAAGGACGCTCAATCCCATCATAAATTGTAGAAATCAGTCCGGGACCAAGTTCAACGCTCATGGGCATCCCCGTGGAAACCACTTCTTCTCCCGGTCCAAGACCAGAAGTTTCTTCATAAACCTGAATAGATGCCTTATCCCCATGCATTTCGATAATTTCGCCAATGAGCTTTTTATCGGATACACGCACAACATCAAACATGTTTGCATCTCTCATGTTCTCCGCAATGACCAACGGACCTGACACCTTCACAACCGTGCCTGTTTTCATATATCCATTCACCTACAATCTTTATTCACCAAATAATATATCCGCACCAATGGCACGTTTTGCCGATTCTCTCACTTCGTTCATACCAAGCCCCATGCTTCCGCCGATTCCGGGTATGACAATAATTGCCGGCAACTCCATATCCTTATATTTTGCAATGCTTTCTCCTGCCAAAAGGCTTGCTTCTTCTGTAATATAGATAATTGCATATTCTCGTTCTACCAACTTATGAATCAATTTCTTGATTTCTTCTGTGGTATAGGCAGGAAAAATATCGATTCCCAAGGCGAGGAAGCCCATAATGCTGTCCTTATCGCCAATAATGCCAACTTTAGACATATACTTCCCTCATCCTCTCTTTGATAATTTCCGCATCAATATTGTGCATTTTACAGGTCAGAATAATTCTGACACATTTTGCTTCCGTTTCTTTCGCCAGAATATAAGCAATAACCGGTTCTGGTGTTAATGTTTTATATTTTGCCGTTTTGATATATTCCATCAAGTAGTCATCACAGGCTTTCTCAAAAACAATAAAACCTTTGTCCATATACTGCTCACACAAACTGCCATAAGCCGTATCCTTTAACACAGACACCAGACTTTCATCTTGAAAGGCTTTTGCAAAAATATCCAAACGAATAGTACCGCCTTCCACAAAAGCATCTTCAAACATTTGAAACGAGCGGTTTGTTTTGGCTATCCGCAGTGCTGTTTTGAGATTTGTGATATCTGCTAACATGGAAACATATTTTTTGACAAATTCGTTATTCATTTCTGCTGCTCTTGTCGCCATGGCTGAAAAACACGCTTTGTCCAAAACCGTGTCAATATACCGCCCATTTTTTGTCTTTGCATAAAGACTTATGGCTTCTTCCACAGCCTTTCCATCAATGACAGGCATCTCCGCATAATTTCTTTCCCTGAAATTCTTCTCCAGTTTCTCAATGGGAATGGTTCCGCCTTTCACCAATAATTTTTTTGCATTGACTTTGCTAATTTCCTCTTTAATCAGAACCTTAATATTATGGTAATCATTCTTATAGAGGAAAATATCAATGAGTGCCTCTGAAGGAATGAGGTCTGCCACAGCCTGATAAGTTTCTTCTATGTGGCTTTCAATCATATCCTCAAACTCATGTGCATCTTTTATCTGTTTTTTGCCATAAACGGTATCAGAAAGCAGTCTGACCGCTTCTTCCACTCCACCTGCTTCTGCCATCTGCATCAGCTTCTGCTTACTCAGCAATTTGTTTTCCATAGAGCGGACACTTGCCACAGCGAAAGGGTAAATCTTATTTTTAGACATTTCTACCCCTCCTTAAAACAAAATTTTTGCTGCGATCAACTGAATTTCCTCTTTGTCCACCATGATAATTGCTTCAAAAGAATAGTTGTATTCAATATCACCATTGCGAACAATAAAGCCACCATCGATTTCTCTTGTTTCCGCAGAGAGAATCAGACCTTTTTCCTCTATTATATCTTTCAGTCTGTCTTTATCTTTTGCAGAAACAAGAATTTCCTTTCCTTTCGATGCGTCCAGTTTGTCCAGCATACTGCCCACTACTTTTACATATTCTGCATCTGGCAGATTTTCCAGACGTTTCTTTGCCTCTGCAATTACTTCTGCCAGAATATTCTGCTTTTCTGCCAAAATTGCTTTTTTTGCTTCCATTTCTGCGCCGGAAACTTCTTTTGCATGAACCTTTCTGGCTTCTTCCTCTGCTCTTTTGCGGAAAACCTCCTTTTCTTTATAGGCTTTGCCTTCCGCCTCCTTGATGATGGCATCTGCTTCCTTCTTGCCCTCAACAAGGATATTCTGTGTTTCTTTTTCTGCTTCCTCTAAAATTTTATCAATTATGATTTTCACATCGTTCATAGGAGAAGTACCTCCTTTTCCCGCATTACAGCTGGAGGCTGTTGAGCATCAGGAAGGATACCAACAGCGCCAACACTGCATAAGTTTCTACCATTGCCGCAAACAACATACCTTTTGCCAATTCGCCGGGTCTTTTTCCTACTAGCATAATGCCTGCTGCTGCTGCCTTTCCCTGTGCAATGGCAGAGCAAAGACCAACAATACCGATTGGCAGAGATGCAGCCAAAATAGAAGCACCCTGTGCAATACTCAAATCAAGCATACCATCGCCACCCAAAAGACCAACTTTTACCATAACGATAAACGCAATCAGCAAACCATAAATCCCCTGTGTGCCGGGAAGTGCCTGCATCAGCAGTACCTGACCGAATTTGTTGGGGTCCTCGGAAACAACACCTGCTGCCGCCTGCCCTGCTACGCCTACACCCAGTGCACTGCCAATACCGCCTAATGTTGCCGCAATCGCCGCTCCGGTTAATGCCAAAACCTGACCGTTTAATAAACTATCTACCATCTTTAACATCCTCCTCTACAAATTTTACATATTTTGTTTTTCTCTCAAAGGGACGGAATTCTCTGCCGCCGCCTTCATAAAACTTGCCAAAAAATTCTACATACTGCAATCTGCAGGAGTGCACAAAAGCACCCAAAGCATTAATTGCAATATTGAACACAGTACCCGCAAGGAATACCACAATCAACACAATAGAACCAACAATACCACCGCCAGCAAGGGAACCCAGTGTATTGATAACCTGTGCCACAACTCCTGTTGCAAGTCCCAAAGCCAAAAGTCTGGAATAGGATAAAATATCGGAGAGATAGCTGGTAATGCCATAAAGGCTGCCAAGTCCTCCCGTAATCTTACCAAGACCCTTTTTCTTTCTTCCGCCTGTAATCAAAATACCGACTGCACCAACGAGTGCCATATATTTGCCTGCTGTGGATAAAGAAGGGGCAATCATGCCGCCGACACCCAAAAGCACCAAGCCAATTAACAATAAATACCATAAACCAATATCAAATAGTGCATCTAAAGGATGACCATCTCGAATAAAGATGTATGCCTGCGCACCCATACCCACAAACAAATGAATTCCGCCTAAAATCAGGGAGAATATCAATAGTTTCATGGGTTCTTCCAGAGGGTTGAACCAAATGGGCTTGATGACAAAATGATCAATACCAAACATAACTCTTGCCGCCACCGTAAAGAAGTCACCAAACCAGCCCCCGAACAATGCCCCCCACATAAATGTAGAAATACCACAGTAGAAGAACATTTTCAACATCCGCCGCATATTGCCTTCCGGCTTAAACTTCTTCAGCAGTATGATACATCCCACAGAAAGGATAATCCCATAAGCCGCATCACTGAGCATCAGCCCAAAGAACAGGAAGTAAAAGGGAGCCAAAAGTGCCGTAGGATCTACATCGTGTCTGGACGGCAAACTGTACATACCCGTAACCCCTTCAAATGCTGAAATCACACTGTTATTTTGCAGTAAGACAGGGATTTCTTCATCAGGTTTCGGCTCCAAAATTTCATAATAAAATTCATACCTTTGCAATAAATTCTCTACTTTTTCCTGACTTCTTTTGGGAAACCAGCCATCAAAGTAAAATACAGTTTCTGTACTCAGCATATCTCCTACAATTTTCGCCCTGTCCTTTTGCATAACCAGACTATCATAAAGATATTCAATATCTTGTTTCATTGGCACAAGAGAGGTCAATGTTTCTTCTTGCTCTGCGATTTTTGCTTTCAGTTCTTCTATATCCTGCTCATACCGCTTTATCTGTTCGGACGGTGTCCCTTTTCCGCCTGACAAAGAAATAGGAGAAAATCCAAACTCCCGCAGGGCCTCAAAGACATGCTCTTTTTCTTTTTTCAAGGAAATAAATAACAAGTATCTTTGTTGTTTGTCTGCATTGATTTCCAGAACGATAGCAGACGGTACTCCCTTCGTCACCGCTGCCTGTAAAGCGGAAAAATCTGTTTTTCCGTTTACCGTTCCAAGAATCACGCAAGCTGATTGTGTTTCTGTCATTTCCAACGGAACATCTAAAGGTTCCCAAGGAATCAATCCTGCAATCACGGTCTGTATACGGTTAATTTCTGTTTTGGCATCTGCCATCGCCTTGTCCGCTGCCACTGCTGTGTCCACGCTTTTTGCTACAGCCAGCTTGACCGTTTCAAGATGGTGTATAAATTCGTCGTGGTCTACTTCTTTTCTGGAATAAAACAAAGGTTTCTTTAAATGATCATATTTTTCAATGGCATCCAACGCCGCTTTCACACGAAAAATCGCTGTTTCCTGTCTGGAAACATTTGCGCTGTTGCTGGTTCGGAAAATATCAGGAACCCATTCCTCATCATTAATGAGACCTTCTTTGGAATTGATTTCCACAACTCCCAGACGCATAAGCTCTTGAAAAAAAGGACTGCGACTGCTGTTCAAACCAATGACAGAAATCTTTCGCATTTCAACAACTGCCATACGTTCCCACAACCTTTCCAATTATCGCCTGAATTGCTTCCTCTTTTTTTTCTGCTGCCTGACTTCTGATTTTCAAGCAGGTTTCTTCTGCATCTCTGCGGATTCCCTGTATAGCCATCCTACTGTCTTCCGCAGCCTGCTTTGCCGCAGTATCAATGCCATGCAGTCCTTCTTTCCGAATATTGTCAAGAAGAAAACTACTTTGTTCATTTGCTTTTGTTTTCAGCGTTTTTGCATCTTCTGCCGCCTGCTGCTTCATCTTCAGCGCCTGCTCCTCCGCATCTACGATGCTTTTTAGAATTTCATAAGCCACTTTCCTCACCTCGCTTGCTACAAGTTTTTGTTGCAAATTGTATCAGGCAATATCTTGTACAAATACAAAGACACAATATGTTAATTTTATAACATTATTATGT
>JAHHTX010000078.1 GCA_020024255.1 Anaerotignum sp.
CAGGATGGTACAAATGAACTGTCGGCAAATGATGCATATCTATTATAATCACAATGAAAATATTATGTCAATATATTTTAAAATAAAAACTTAATACTATAAATTTAATTTATATAATTTATTATTCTATTAATAAAAAACACGTCAAATTCAGGGGTTTGCTTCTATATTGTAAAAATAATCCATTCGAAAAAGGAAAAATTATATACGGGGTTCACCTTTTCCATCTATGTACTGCATATTTTTTAGATTCATTGCAGCAAATTTAAGCCTAATCCAATTTGTTACTTAAGCTAAGCCTCGATATAGCATATATCTCATTGCATATTTTTCTTTTGCGTCTGCAAATACTCTTTCTATCATTTCTTTTATGGGACATTCATTTTTGTTTCTTCTACTGTTCTTCTTAATGACGGCAGTCTGTAAAGATGCTGTATCATTACCATTTTGAATATTACAACAGGATCTATGCTTGGTCTTCTATTATTTGAACAATACAAATCCTCCACTATTTTATATATATGTGTAAAATCTATCGCTTCATCTATTTTTCTCAGCAGATGCTCAATACTGAATATTTCTACTTGCTCTCTGTTTTTTTATCATTTTTGTCACCCGATTTTATTTTGTCAAAAAAAGCCCAGCTTTTGCTGGACTTTTTCGACACCCTCGAGCGATCAACATAGTATTGTTGATCACTTTCCTTTAATGTGTTTATACAGGGGACAGTTTATGTTGGACACTGAAACAGGCATTTCATGACCATCTATTTCATAAAACAGTCTTTCCAAAATTCGTCACTGTTCATGATGATTTACTGTTTTATCCTACAACGATTGGCGGAACCACAATTCCTCCACCAGTATTGAACTTCACTGCATATTCTTTATATGCAGCATCTTTATAAAATCTCATCTTTGCTCCATCTTCAAGAACATCCTCTCCGGTCAGTTTTCTTCCGTCTGCACCATAAAACTCAAACCCTGTATAATCAGCTTTATTGGTAAGTCCGTTTTCCAAATTTTTAAATCTAACGGAATTATTTAAGAAATCACCAAATTCAATAATGTTGTCTCCATCCAATTTCCATCTCCAGCTCCAATCTGGTACTGCAATCTGGTTTTCAGGATTTCCACTGTCTTCAACGATAATCATATAATCCGCTGCCGCCTGTCCCGATGTAGATGGCTTCAGTCTGAAAACATCTCCAACACTAATATATTGCTTATCTTTTTTTGCCATTGCAAACGGGCCTGCAGCTCCATTCACAAATATACCTGACATATATGGATCAATCTGCTGTTCCAACTCAGCCTTATTTTTCCAATGGGACTTAAATTCGCCTACTGTCATTTTAGTTGTGATTTTCTCTGTACCACTTACAATCGTTTTCCCTTCTACACGGAAGCTTTCTCCAAAATCAGGTACAATATTTGCTGCTACGGCATAAAGAATCGTGTAGCTTGTCTTTGTTTTTCCATCCTCTGCAACAACTTCCAGTCTGTCAATATCTGCTATTTTTTCATGAGGTTGTTTTTCAACATCGCTGCTCTTTGCATATACTGCCAGTTTCTGGTTTGGATGCCCCTTCTCAAGACCGTTTAAAAATGTGCTGATTGTCATTTCTTTTGTTACTTTAATGGAAGTTACCACACCACTCTTGATGATTTCAATATCATCAGCTTTTGTACTAACCTCGGTATTTGTACTCTTTTCCTGTGATTTTGCTGCAGTGAAAACATATCTTGCAATATCACCGTTTTCAGCTTCCACCTGCAGATACTTCAGACCTTCTCCAATCTTTTCTGACTTCTCAAGGACTGCATACTCTGAGCCATTCAAATAAATAACGGAAAGTACTTGATTTATATGATTTTGGTTAAAGCTTGCAATGAATTCTTCTACAGTCAGTTCTGCGGAAATGACTTCTCCTTTTTTTGCTTTTATCATGCATCTGCCATCACCAGATATAATGACATCATACTTATCTGAAGAAATTCCGGTATCATTGCTGAGCGGTGCAGCCTGTACATTTTCAAACAGAGGGAACTTTTCAAGATACGGGAATACCTGAATGTGGGAAATGGAAGCCACATTATCCATAAGGTAATCATAAGCTTCATTCAAATCCAGAATGTTATCCTGATTTACGTCACCTTTCATCACTCCATTTTCAATACCAGCAGCAATGGCAAGGCTCTTTGTAAATTTGCCAATACCCTCTTTTGTATCTTCATAGCTGTACTCATTTGCAGAACTTGCCACCAAGACTTTATAATCGCCTGTTGTCAGATAATTCAAATCTCTGTTCGATTCATCCTCTATAAATACCTCTTTTACATTCTGAAGGAACGCTATTGAATTATCTTCCGCATATTTTTCTGCCTTTATCGTTGGAGAAGTAACTTCGTCTGCCCCAACTGCTTCCTTTCCAATAAATCCGCCTGCATTGCAGCAGTCCAGAATCAGTACTTTTTTACCTGGAACTTTATCGAGCATTTCTCTCAGTTCATTTACGCTTACCCAGCCTGTTGGATCAACTCTTCCATCTGGAAGAACTTTGTCATCTACCGTGCAGATATAGGAAACATTATCTATATTATTTCCATGACCACTGTAGTAAATGTAGGAAACGTCTTCTTCTGTTGCTTCTGCAAAAGCTCTTTCAACAGCCGGTGCAAAATCAGCTTTCTGCACATTTGTAATTTTCGTTACTTCTGTTGCTTTCCCATGCAGACGATTGCCCTTAAAAAGGGATTCCATCAGCTTCAAATCAGTTTTGGGACCCAAAAGATCCATCTTATCTCCAGTGTAATCCCAGTTCCCAATAATCAAAGCTCTTGACTGACTTTCTCCTCTTACCGGAATGATACTCCAAAGGTAAGTTTTTCCGTCTTTTGTCGCTCTGACTTTATGTTCCGCTGTAACTGTCTGTTGCGGTGTGACTACTGTCATTCCGTTTTCACCATCGGAAACTATATCAATGGTCACCCCTTCTGTTGGAGTAATTGCATTTATAACATCATCTGATGTTTTATCATTCTTAACTTTCATGGTCGCTGTATCATATGATGGAATCACAGATGTATCTACTGTTTTAATCAAAGCAGGTCTTGTACTTGTACCAAGAGTCAGTTTGTATTCTTTCATATGACGTGTATCTTCTGCCTTGATTACAAGCTTGTCTCCCTGATGTAATGACTCAAAATAAGCTCGTACAACACCATCTGCAGAAAGAATCAAAATCTGCTGTCTTGGATTAGTTTTTTTTGCGGCACCAAGAATATCTCTTACCATGGTATCTTCAGTAAGGCTCTTGCCATCTCCCACAATAGTATCTCCCTCTATTCTATATGTTCCAACGTTGAAGGAAAATTCAACAGATGTATTCTTTGGTGCTTCTTCCTTCTTGACATACAGCGGTGTCTTTCCGGAACGCATGCTAACAGAAGCAGTTTCATCTCGATAGGTGAAAGTAAATATTTTTGTACCGGCTTCTGTAGAGGCATCATTTTGTGTCTTCATCATATTAAGATACTCTTGTGTAAATGTAATGGTATCGTTTTCATCATCAATGACAATAAATTTGGGATTGAAAATCTCTTTTATGTAATTTCCCTGTTCATCTCTGATAACGATAAGTTCAGAGTTTTCCGTATCATCTCTGGTTACAGGGAATGGCTCAATATTGATGTTATCTTTCAGCACAGAGTCCTTTGCACTTACCTTATTCCCTTTTGTATCCACAATATCTTTCACATACAGCTTCAGCCCTTGTTCTGGTGCATGTCCTTGTGTGAAAGTCAATCCCTTTTCAAAAACAAAGGAGGCTTTACTGTTATCAACCACTTCAATAGGCACTTTAACTTCTTTTTCCAATACACCATTTGTTGGTGCTGACACTTTCAGTATTGCTGTGGGACTTGTGCCAAAATTCATATTTTCCGACTGTGTATAGCGGGTTGCAGACATATTTTTCAGCAATTCCGGTTGGATATGAATTTCGTCTTTTGCATCATCTATGGTAATAAAGTTGCCAAGAGAGCCTAAGCCTATTTCAATATAGTCAGCTTCCAATTTACTTTCTGCCACACTTACGGGATTACCGAATTTATCTTTTATATTCTTTACCTTAACAACAATTTCTTCATGATCCGGATTCATATGAATAATAGATTTTTTACTCCATTCCAGATCAAAGTTGCTCTTATCTTCCAAAATAACTTCCATCTGCGGGGAGTTCAGCATGCTGACTTTATTCACAGAAGAAGAAATTCTTGCCATAATCACAGCTTTTCCTATCCATTTATCAGCAACAGCTTTTTTAATATGGATTTCGTCATTTGTTTCATCTAAGGTATAGGCATCTGCACCCAACGCTTCACCATTCACAAAAAGTTCGATATGATCCCAAGTGGTTTTATCTGCTGCCAAGGCTTCTCCTGCATCGTTTTTCACTTCTGTAATGGCAATTTTCACGCCTTCTTCTGGAGCTTGTCCTTGTGTGAAACTTGCAGGCGTCACCTGAAATACAGCATCATTGGCAACTGTTGACTGTGCTTTTATTTCTGTTTTGCCCTGAACCGTTGCATGATTCTGAATTCTGCCATTAGGCAAATCGACAGTCAGATCCCCAAGAATAGTCAGTGTAGAAGGAAGTGTAACCGTTCCTGTACCTTCACCTGTAATAAACAGTCCGCCAACTTCAATCTCCTCTGTAAGATCTTCCGGATTCTGTCCAAATGTTACAGAACCATTTTCATGCTTTGTAATAACAAAAACATGCTTTTTATTGCCATAGGAGCTCTTATTGATTTTTGTTCTTGTTTCCACAACACGACCTTCAGGTCCAATGTATATATCTGTGGAATCAACGACGTTTTCATTACCGTCATTTTGCGTTTTTTCCATGACATTGTTACTGTTTTTCACCAGCTTATTCAACTCTTCAGAGCTTGATGTCCACTTTCCATTGATGAACATACCATAGCTTTGTTCCGCAAAATTTAAATGAATTCCACTTTCTTCTTCGTTGTCTGGAATCAATGGTCCACCCCAGTCATCTGGGTTATGGTCCTCATAGTATCCAAGACCATAATTCTTTACTGTATTTCCTGAAATATGCAGATTGATTTTTTTCGGATACTCAACAGGGAATAGAGATATGGAAACCCCGCTGTCCTCAACACCATCTATCACATTATTTTTAATGGTAACATCCTCATATTCTCCCATCATCATTCTGATTGCAGCCGGTTTGATATTTTTAAATTCGTTGTCTGTAATCAGCAGTTTGATTGGTGTTTTTGATCTTTCCAAAATTTGTACAACGCCATGTGTAGGACTTTTGTATTCAACAGAACTCTTTCCTTCCATTGTGTTGTGATGGAAATTTACAGTGCCTTCTGCGCTATAGCCAACCATTGCTTTTATAATTGGCGCTTCCCCATCAAAACGGAATGTATTGTTGCAGATTTCCACATTCAGCTGCTGTGCTTTTGTCAATGCAATAAAGCCTGCATTCTGCACCTTTGCCAAAACGGTGTCTTTTGCGACAAAGTTGATACCTTCAATGAGCTTTGTATTGCCAAGTACACTTATGCCGATGTGTGACTCATTTTGGGGATATCCAATCATATGATCAGCAGTCATTGTTTTTTCGGCATAAGAAACTTTTCCGGCAATCATCACAAGCGATGCATTTTGCGGGATATCTTTTGTATACAGAAGCATTTCTGTACCATCTTCTGCTGCTTTTTTCTCTGCACTTTGTTTGACCAGCGTATTGTTTTCATCTGCCACATAGATACCATCTTCTGCTTTTGGATAATCTATGTCCTGCATGGTTCCTTCTGCTGTAAGCACTTTTGATAGATCTACAATGAGAATTTTATTGGGATCTGCAAAAATTTGACCAAAATATACATTTCCCCTTGTTTCTTCCGGAATTTTTCCAAGAATTTCAGATTGTACTTCATTTATATTTTTCTCTTCACTCTTTACATAAAGTTTAAGTGTAGGATATTTTTCTCCATAAGCATACAGAACATTTTCTGTTTTTTGGGGAACATCTGGATTGATGGTTCCACCGCCGCCAGAACTGCTGCCACCGCCGGAACTGCTGCCACCACCGGAACTACTGCCACCACTGCTGGAGCTGTCACCGCTTATCACCGGTTCTTTTACTCCTTCTGCAATCTGTGTATTTTTTACAACCAAGCCTTTTCCTAAAGCAATGCCATTTGCATTTGCTTCCAGTTTTGCGATTTTGCCATCACCAATCAATGAAACTTTGGCATTTGCAGTCATTTTATCTATCATGACATCTTTTGCCACAGAAACTTTGGCACCTTCTGCACCTTTTTGTATTTCCACATGCTGTGTATCCGCTTTCAGATAAACAGTTCCGTTATCCATAACAACAACCTTATTTGTTGGTACATGAATAGTTACTTGCTTATCTGTTTGTACATGAACAGCGTCCAGGCTGCCTTTGAAGTCTTTTGCTTTCAATTCTGTAGAAGCATTTGCTAAAACATCTTTTGCATTTGTTTTGCCTGAAAATTCCACCAGTACGCCGTCTTTTTCTATCAAAATCCGACCTTTTACTTCTACGTTATCCAAATAAACCACATCACTGCCATAAATGACCAAATCACCTTCTATGGTTGTGTTGGTAATAGAAACCTTGCCATCTTTCAGTTCCTTTTCAATCATAACATTGCCTTTTATGGTTTTATCTGCAATTACCGCATTTGGTTTTGTCACGACAATGTTTTCTTTATCTACAGACTGATTGGGCATTTCGTTTTCCGTTGTCCCCATTGCACGATGCAAAGAAGAAACACACTCTGCTCTTGTAATAGATTTTACTGTGCCAAAGCTGCCATCTGGATAGCCGCTCATATATCCTGCTGCAACTACCGCACCAACACTACCCTTTGCCCAAGCAGGAATAGATGCTGCATCTGTAAATTTATCTGCACCAGCTTCATTTGGTGCAAGTCCTTTCGCATTGGCAATCATAACTGCCGCTTCTGCTCTTGTAATACTTTTATCTGGTTTGAATGTGCCATCTTCATATCCACTGCAATAACCTGCTGCGATTGCTGCGGAAACTGCATGATAATACCAAGCTTTTTTATCTACATCTTTAAACTGTATTGTACCTTCTTTCTGGTTTCCCATTGCATTGTTCATCATAGTGACAAACTCTGCACGGCTTACAATTTTATCGGGTTGATATGTACCATTTTCATACCCTTTCAGCAGCCCTTTATTTATCCAATCTTCCATAACATTTTTTGCCCAGTGTCCCTGTAAATCATTCGTATCCGCCATAACTGTAGCAGGCATTGTACTTGCCAACATCGCTGCTACTAGCATATATGTCAGATATTTCTTCTTCATAAAAAAATCCCTCCTTTTGTTTTTTGTATAAATTATAAATAGCTATTACCTTTTGTTTCCTTTATACCTCATTAAAAAAGCCATTCGCCTGCCATTTTGATAAAAGCCTTATTCAAATGAGCCATAGATTTCTTCAACATGTGTCATATTCTCCTAATGTTTATAGAGATTTTCACATTTGTTTTATACTGCACATATAAATTAGAGTAGATATCAGTAACTTTTATATCTGAAAATACAAATTTCTAAGTTAAATCTTTTTTTATGAAACCATCACTCTAAATTGGAATATTATCTCTTACCAATGGCGAAATATACCAACCCCCTCCTTATTTTAGTAAGTCTAGACTAACTCAATAGTAAAAATATACACACATCAATAAATATGTGTGTTTCAAATACGAAAACAAGAATTATTTAGATATCAACCAGCATATCTGCTCATAAATAATTAAGTATACATATGTTTTATATATAAACAATATACCTAACCTCTTTTTGTTTATTCTTCTTGTTTATATTTTATATTCTTTTGATCTATATCAAAATCAACCCATATCAATCCGGCGGAAAAACGCAAGCTACTCTCTGTAAAGAATATGGAGTGTCTCAAACCACTCTCACCCGCTAGATCAAGTAGTACACAATCGTTGAAACAGATGATGGTGAACTCATGACTGCCAGACATAGCAAAGAACTTCAAAAGCGGTTCCTTAACTTGAAGAAGAAAACCTCATATTAAAAAAAGCGATTGCCATCTTCACACCACTCTCGAACAACGATTAAAAGCGGTTTATAATCTTAGATTTCAACATGACATCAAAATGCTCTGTCGTGTCTTAGCTATAAACCGCACCGCAACACCTGCTGCAATCATTACCATTCAGGACCTGCTAACAGAACCGAAGCAAACCAGATGGTCGCTTCCAAAACGGCTCCTAAAGTTGTCTGGTCCAGTAACTTTGCATATATGAAAGCAGCTAGTAAATGGTACTATCTCTGCATTGTAATAGACATTTATTCTCGCAAAATCATTTTCTGGAACATTTCAGGAAAACCAGATGTTGATCTGATTATGACTGCGTTCAAAAAGCTTTAAAAAAATGAAACGCTTCCTTTGGTCTTATGTTTCATTCTGGCTGAGGAACGCAATATACTGCATTTGCATTTCGGCAGTTATTGGATTCTCTTCATATAACACAGTCATTTTCTAAGAAAGGATATTCTTTTGATAATACCTGTTGTGAATGGTTGTTCCAGTATCTCAAAAAAGAAGAGGTTAACTGTAAAACATATCCTTCCCTGCAGGAACTCCAACTATCCGTGTTCGATTACATCGAAGGATTATAACACCAAGAAACCACATGGATCTCTTGGAATACAGACACCAAATGAAAAAAGAATTATAGTGGACATAACGCTAAAAAACTGCACTCAGGATTCTCTCTTTATAAGTCATATCCGCCTTTATAAATTACTTTTCAATATTATCCTAACAC
>JAHHTX010000079.1 GCA_020024255.1 Anaerotignum sp.
GGGTAGAAACTTCTTTTTCTACAGTCTGAAAATGCTGTACAAATACAACTCCTTTTTTATAGATTCCGTTTATTCCTAAAAAAACGGCACTGCCTTCTTCTTTGCTGTGCCGTTTTCTTTATTTTTCTTATCAATTGGGGCTGTCCAGTCTTCCTACAACCTCACCACGATATTTTGCACTTGCTTGCTGTACGCTTCTTGCATCGTTATTTTCTTTTGCCTGCTGTACCTTCGGCTGCTGCATGGGCTGCTGTGCTGGCTGCCCTTTTTCTTCCTGTGGTGGCACAGCCGGCTTAGGCAATCCGCCCTTTGCATAAAAGTCCGCAATCTGCTGTTCTTCGTTTGCAAAATTTCCTTCCAAAAGCGGTATATCTGTATCGGAAGTAAATTGGATTTTATCTTTTCCTATAAACATAAAGCTGCCGTCCGGCATTTCCAGTGCATATGCCAAATGGTTTTCTATGGCATTATCTATTTTCTGATTGACTAGAGTAGTTCCACGATAAAGGGCAAAAGTTTTTTTGCCTGATTTGGCATAGTAGAAATCCCCATAGATACCCTCCGGATTATAGGGAATACTACGCATTGCCTGCAACTCCCCTCTATGTACAGGGTCATCATAATATCCACCTACACCATTTTGCAATGTTGCCACCCTCACTGCACCTGCAATGTATTCCCGAATGATGTCGTTTCCCATAACCGATACTTTATCCTGCATATAAGGAAGGTCTTTGATATCCTGCAATATCAGTGCAAGCGTTGCACCGTCTTTGGTTTCCTTGCACATCTGCATGGACTGTTCGTATAGGCTTGCCACCTGTGCCGGTGTACAAACAATTTCTCCTTCCAGCTGATAAAACTCGTCTGCATTCTTATTGAAATTCTCCAGACTTTCTATGATATTACGCATTTTTGTTGCAAAGTTGTATTTATACCTTGCATTTTTTTCTTCTTGGGGTACGGCTGCATACTTGTCCATAATATATGTGCTGTACGTTCCATAGAAATTTGCAAAACTGTTATACAAATCTCCACTGATATAATCTTCTTTTGACAAAATCCTCACTGCATCTGGCAATACAGCGGCAACCTGTGCAAAGTCATGTTCTCTCCCCCTGCTGTCCTGCATAAGCTGCAAAGCATCTTTTGCTTCTTTCTTTTTCTGTTTCTCCGCTTTTTTTGCCTGTTTTTTTGCTTCCTTGGAATCTTTTGGTACAGGTTTGTTTCCTGTTTTCTTCTGTTCTTCTTTTTCTTTTTCCAGCCTTTTCTGTTCCGTTTTTGCCTTGTTCTCCTGCTCGTCAGCATAAAGGGCATTATTAAGGGAAACAGCAGTAAATTCGTCCAAAGTGGATACGATTGCCTTATGAAAAGATTTCTTGTCTGCTACCGCATCATATTTCTTTTTGAAATTGTGGTATTCTGCCTCCACATGGGGATTTCCTCGATGTTCACCTTCACCAAATATCTGATCTGCCACTTCATAGGCTTGCTCCACCTTGGTGTCATGGATACGCTTTATGGTAAATCCTGCTACGGCAACAACGACCACAATGCCCAAAACAATAGGCATCTTCTTTTTCTGCTGTGCAGTTTGTTTGGTCTGCTTAATCTTTGGCAGTTTGATCTTCGGTGCTTTTATTTTCTTCATACCGATGTCCTCCCCAGTATTTTCTTTATAAAATTCTTTTTCAGTATATCAAATGTTTTTTTTGATTGCAAGAAAATCACTATTTTTCCAAAAAAAAGCATACCCTAAAAGTATATTTTCAAGGGTATGCTTTCTTTTTTTATACAAATTTCCATTAACTCAATACATAAACGGTTACATTTTTGCTGCCCCATCTGTATGCCTCAGAAAGGCTATTGTAACATACATCTACTTTGTTTCCTTTGATTGCACCGCCGGTATCTGCCGCCACTGCAACGCCGTATCCGGGAACATAGATTTTAGAGCCAAGAGGGATAACCTTGGGGTCAACTGCTGCAACACCTTTGCCTGCTCGCATTCCTGTTGCGGTAATCCCGCTGCATCCTGCATCGAAAGGCGTGTAAGCTGTAGATCTCATGGAAATCGCTCTGCTGTATTTGTAGCCATCAATTGTATTTTCAGGTTTCTTTGTTCCCACTTCCACGATTTCGTCCACAGGTGCTTTTACCACTTTTTCTTCCACAAAAATCGTTTCTTTCCGTGTATCGCCTTCATAGATTTCTTTGGAAATCACTGTTGCTGTACCGTTTTGTCCTTCCTGTACCACACGCTTTTCCCCATAAAGCAGTGCATCTGTATTGCGTTCCACTGTCTTAAAGGGAATTTCTTTTGGTACAGAAACGCTTTTTTCTACAACAGGCAGAATGGTCAGTGCCATCATATCTGTTACAGGGTCTGTATTTTCCATATCTTTTGCCACATACTTTGCTTCTGTTGATTTACCGACTTCTTCCAAAAGTCCGCCGATGGTGGTCTGCTCTGTGGTTACCATACGGGGTACGCCGTCCAGTTCAATGACAACGGAAAAAACACCTTCTTCTTTTTCATAAGCAGATGCTGTACCACAGCCCATTGCCAAAATAAACAGTACCATTGCAAAAATTCTTGTCAGTTTTGTTTTCATGATGTCCTCCTTACACAAGTATAAATTGAAAAAATCTTGTGTTTACCATTTTTTATGTTAGACAAAAACTGTCTTTTCGTCCTTTTGCAGAAAGGAAGCAAGGGGGGAGTTCCCATGTACATTCCTTTACAAAGAGAAAGAAGATATATCCTTCATATATCTTCTTCTTTCGTACGATACTTATATTAACACATTTGTAACAATTACGCAACCATTTTTTAAATAAATTGCAAATTTGCTTATTATTCTATTAAGCAAAGATGAAAAAAACCTTTGAAAAACAGGGGTTTCTTGCGATTTATTACAAATTGGTTACAAAAGAAAATCCTGAAAGGATTGCTCCCTTCAGGACGGATATTTTACCCTATATTCCTCTATTTTCTATTTGCCAAAAAACACTTTCTTTGCATTGTCAAAAGTAATCTTCGCTACATCTTCAGGTGTTTCTCCCTTAATTTCCGCAATTTTTTCCACGACATATTTCAGGTTTGCGGAGTCATTTCGTTTGCCTCTGTTTGGTGTAGGGGCAAGATATGGGGAGTCTGTTTCAATGAGGATACTTTCCAACGGAATATGCTCCACCACTTCCACTAACTTTTTCGCATTGGAATAGGTGACAACGCCGCCTACGCCGATGTGATAGCCCATTTTCACATAATCCTCCGCCATTTGCCATGAACCGGAATAACAGTGGATAACACCCTTTCGCACATTGGTGCTTTCGATGATATCAAAAGTTTCCTGTGACGCATCACGGGAATGGATAACTACAGGTTTTCCCATTTCTTCCGCAAGGCGAAGCTGCTGCCGAAACCAGAACCGCTGTACCTCTTTGGGAAATCCATCATCAAAGTGATAGTCCAAACCAATTTCCCCAATGGCAACACATTTAGGGTCTTGGCAGAGCTGACGGAGCTTTTCCATGGTCTGGGAGGAAATGTCCTCCAAATCACTTGGATGGATTCCCACAGCTGCATAAACATAATCATACTTTTTGGCAAGCCGCAGGCTCATTTCAGCACTTTTGATATTGCAGCCAATGTTGACGATATAATCAACACCGGCTGCCGGCAGAATGTCCCGTAAAAGGACATCCCGATCCGGCTGAAACTGCCTGTCATCATAGTGTGCATGAGATTCAAAATACATTAGCTGATTCCACTCCCACTTTTAAATTCTTTGTCATCTGTGGTGAGAACAGACAGCTTACCCTCTGCATCTTCTGCACAGAGAATCATGCCGTAGGACATTTCGCCCATCATCTTTCTGGGTTTCAGGTTATATGCCACCACAACACGCTTGCCCACCAATTCGCCGGGAGCATAAGCACTCTTAATGCCGGAGAAAATGACTCTTTCTTCCTCTCCCAGTTTGACAACGTTACGGAGCAGTTTTGTTGAGCCTTCCACTTCCTTGCTTTCCAAAACTTCGCCCACCTTCAACTGTACTTTGCAGAAATCGTCGATGGTAATTTCCGCAGGATATTCGTCTTCTTTTTCTTCCTTTTTCTTCTGCTGATTGGCAATATTTGTTGCCTGAGAAGCCTTAATAGCTGCCTCCAGTTCTGCAAGTTCTTTTTTCATGTCGATTCTGGGGAACAGTGTTTCTCCTTTTACGGCTTTCAGTTCGGCAGGCAAAATCCCCCATGTTTTTGTGCTTTCCCAAGTCGTTGCTTCGCCTTCTTTGATGCCAAAGCTCGCCCAGATTTTTTCGGGCGTATTGGGCATAAACGGCTTAATCATAATGGAAACAATACGAATGCTTTCCGCTACATGATACAATGCGTTGGCAAGCTCGCCTTTCTTTTCTTCGTCCTTGCAGAGAATCCAAGGCTGTGTTTCATCAATATATTTATTTGTTCTGCGAATGAGGTTCCAAATTTCAATAAGGGCATCACTGAAGAACATATTGTCCATTTTTTCTTCCACTTTGGGAATAATCTCTGCCACCGTTGCCTTCAAATCCGCATCAAAAGGTGTTTCTGTTCTGTCTTTTGGCAGTGTACCACCAAAATATTTTTCAATCATGCCTGCAGTTCTGGAAACCAGATTGCCCAAGTCATTGGCAAGGTCGGAATTGATACGCTGAATGAGGGCTTCGTTACTGAAATTACCGTCTTGTCCAAAAGCGATTTCACGGAGCAGGAAGTAACGAATGGCGTCCACACCATACTTGTCCACCAGTACATTGGGGTCTACCACATTCCCTACAGATTTAGACATTTTGCCGCCGTTAATCACCAGCCAGCCATGACCGAAAATCTTCTTTGGCAAAGGCAAATCCAATGCAATCAGCATAGCAGGCCAAATGATGGAATGGAAACGCACAATTTCCTTCCCTACCACATGAACGTCCGCAGGCCAATATTTCCGGAACAAGCTTTCGTCCTCTGTGCCATAGCCAAGGGCGGAAATATAGTTGGTCAGTGCATCTACCCAAACATAGACAACGTGATTCAGGTCGAAGTCCACAGGAATGCCCCATTTAAAGGAAGTACGGGAAACTGCCAAATCCTCAAGACCGGGTTTCAGGAAGTTGTTAATCATTTCGTTCTGACGTGTATTTGGCTGTAAGAAGTCCTTATTGTCCTCCATATATTGGATAATTCTGTCCTGATATTTGGAAAGACGGAAGAAATAGCTTTCCTCTTTCAACAGCTCCACATCACGTCCGCAGTCAGGGCATTTGCCGTCTACCAGCTGATGTTCTGTAAAGAAGGATTCACAGGGTGTGCAGTACCAGCCTTCATAGGAACTTTTGTAAATATCCCCTTGGTCATAGAGTTTCTTAAAAATTTTCTGTACACAGGCAATATGATAATCGTCTGTGGTACGAATAAATTTGTCATAAGAAATACCCAATTTATTCCACAGTTCTTTAATCCCTGTTACGATTTTATCGGTATATTCCTTTGGTGTCATGTTCTGGCTGTCGGCAATCCGCTCAATTTTCTGCCCATGTTCATCTGTACCGGTCAGAAACATGACGTCATAGCCACGCAATCTTTTGTACCGTGCCATGGTATCTGTTGCCACTGTGCAATAAGAATGACCGATATGCAGCTTATCACTGGGGTAATAAATGGGTGTAGTAATATAAAATTTTTCTTTTTCCAAAAATATCTCTCCTTTTCATATGATCTGTTTGGTACTTTACCATAAAAAAAGCCGCCCTTTACAGAATTTCTCTGCAAAGGACGGACAAAAAGCCGTGTTACCACCTTTGTTCATTCTTTCCTCACGAAAAGAACCTCTACGGGTACAAAAATACCCTTACGCAATAACGGGCGTAACCCGTCGCAGCCTAATGCCAAAAGAGGGCAGTCGGGGCGAGGCTCCAAGTCCATGTTCGGCGGCATTTTTGCACCTCGTTCCACCAAATCGAGGCTCTCTGTACCCAAAAAGACCGCTTACTCTTCTTTTCACAGCCGTTTGCTAATACCTGCATTTTACTATATTTTAGCGGTTTCTGTCAACTACAAAACAAAACAGCAAAAACTTTGCCCCCATATTTTCCCATATAATTCCCCTTTATGGATATGGGAGATTTTGCCCCGCAAAGAACATGGGCACCATAAATTATCTGTAAAAACAAACACTTCTTCCCTTGCCCAATGTTTTCTTTATGTTGTTTTACATGAGATTTTCGGGGTTCAAACAATCCAATTCGGGAAGGACAAATCGTCCGTCTTTCCGAATCAGCACATCGTCAAACCAGATTTCTCCCCCACCATATTCCGGTGTCATAATGAGAACCAAATCCCAGTGTATGGCACTCTTGTTGCCGTTTGGTGCATCATCGTAGCAGTTGCCTGGCGTAAAATGGATACTGCCTGCAATCTTTTCGTCAAAGAGGATATTATTCATGGGTTTTGTGATATAGGGGTTTACACCAATGGCAAATTCCCCTACATATCTTGCACCTTCGTCTGTATTAAAGATTTCTGTCAGACGTTCCTTATTGCTGCCGTCACAGTCTACGATTTTTCCGTCTTTGAATGTCAGCTTGACATGTTCAAATGTGGTGCTGTTGTATTCCGAAGGGGTATTATAGGTAATCACCCCATTGACGGAATCCTTTACCGGAGCAGTATAAACCTCCCCATCAGGAATGTTGCAGCCACCTGCACACTTAATTGCAGGAATATCCTTGATGGAGAACGTAAGGTCTGTATCCTTTGCCACAAGCCGTACTTTATCTGTGTGGTTCATCAAGGACACAAGGCTGTCCATGGCTTTGGACATTTTTCCATAATCCAGATTGCATACCTTAAAATAGAAATCCTCAAAGTCCTCCAGACTTGTGTGTGCAGCCTGAGCCATACCATTGGTAGGATAGCGGAGTACCACCCATTTTGTATGGGGTACACGAATATCATGGTGAACAGGTGCGGAATAATACTTCTCGTAAAGGCTCTGTTTATCACCGGGAACATCTGCCTGCTCTGTAATATTATCTTCTCCACGAACGCCAATAAAAGCATTCATTTCCTTCATCAGCAGGCTGTCTGCCTGTGCCATCAGCTCCATTTGCTCCTTTTCTGCCCCAAGGAGCAATTCTCTTTCCAGAGAGTTTGTCATAAGCTGTAAAAAAGGTACTGCCCCTATACGATATACTTCTTTTATAATGGCTTTCACCAAAGGTGCGGGATGTATACCGTTTTGATGAATCATAATCTTTTCGCCTTTTTGCAGGCGGCAGGAATTGTGTACCAAATGATAAGCCAACTCTTCAATTCTAGGGTCCATAAATAAAATCTCCTTTTCTGTTTTTTTGTAAAAATAAATCTAAGCCTTGTTCAGCATATCAAAAAATCAAATATCAAAACCCTGCAAGGGCGTTTCACCCTTGACCGTTATAAAACCCATTTTCCTTTTCTCACGGTTTCAGTATACCCGTTTTTTCCCATTTACGCAAAAAATTTTTTCAGAATTGACAAACTACCCAAAGCAAAGCTACAATACCTATCATAAGAAAATACAACGAGGAAACGAAATGGTGGTGATTTTTGTGCGTGTGGCAATTCCCACAAAAAACGGTAAAGTATACAGGCAATATGACACAGCAGAGGAGTTTACCATATACGATGTGGAAATTGAACTGGTGAAGAAAAAAGAAATCGTAGAACGTGGCGTAACACCTCTGCCCAAATTTCTCAAAGAACAGGAAATTGATGCCATTATTTGCGGCAGTATTTCCTCGCACAGCAGAATCTCCCTGCGTACCAAGCGTATTGAGCTGACCTACAATGTTGCAGGAGAAGCCGATGCCGTCATGATTCGCTATTTAAGTGGTGAAGTCATGGGAAATCTGGAGGAAAACGCACTGATGAGAATGGATTTTGCAGATACAAAAAAGGAGGATTTATGATACTTGACAGATTTTTTCCCGACTTATATATCAATTCCGTTTATGAACTGCCCCTGACAAAATTAAAAGAAATGGGCATTCGGGGACTGGTTTTTGACATTGACAATACCATTGCCCCTTTTGATGTGGCAGATCCGGACGAAAAACTCATACAGTTTTTTCATGATTTAAAACGGGAAGGTTTCCGTCTTATGATCCTTTCCAATAATCGTAAAGAACGTGTGCATCGCTTTAACAAAAAACTGCCCACTCTTGCTGTGCATAAGGCAGGAAAACCGGGGACAAAGAAACTGCTCCATGCCTTATCCCTCTTGCACATTGCCCCTGCCGAAGCAGCACTCATCGGAGATCAGGTCTTTACGGATATTTGGTGCGGACACAAAGGCGGTCTGTACAGCATTATGACTGCACCTATATGTAACCGTGACCAGCTGGTGACAAAGGTAAAACGTGGCTTAGAACGGCAGATAATGAAAATTTATTTCAAACAAAACGGCATACAACCATGATTTTTTTGGGGGAAATCCGTTTTTTTCCCATTTTTTTATTGAAATATCAATGGATTTCCTTTAAAATATAGAAGGATATGCTTATTTTTCGAAATAAGCGGTGTATACTAAGAAAAATAGAAAGAACGGGGCAAGCCCCGTCAGATGAATTTTGAGGAGGAAAATACATGATTTCTGCAGGTGAACTTAGAAACGGCGTAACCATGGAATACGAAGGC
>JAHHTX010000080.1 GCA_020024255.1 Anaerotignum sp.
TCCTTTTTTCGTTGTTCAACAAAATATTCCCGAATAGAGTGCAAAATAGGGTTGGCAATAAGCAAGAGGTTAATCAACCCCACAATCAGATACGTCACTAGCAGTACCCACCGCAGACTGACAAAGTGGGACTGTCGTTTCTTCTTTATGAAATCAATTAAAATAATAACCAACTCCCCATTTTGTAAAAATATACTTTGGCTCACTGGGATTTGCCTCAATTTTTTCACGCAAACGGCGAACATGAACGTCTACGGTTCGTACATCACCAGGATAATCATACCCCCATATAGTGTCCAAAAGTTTTTCTCTGCTGTATACCTTTCCCGGGTTTTCCATCAAGAGTTCTAAAAGGTCAAATTCCTTTGCCGTCAAGTTGACTTCCCTGCCACTGATAAAGACACGTCTGCTGTCATAAGAAAGTTCCAAATCCCGTGCCTTCAAGATTTCTCGTTCTCTTGGATCTGCATTGCCTTTTTTCACACTGCGGCGGAGAATCGCCTTAATTCTTGCCTTCAATTCCAAAATATTAAAAGGCTTTGTAATATAATCATCGGCACCGTATTCCAAACCCATAATCTTATCCATATCTTCGCCTTTTGCAGTTACCATAATAATAGGCACTTGGGAAAATTCCCGTACCTGCTGACAAACCTCAAGACCATTCATTTTAGGCAACATAACATCTAATACCACAAGGTCAAAATTTTCTTCTTTTATATGTTGCAAGGCTTCTTCTCCGTCATAAGCAGGTATCACTTCCATATCATCTTGTTCAAGAGAAAACCGAATCCCCTTCACGATTAGCTTTTCATCATCTACAACCAAAATTCGATATGACATCTTTCTTCCTCCCGTTGCTCATACCTCAATATGCTCTTTTATCTTCTCAAATGTTTTTTCTTTGATACCTGAAACCTTCATAATATCTTCAGGCACAGAAAAACCATGGTATTCTTTGCGGTACGCAATAATCTTATCCGCCATCTTTTCTCCTATACCCTCTAAAAGCATAAGTTCTTCTTTCTTTGCTGTATTGATATTGACAGTCCATATTCCTTCATCTCTCTTTTCTTCCGCCTCTTGTTCCGAAAGAGCGATTGCTGCCGCAGGCTCTGCTGGTGTTCCCATATCCAGTGTGCCATTGTAATAAGATTTGCTATACCACAGACCGCAGCCCAGAAAGAAAAAAATCACTGCTGCCATCTTCCATCGTTCCCATTTCATATATAATCCCATTCCTCCAAGAACATAATCTCTGTCATTTCTTCCCACTCCCATGACCTTTGGAAAAAAAACTGTTTTTTTTCCTGCTTTTTTGGTATAATTGGAAAGAATGCAAAAAATAGAATTAGATTTTTTCTTTCATGCAAAGACCATAACATCTATACCTCATAATTGTATCACAAAAAACCATAATATCCTATAGGAGAGTTGTAATGAAATCAAAATTTTTCATCTTATTTTTCGCACTTATTTTTTGTTTTTCCAACCTCTGTCCTGTATTTGCAACAGCAGAAACACCCCCTTCCGCTACTGAGAAAAATGCAGAGGGCAAAACAGATACAGACAAAACACAAAAAAGCAAAGAAGATGATGAACTGACGCTTTCTGCTGCTTCTGCCATTCTTATGGATGCCAAAACAGGTAAAGTTCTATATGAAAAAGATGCCTATTCCAAACAGTTTCCTGCCAGCATTACAAAAGTGATGACGGTGCTTCTGGCACTGGAAAAGGGTTCTCTTTCCGATAAAATCACATTTTCTCATGAAGCTGTATCCAATGTGGAGCCAGGGAGTGCCAGTATCGGTATTCAAGAAGGCGAAACTTTAACATTGGAGCAAGTCATTTTTGGGATTCTGCTGCGTTCTGCCAATGAGTGTGCCAATGCCGCCGCAGAGTATGTAGACGGTTCTTTGGACAAGTTTGCAAAACATATGACAAACAGAGCCAAGAAACTTGGCTGCAAAAATACCAATTTCGTCAATGCCAATGGTTTGTTTGACGAAAACCATTATACCACTGCCTATGATATGGCTTTAATTGCAAGGGAACTCCTAAAAAACGAAACCTACCGAAAAATTATGTCTGAAACCCACTACCAAATCCCTCCCACAAATTTGCAGGAGGAGGAACGGAACCTTCATGGTCAGCATCAAATGCTAAACCCTCCCTCTATTTATTATTACGAATGGGCAACAGGCGGAAAAACCGGCTACACCACAGAGTCCAATAACACATTGGTCACATTTGCGGAAAAAGACGGAATGGAGCTTATCGCTGTTGTCTTAAAATGTAATGGTGCGGAGCATTATGTAGATACAAAAACGCTCTTTGCGTATGGTTTTTCCCATTTTAAAACTGTCAACATTGTTTCCGCAAAAGATGTTCACGAAAAAATCAATGTAACGGAAACCTATAAAGACAAAACAACGGTAAAAGATGTCGTTACACTGGGACTAAAAAAAGATATCTATGCTACCATACCCATAGATGCGGACATATCCAAAATCAAAAAAGAAATTACGCACAAAAAAGCCGTTTCTGTCCCTATAAAAAAAGGGGCTGCCCTTGGCAAACTAACCCTGTCTTTGGATGGGGAAGTATTAACCTCTGTAAATCTCCATGCAGACAAGGCTGTTGCTGCCACCACACCTGCAGAACGAAAAGAAATGGAAAAAGCCGCTGCAATAAAAACAGCAAAACGTGTAGCTACAATCATAGCTGCTATCATAGGTGGTATCGTGATTGTATTTTTGGTGACATTTGCCATCTGCCGCTATATTGGTTATCGCAACTGGAAAAAACGCTGTGCAAAGCGAAAGAAAAGAAAAAACACGTAACAGAAGAAATCCCCTATGAAGTTTATCCTTTCATAGGGGATTTCTTTTTTGTTCAATCAAGGTCTTGCAACAGCACGTTTTCTTCTTGCTACCTTTACATATTTTCTTTCTGCCACTTCCATAATTGCAGAAAACTTGTCTACAAATGTGACAACATAAGACTCAATGTATCTTGGCGGCACCAGAGTACAGGGCCACATATGCTTCAAAATCGCATCTTTTTCAATTTTATTCAATTCCGTAACCTTTTTTGCGTTGTCATAAGCAACTCTTGGATGCCATGAAGCATGGTTCGAACGGATACATTTTTTCGTTCTCCAGTCATAGAAAAACAAGTCATGCAGCAAGCCTGCCCGTGCAGCAGAACGATAATCCCAACCAAAACGGTAACAGATTAAAAAACTGTAATAGGATACATTGATACTATGTTGCAAACGGCTGGTTTCACAATGCTGTACATACTGATCCATTTTCTCCACTAATTCGTGCCCAAGAATATCCTCTACGCACGCTTTGTACTCTGCCAGCAAAGAATCCTCATCCAACTTGTTGAAGTCCTTTCTTGAACCAATCGCTTTGTGCATTTCACTTCTTTCCTTCCAATATGAATTTTGTGTAAATAGAAAACAACCGTAAAATTTATGCTCTTGTTTTCTATTTTGTACAAAAATATTATAACACAAAAATGTGTTTACGACTAGTAAAAAAAAGAGGAATTTTTAATTTTTTATTTTTCTTTGGGTTCTGCAAAGACCGATGCCAAAAAACCAAAAAGCACTGCTGCAGAAAGTCCGCCTGCTGCCGCCTTCAGTCCACCGGTAAATACGCCAAGAAAACCTGCTGTATCAATTTCTTCCTTGACACCTTTTGCCAGAACATTACCAAAACCTGTCAAAGGGACAGTTGCGCCTGCCCCTGCAAAGTCCACCAGCTTGGGATACAGCCCTATGCCACCCAAAACGCATCCTATACAAACATACATAACCAAAATTCTTGCCGGTGTCAACTTTGTTTTATCAATGAGTATCTGCCCTATTAAACAAATGATACCGCCTACTACAAATGCCTTGATATACTCCATATTTTCCCCTCCTCATCTCTTCATGTTTTCTATGACAATACCATGAGCGATACCGGGAATGGGTTGATTCTGCTGCACAGATGTTGTGCTAAGCAGTGCACCTGTAGGCACAAAAAGCATCCGCTTGATTTCTCCCGAAACCAATTTGGGATAATAGTAACCACAGAATGTGACCGCAGAGCAGGCACAGCCACTGCCGCCCATATGGGTATCCTGTCTTTCATTGTCGTAAATCAAAAGTCCGCAGTCCTTATAGCGTTCGTCCATAGGGAAGCCTTCCTTTTCCAAAAGGGTTGCCGAAAGGGTTCTGCCTGTATCTCCCAAATCCCCTGTGACAATCACGTCATAGTCCTGCAAAGTTCTTTCCGTATCCCGAAGATGTGCTGCAATCAGTGCCGCCGCCGCAGGAGCCATTGCCGCTCCCATGTTATTCACATCTGTCACACCCATATCCACAATTTTTCCTGTGGTGATTTCTGTAATAACTGGCCCTTTTCCGTTTCTGGATAATACGACAGCACCATCTCCTGTCACTGTTCGAGATGCCACAGGAGTACGCTGAATCCCTAAAGGCAAGGGAAAACGAAATTGCTTTTCTGCTGAACAGAAATGACTGGATGCTCCTGCCAAAACATTGGTGGCATATCCACCATCAATAAGCATTGCGCCAAGGCTCATGGCTTCGCCCATGGTGGAGCAAGCCCCAAACAGCCCAAAAAAAGGTACATTGAAATCCTTGATGCCAAAAGTTGTACCAACACACTGATTCAGTAAATCTCCGCATAAAACATAATCCATATTTTGCATACTACAGCCTGCTTTTTTCACAGCAAGACGCATATTTTCCTGTACAAAACGGCTTTCCGCCTGTTCCCATGTATCTTCGCCATAAAGAGGGTCACGCACAACACAGTCAAAATATCCCCCAAGGGGTCCCTCTCCTTCTGTTTCTCCCACTGTAGAAGCTACACCCCGAATAATGACCGGCTCTGCAAGGCGTACCGTCTGTTTTCCCATTCGCTTGTTCATATTCTCCTCACCTGCCTACAAAATAATATACGACTCCGACTACCATAGAAGTTAATGTTCCATATACGATGACAGGGCCTGCCAACAGAAACATTTTCGCCGCCATGCCCAAAACCATGCCTTCTTTTTTAAATTCGATGGCAGGAGATACAACAGAATTGGCAAAGCCTGTAATGGGTACTTCTGTACCTGCACCGCAATATTTCCCCAGCTTACCATAAATGCCCAGTGCTGTCAGCAGAGCCGAAATACCAATGAGTGTTACAGATACCAAAAGGAGGCTTTCTTCTTCTGCGAAACCGATTTTGCCATATAGCTGTAAAAACCCTTCACCTATAGCACAAATCAAACCGCCGGACAAAAATGCCAAAACGCAGTTTTTTCCTATCGGACTTTTTGGCGAAACGTCTTCCACCATTTTTGCATATTGTTTTTGTGCCTGTTTGTTTGTCTCCATAAACTTCCACACCTTTCTTTCTGTTTCCTGCCCTTAGTATGTACAGCTTTTTTGATTTTTTGCAAAAAAGAAAATCGAAAAACAGCCGAAAAAAATAAGACCTTATGGATTTTCACCGTAAGGTCTTTGTGTTTATAGTAAAAATTTGCTGCAATCCTCTTTAAAATATAACTGTCATTTCTTTAATTTGCGAAAGCAATCAATACAAAAAATCCGGTAAACAGAACTGCTCCAACGGAACCAAGCACATTGATAAAACATATCCAATGTTTTCCTATGCCTTTTTTCAGGCAGACTGCAAGAAAAATACCGCATATCCCACCTAAAGAGTTAGTAAATACATCTGTAATATCACTTCCACCTATAGCGAATACAAATTGGAAAATCTCAAATAGCATACAGGTACAAAAAATAGGCAGAAATTGTCGAAACAGTGATTTTTTCTCCAGTAAAATGTGCAGAAACAGTCCGTACGGAATAAAAAGCATCACATTACCAATGATTTCCGAAAAATCCACAGTGCCGTTAGTGACAGCAGACTCTGCAAAAGGAATAAGATTGATATTTCTGAAATGTGGTAAATCTGCAAGCGAAAATTGCAGCTTAAAAAGCACAATCCATATCAAAACAATGATGTAATACACCCATAAACCAAATGCATATTTTTTTGCCCACATAAAGACACCTCTCTTCTGTCTGTAAAAAGGCAGAGACCATGCGGAAACCGCATGGTCTGCACATCATATTTTATCAATTACATTTTATTTACTTGCCTGTATTTCCTTTACCATTTCCTTCATGCCTTCTTCGCCAAAGCCGCAGTCAAAACCTATCAATGCGTAATATAAATCGCCTTCGTGCCACAGATAATTTTCTACCACATTTTCTTCTACTTTGTCACTGCCATAAGAAATGACAATTTCTCCTGCCGCTTCTTTTGCTTTGTCTTCTTCGGTCAATTCATAACTAGGTGGCACAAATTTATACAACTGTTTTATATAGCCTTCTGTTTCTTCCTCGCCTGCATCTACAAGGGGACTGCCCTGTTCTACCATGAATGACAGAAGATTACCTTTCTCATTTTCATAAGTCAAATTGATATTTTTGTATTTTTTTCCCATGCCATTGCCGTCTTCGCCAATACCTTCTGACTCACCTCGTCCACCGCTTACAAAAACATAGCCATTATGGAAAGATTCCACTGTCTTTGCATCAAATCCCAATTTTTTTTCCAATTTCTCGACATCATTATACTCATGCGTTTCAGTATAGCTATGCCCTTCTATACCTTGCAGTTTTACTGCTGCAAATGCGGTTACTGTTGAAAAACACACAATGGCTGCTGCCACAAGTAATTTTTTATGGAAAAACTTCATAGAACCTCTCTCCTTCTCTGCTTCTTTCAAAATATTTTCAGACAAATGCGATGAAACATTTATTTCCTTTACTTGTTCCGCTAATGTCTGCTTAATGTACATATCTAAGTCATCATATTTCATAAAAATCCCCCTCCTTGCCTTCCAGAACTGCTTTTAAGCGTTTTTTCGCTACAAAAAGTCTGGATTTTACCGTTCCTTCCAAAGAGGATGTCACCTGTGCAATCTCCTTAATGGAAAGGTCATTAAAATAATATAAGATGACTGTTGTCCGCTGTTTTGTACTCAAATTGTTTATGGCACGATATAAAGTTTCGTACATACTTTTTTCTTCTGTCGGATATTTATCCTCAGCCATCATTCCCTCTGTCTGCATTGAAATATCCGCACAAGATAGAAATTTTCCTTTTTCCTTGGCATTTTTCCATGCACAGCGAGTCAGTATTTTTAGAAACCATGACCAAAAACAAAGGGGGTCTTTCAATTTTTTGATTTGATGCAAACAGATGACAAATGCTTCCTGCGCAATATCTTCTGCCAAAACTGCATCTTTGCTGATGAGTGCTGCCGTACGCACAGCTTTCTGCCCATATGCAGCAAATAGACTGCTGAAGGCATTTTCATCGCCATTCTGCAAACGTATCACAATGTCTGCAGTTTCTTCCCTTGTCACATGGAATCCTCCTTTCTTTTCTTTGATGCATCTATTCTATAGAGCCAAATTTTCTAAAAAAGGTTTTATGTTTGATAAAAATTAAAAAAATTTATTCGCAACAAGAAACAGAATATGATATAATACCCCAAAATACAAGGAAATATGAAAAAAGGAGAAAGTTATGCGAAAAAAAGAAAAGGTTATCCTTATACTGGACTTACTTCTGGAGCACTATGGCCCTACAAAATGCTATCTGAACCACGAAAACCCATGGCAGCTGCTTATTGCCACTATGCTTTCCGCACAATGCACTGATGACAGAGTAAATATCGTGACAAAAGGTTTATTTCAAAAATACACTTCCATACAGGATTTTGCCGAAGCAAATTTATCCGAATTAGAACAAGACATTCACTCCACAGGATTTTACCATAACAAGGCTAAAAATATCATTGCATGCTGTCAAAAACTCCTGTCCGAATTCAATGGGGAAGTTCCGTCAGATATTGATGATTTAACCTCTCTTGCAGGTGTGGGCAGAAAAACGGCAAATGTGGTACGGGGCAACTGGTATGGGATTCCCAGTATTGTAGTCGATACTCATGTGAAACGTGTATCCAATCTTCTTGGATTAACCAAAAATCAGGACCCGGTAAAAATTGAATACGACCTAATGAAATTAGTGCCAAAAGAGCGTTGGATTGATGTCAATACCCAGATGATTGCCCATGGCAGAAAAATCTGTATTGCACGGCGTCCCAAATGTGACGAATGTTTCTTATTCCCTCTCTGCACCGGCGGACAGACGTTAAAAAAGAAAAAATTCAAATGAACCGCCAAAAAAATTTCTTGTATTTTCCTGTAAAAATATGTTATAATTTCAAAAACTACATTCATTTTTTATGGGAGGAATATTTATGAAACTATTTAAAAAACTTATTGCTGTTTCTATGACAGTAACAATGGCAGTTGCTATGGCAGGCTGTGGTGGTGGCGCAGCTGGTGGCGATGATGTGGAAGCACTGCTGAAAAAAGCAAACGAAACTATGTCCACTGTAAAGAGTGCATCTATGGATATGGTGATGGACTATGGCATGAAGATGGGTGAAGAATCCATGGATATGCAGATGAACAGCAAAATTGATTACATTGAGAAAGATGAAATCAAAATGAACATGGAAATGGACATCAAAGTGGGCGATCAGTCCATGGGTAAAACACAAGTGTATGCACAACAAGATGGTGACAGTGTCATTACCTAT
>JAHHTX010000081.1 GCA_020024255.1 Anaerotignum sp.
ATAATAATGTACCTACCCCATTCATGAAAAGAACAACTGCCGCATTAATACCGAACAAAAACGGTACCAGTACCGTTGCACCAAACATGGCAAACATATGCTGAACACTAAGGGGCAATAAAAGTTTAAAGGGGACTTTATCCTCTACTTGTATAATTCTTGTGTTTTCCAATCTTTCTCCTCCTTAATATATTTTTTCCTATACACTTCCCTCTCTTCTTGCTGTTCAATTATACACTTGGTTTCTTTGTTTGAAAATATGTTTTTTTAAATTTTCTAAAAAGGAACAATGTGGCAGTGCCCCAAATCTTTCTGCTTTTTGCAAATTTTTTTATTTTTTAGGGAACTTTTCGAAAATTGCTCCGTTTCATGTATTAGAAACACAACATAAAGAAAAAAACCAAAAAATAAATGATATTTTTCAGGAGGTTGATAGAATGAAAAAAATGAATTGGAAAACATTCGCAGCATTAACACTGACATTCTCTGTACTGGGCAGCACAGCCGTTTATGCTGATGTTATGAAGGGCAATACCCCACAACTTATTGCAACACAGGACGAGGTAAAAGAAGAAGCAGCATACATCACAGAAGTGGGCAAAATTGTTTCTCTGCCTACAAAGGAAATGGATTCCTATACGGCGGAAATTGCCAATGAAAACGGTGGTCTGCGTTTCGCATTAAGCCCCGACACTACGCTGATAAACAGAGAAGACGGCAGTCTGATGACAGCGGATCAACTGAAAAAAGATATGGAAGTTATGGTTATTTATTCTTCCACTGCACCTGTAGGCATGAGTATACCAGCTTATGTAGGCGACATCAAAGCTATTGTGGCAAATCCCACAAAAGGCAATATTTCCGTTGGTACATTTGACAAAGAACTGGTAAATGCAAAGGACAAATTGAAACTGAACCTTGACAAAACCACAACCATTCTCAGCACACTCGGCACAAAGAGCATACTGACAGCAGAAGATGTACAGGGGAAAGATGCCATTGTATTCTATGATGCAAGCACAAAGAGCATACCTGCACAAACCACACCTTCTTTTGTTCTTCTCTTAGAAAAAAGAGAGGCAATTTCTGAAGAAGTAGTTGATGCAGAAACGCCTGTAACACCCGAACCTGTAGCAGTGGCAGAATTGGTTGCACTTCGTGATACCGCAACAGAAAAAGGCTACACCGTAAAATGGCAAGGCAAAAACAAACCTATTCTGCTGACAAAGGAGAAGAGAACCGTATCCATCACTTTGGGCAAAGCAGATTATGTCGTAGAAGAAGATATGGTAAAAACGGCAAAATCACCTGCAAAACTTGTAGATGGTGTAATGTATGTATCTGCCGAAGTAATCAATGACTTAATTTGATTTCCATATGCAAATTTAATCCCCCAAAAAAGTCCCGTCTATAACAAGACGGGACTTTTTCTGCCTTATGATATATAAAAGATGAAATAAAATTTTAAGAAAAAGGCAAAACTTTCTCCTCTTATTCTATGGTATAATACTAAACAATCCTATGAAAAGAAATATACCAACTATATACCATATACCATATTTTACCATCATAAAATACTGAAAAGAGGAGGAAACCAATATGATTTTTTATTTTTCCGGTACAGGGAACTCATATCATGCCGCCAGAAAAATAGCAGAAGGACTTCATGACAGTATGGTAGACATTGCATCTGCCATACATAACCATCGCTATTCCTATACATTGGCAGAGGGAGAAAAGCTGGGGTTTGTTTTCCCCGTTTATAGCTGGGCAATGCCTGAAGCCGTCGAAAAATTTATTGACCATTTACAAATCCAGCATAAAGGCAATTTATATACTTATGGTGTTTGTACCTGTGGCAGCACTGCCGGAAAGTCTATTTCTTTCTTGGAAACAGCTCTGCATCAAAAGGGCATTGCTTTAGACAGCGGTTTTTCCGTTGTTATGCCTGATAACTATGTGGTTTTGTTCCCTGTAGACAGTCCCCAAGTACAGCTGAAAAAACAAAATCATGCCGATGAAATTATTCAGTTGATTCTTCGTGCAGTAAAACTGGAAAAACGTCATTTCTTCCGTGTGAAAAAAGGAAAGGGTGCAACCATAAAGAGTCACCTTATCCAACCCTTATTCCGTATAGGTGCAACAAAAACGGCTCCTTTCTATTCCACAGAGGACTGCATTGGCTGTGGACTTTGTGCAAAGGTATGTACTTCTCACTGCATCTCCATAAAGGACAATATTCCTGTTTGGACAAAACCACAGTGCAATATGTGTCTTGCCTGTCTGCATCACTGTCCAAAACGTGCCATCCAATACGGCAAATCCACAGCCAAACATGGACGTTATCTTCATCCAGACTACAAACAACGTAAGGGGGAAACCATATGAAAAATAAAACACATTCCTTTTTCCAACTTTTGACCCTAACACTGCTTTTTACCATGTGTATTTTTGTTTCTGCCAGTGCCGAAGACGGAAGCACCGACTTTGCCTCCACAGCAAAACAATTTTTTTCAGAAAAACAGGCATTGCAACAAGCAGGTACACCGCATACGGAAATTTTTGACGGAACAGACATCGCCATTCCTTATGCTGTACAGTATCCCGTTTTGGGGAATCAAAAAGTAGATGCCCGTATACAGGAAATCGCAACAAAATTAGAGGAAGACATGATTGCAGAATGTATACAAACAAGCGACGAATCGGATTTTTTCATTACTTATGAATCCTATCACACAAAAGGCAATATTTACAGCGTCGTTTTCCTTACCGGCAAACGTTGTGGCGAAACAGAAGTTTCCAGAGCATATCCCTATCTTTTTGATTTGAAAAAAGAAACAGAAATTGCCCCTACGGATATTTTCGATGGTGCTTATGCAAAAAAAGCGGCTGCCTATACTGCCGATCTTCTTGGACAAACGACAGCCTATGCGGAAAAACTTCTTCCGGACTTTCGGGAACGGCTTGGTGCTGACAAAACCTCCTTTGCCTCCTATGCTTTAAAAGATACTTCCATGATTTTCTATCTTAATGAAGAAACCATCTTACAGGGCGGAAACGGAATACTCAGCATTGAAGTGCCAAGAAAAACATTTGCGGAATATTTCAAAATAAAAAAGAAAGTGCCACCTGCACCGCCAAAAACAAAAACTGCCAAGCAGCGGAACATTGACCCCAAAAAACCCATGGTTGCACTCACCTATGATGATGGCCCCGGCACTGCCACAAACCGCATTTTGGACACACTGGAAAAACATGGTGCTGTTGCCACCTTCTTTGATACAGGCGAACGGATCTCACAGTATCCCAAAATTGCACAGAGAGAAGTTGCTCTTGGCTGCGAAGTTGCCAGCCATTCTTATAACCATAAAGACTTCAAAAAAATGTCCGCTGCACAAATCAAAGCAGATGTACAGCGTACTGATGCTGCTTTTCAAAAAGCCATCGGCAAAAAACCGACACTATTCCGTCCGCCCTACGGCAACTATAACCAAACCGTACAGAAAAATGTCCCCTATCCCATTATCATTTGGTCTGTAGATACATTGGATTGGAAATCTCGCAATGCGGATAGCGTGCTAAAGTCTATACAAAAAGTCGGAAATCTGGACGGAAAAGTCATTCTCATGCACGGCATTTATGATTCTACTGCCAAAGCAACAGAAAAACTCGTTCCTGACCTTATCCAAAAAGGTTATCAGCTTGTCACTGTATCCGAGTTGATTCAATATCGGCTGAATGAAACACCAGTAAAAGGAAAAGTTTATAAACAAAATCATTTCTAATTCTGCATCTATCAAAGCACAACACCCTCAAACTTTCTATAACAGTCATACACTGTCATAGGAGGTTTGAGGGTGTTGACAAAATTATCCCTTTCCCATTTGGGAAACCCTTCTGCTTTTTCTGTTGCACCTAAAACTTGTTTGGTTTTATTTTCTTTCTCTTTTCTCACCGGCTCTGTATACACAATCGCCAAATCCCAAAATAGACATGAAAAGCCAGGGAAGCAAAACCAATCCTATACCAAAGCCTGTACTTTCTCCAAAGGCATGGGCATAGTCAATCCAGAGCTTAAATGCAAAATAGATATTGTAAAAGGGAATGAAAACCAACAGAAACTTCCAACCATTTCCATACAATTCATCGCAGGTGATATAAAGATTATAAAAAGGTACAATACCTTCCCAACCTGCATAACCCATTTTTTTAAAACACTTCCAACTTGCTGCCATCAGCAGAATACACATGATAATCTGAATCACCAAGAGAACCAAGATTACCCCCAGAACCATCATCACAGGTATATAAGATTCTGTCACGAAAACTCCTCCTTTTTTATTAAATAAATACCCTTAACACAGGAAAACTATGAGAAATATGTTCTATCATACAAGATAAAGTCATTATCTGTCAACTTTTGGAAATAAAAAAAGAAAGCAAAACGCTTTCTTCATCATTAAAAATCCGTGCATTTGTCGTTGTCACAGTTTCCAACACGTTACCTTCTTCCAAAGCTCCATTTAAGCGACCTTGCTACACACGAGAAGTAGACTGCTTAGTGCTGCTGCCTTCCGACCCTGACACGGTTCACAGGCTCCTGTTGTGCAAGACTTAAACTTCAACGCCCCTTCCAAAGGGCAGACTGCCAAATTCTGTGCCGAAGACAAACATCACCCCCACTGTAGCGGATTGTGGGTACAGGGTACCGCTGCTCCCCCGGCTAGCACGGAAATTTGTACACAAATTCAATTTTGTTTCCGTTTAAAACGAAAACTGTTTCTATAGTATACACGTCCCTTCTCATTCTGTCAATGAAGGAAGGGAAAATAGCCATAAAAAATCATAATTTCTTAACTGTCTTCCCAGTCATCATCATGAATAAAATCATAATCCCATTCCATGAGCTTTTGCAGATATTCGTCAAAACTGTCTGCAATCACTGCCAGTTCGTCCGGGTCATGGAGAAAGCGTACAACCTGCCCCACCTTTCCTTTGGGAGAAGGCGAAAAATCAATAAAAAGCTGTGATGTGCCGCCATTGTTCATGCAGTCAGAAAAATGCAGCCAACACAAATGAGAAAAACAATCGGTAATTCTTTCATCTATCTCCACATCTTCCGGATCAAATTCCCGCTGGATATAGCCGCTCAGCCAGTCCAAATCCGTATCTTCTAGCATTTCTTGGGTAGATAAAAGATAATAGGGATATTCCTCTACATCGGAACCCAATAAATAAAACAAAACACTTTCTGTTCCATATTCTCTCCAATAAGTGCCGTCTATCTGTCCCAACAAATCCAAAAGACTTTTTGGCACACAGGGATACTTTTGCTGTAATTGCTCCAAATCCTTTTCTTCTGCACCCCAAACTGTACGACACAGTTTTTGCCATGCTTCTTTTCCGCCTCTTTCTGTGCAGGCTTTTCCTAATCCTTCCAAATACTGCTTTGCAATATCCATATATCTGTCCTTTCCGGTTTATGCTTCTGTTGTTTCTTCTTTCTTTTTACGAAAGCGTTTAAAAAACTGCTTCATCATGGCACTGCATTCTTCCTGCAAAATACCTTCTTCCACTTCCACCTGATGGTTCAGTTTTGGCTCATTCAGTACATCAAGAACAGAGCCGGCACAGCCTGCCTTACTGTTTCTTGTGCCAAAAACCACTTTAGGAATCCGTGCCTGCACGATAGCACCTGCACACATGGGGCAAGGCTCTACGGTCACATACAATACACAGTCCTCCAACCGCCAATCTCCTACAATGCCTGCCGCTTCATTGATGACATCAATCTCCGCATGACAAAGAGGATTTTTTGCTGTATTTCTGCGGTTATGCCCACGGGCAATGATTTCTCCTTCCCGTACCATAACCGCACCAATGGGTACTTCCCCCATATCCAATGCTTTTTCCGCTTCCTTTAACGCTTCTGTCATATACTTTACTGTTTCTTCCATAGGCTCCTTCCTTTTATTTCCTTTCCGTTTTCTCCGCCATACAGAGGAAACCGCTTCCTTCTACACTGTCTGTCACTAGCCAGTAATCGTCCAGTCCATCATGGTTAAGGTCACAAGGATATAAACATTGCCCATAAGCGATATCCTCATTGGCGGAACGAAGTCCCCTTTCCGTTAGGATATAGCGAATGGTGGTCCCTGTCATATCGCAAATATAAATTTCCTTTATGCCATCTCCATTCAAATCGCCGCTAGTAATCGCACCGTACAGGCTTTCTATACCCAAATGCGTAGACCAAATGCAACGGAATTTTTCTTCATCTCTGCGATACAAATATAAGTCCAGTCCATCACTGATGATATACTCATTTTTGCCGTCTTCGTCCAAATCTGTAATATGAATGTAGGACGCACCATGAGACAAACGGGACAGATTTCTTTTTTCCCACGTTCCTTCTTTTTTTTCATACTCCTGCATAACTTTGTCTGCCGAAAAAATCAGCTTTCCCTTTTCTGATGCCAAGGCACTTACATGGGTAGACTCCAACTTGATTTCTTCATCTATTTTCTGCATCTTGTTATCATAAAAAAGTATTTTTTCCGACTGACTGTCTGTATGCTCTCCTTCTCCCGAACCACTTTCCGTCATACTGGACAGCAAAACGGCAAGTTCCTCCTGACCGCCATCTGCCAAAATAAATGTGGCAGAGGTTGCTTCCAGTCCACGCCCGAAATTCAACTTTTTCCAGAGTCGCATTGCTCCGTTTTGGTAGCGATAAACATATACCACTCCGTTTTGCAAAGCCGCTGTCAACACATTACCGTCTTTGTCATGCCCAACGGAAACAAAACCTTCGCTAGAGAAATTGGCTGAGGTTTCCCGAAAGGTCAGCGTTGTTTTCTGTCTGTCCTCATACTTCATGAATCCGCCGTCTGCCAAATAGGGATTGCGTTCATACAAACTATAGTAACTGTCATCATAGCCACCACGATAGCAAATACCGGATAGGGCATTATCTGTAAAGTAGCAGATCAGCTGACCTGCTTCTTCTCCATTATAATGGAGGAGCTTTGCCGTACCAATAACTGCATTACTGCCTGCCTTCCCCTCCAAAGGATAGGAACAAGCCGCTGATGCAGTAAAAAGTGCCTCATTCTTTTCTTCCTTTGCCGGCACCGTGCCGCCACGGAAAGAAAGACTGTCCCCATCATAATCCCAGTAAAACTCGTCGGTTACGGTATCTATGATTTCTGTATATTTTTCCTGCTGTTCTTCTGTCAGGGCAAACTCTTTTTCTTCTTTTCCTCCACAGCCTACAAGACCAAAAGTCATCGCAAACAACAGGCATATCTTTCGTTTATTCATAGGTTCCCCTTTCCTCTTTCACTAAAAGTGTTTTTTACTCTGTGCATTTCGGAAATACGTTATCTTACTGATTTTCATTATATCCCAGAGAAGGAATTTTTTCAAACCTGATTTTTTCCAGTATCATTTTCCAAACACATGGCTCACCAGAAAAAGTGCTGCCAAAACGCCGGAAAAGTTGGCGAGTAAAGCACAAAAAAGTGTATGTCTTGTCTTTGTAACCTTTATGGAAAGAAAGTAAAGGCTCATGGTATAAAACACCGTTTCCGTACAGCACATCATGACCGACGCTGTCCTGCCCAAAAAAGAATCAGCTCCAAAATTGGCAAAAATATCCGTCAACAGTCCTACTGCTGCCGAGGAGGAAACCAAACGTACAAGAGTCAGCGGCACAAGTTCCGCCGGTATACCAAGAAGTGCTTCTAATGGTCTGAGGAGGAATGTCAAAATGTCCAAAAGACCACCGCTCCGCAAAACTTCCACTGCCACCAAAAGACCAATGAGTGTAGGCAGAATTTCCACCACTGTCCGCAGTCCTTCTTTTACTCCTTCCAAAAAAGTTTCATATAAATTGACACGCTTTGCTGCACCAAACAGCACAATGCAAAGCACCGTCACAGGAATCACAAAATCCGATGCCAAAAGCAATACGTTCATCTTCTTCTCCTGCCTTCCGCAATCTTTGCCGTAATCATGCCCACAAACGTTGTCACAAGTGTTGCTGCCATACCCAGACCCACGATTTCTGCAGGTGCAGCAGAGCCATACTGACTGCGATATGCCAGAATATTTACTGTAACCAACTGCAAAGAAGACATATTGACCACCAGAAACATACACATGGCATTGGTGGCACAGCCTTTTTGGTCGTTCAGCTTTTCCAATTCCTTCATGGCAAGCAGTCCGGCCGGTGTTGCTGCCCATCCAAGTCCCAACACATTGGCAGCAAAATTGGCAGCAATGTACTTTCTTGCCGGATGACGTATGGGGACTTCCGGAAAAAGAAAGGTCAAAAACGGATTCATTTTTTCTGCCAAATCATCTATCATACCGCCTTTTTCAGCTATTTTTAAAATACCAGACCATGTGGCAACAACCCCCGCCATAGAAAAAGCCAATTCCAATGCACTTTTTCCGCCACCAATGATGGCATTTGTCAGTGCGTCCATTCTGCCAAGAAATGCCCCTGTTAAAATTCCACCGATGAAAAAAAATCCCCAAATCCAATTCAACATAAGAAAGCCCCCTCCATACACCATATGGAACAACGGAAATATTAGAACTTTTTATTCTTTTTCTCATAAAAAATAGTCCAAAATCTCAATTCTTCGTTAATTATTTAACGCTAAATCTAAAAA
>JAHHTX010000082.1 GCA_020024255.1 Anaerotignum sp.
CCCATTGCGGATTCCATTTGGGAAACCCTTCGTTTCCCAAGCCCTTCCGCATTTTGAAAAAGGGTAGAAACTACTTTTTCGACAGACTGGGCAGAGGGAAATAAATCCTCTGCTCTTTTTTCATGGAATATAATCCGCATTTAAGTGGCATAAAAAGGTCATCTGCTGTTGTCTGCAATTCCTGTGCAATTTAAACACCGGCGATAATGTAGGGCATGTTGATTATTTTCTAAAAGTAAAAATCCCCGTTTCCTTTCTACATAAATTTTCTGTATATCTGAAAATCCTCTTTCCCCTATCAAAAATATACAACAACTTATCCACATATCCACATATTGCTTTGGGGATAACTCTCTTTTTTCTATGGATAACCCCTTGTCTTCTGTATACTTTTCTGTGGAAATAAAAAGTTGTCCACAAAACGTCTTCTTTTTTGCATAAGAATAGCCATGTATGTATACACGCCCATGGCTCAAACTGTTGAAAAAGTAGTTTTTATCCCTTTTCGAAAATGCAGAAGGGTTTGGGAAACGAAGGGTTTCCCAAATGGAATCCGCAATGGGAATTCACTTCCCATGAGGAAAAGCAGAAGTTTCAAGGCTTTTTTGCCGTTGGAACTTCTGCTTTATCCTTCTGTCTGCTGGTCAAAGCCTTGAATGAAGTGAGGCTTTGACCAAGGGGGACGACTTTGTCGACACCCTCAGCCATGTATGTATACACACCCATGGCTTTTTCTCAATCCATTTCAAAATAATAGGCTCTGATAAAATCCCAAATCCGTTTTTCTGCTCCGCATTCCGGACAAGTATATGTGCCAAAATAATAGGGCAGCCATTCCTTCCACTTCTCCATCTCTATTTCCGAAAGAACCCCATAAAGCCATGTATAAGTATCCGCAAAAGATATACCGTCCCAATCGGGTACAGGTGCAGGCACAATTTTGGCACAAAAATCAGGGTCTTCCAATGTATTCTCTTCGTCCTCCATATTGCAGTCTGTGCAGTACAGCAATACTTCCTCCATGATGCCCATGCTCAAATGATATGCAAGTTCCCGATCGCCCAATATGGATACCATAGCAATAAGCAATTCTATTTTCTTATCCTCTTCTATTTCGTTTATTTCTTCTTTGTATCTTTGATAGAATCTCTTTATTTTCTCTTGTAAAATCACAAAGGTTTCTTCATAGGCATTCAAAATCTCCTGTGGTACAATTTCTATGTTTCTTGGATTGCCCACAACATCTGTCGACAAGATTACGCCCATAGCAGAAATGACCGTCAGTTGCCCAAGAAAATCCTCTTCCTTCTCTTTTTTCTCCAAAAGCATCAAAAAATAGGGCATTGCCGGATATGTCGCTTCATAAAAACTCATTTGGTGCCAAAGTTCATCACAGATATTTTCAAAAAGAATGGTATAGTTATCTTTTTCTTCTTCATCCAGCCATCTGATTTTTTCCTGCGGTGGTATATCTTTCGGATCTCCCATAAGCAGTTTCATTTCTTCACCTATATTTCCATATGCTCCGGAAAATTTTTCCCACAATTCTTCTTCCAACGGTAACAAATACATTTCTCTTTACCTCCTTATTTATGATAGGGTTCTTTTCGATTGATACGTTCCGCACGGTAAATCTGTTCCAACAAAATCACACGCATCATCTGATGGGGAAATGTCATGGGTGAAAAACTAAGGGCAAAATTTCCTCTGTCCATAACCGCTTTGGAAAGTCCCAAAGAGCCTCCGATAATAAAAGTCATATGGCTGACTCCACCTACAGCTTTTTTTGCCATAAAATCTGCCAAGCCTTCGGAAGTCATCATCTTCCCCTCAATAGCCAAAACAACAACAAAACTATCCTCTTTCACAGCCTTAAGGATACGCTCGCCCTCTTTTCGCTTCACTTCTGTTTCTTGGGCAACGCTCATGGTTTCCGGTGCTTTTTCATCAGGCAGTTCCACGATTTCCATTTTATGATACCGTCCCAGACGTTTATTGTATTCTGACACAGCGTCCTGCCAGTACTTTTCTTTTAACTTTCCTACGCACACTACCGTAATCCGCACGGTATCCCTCCTATATGATTACCTTTACCCCATTGCTGTATCTTGCTGCCATATCCATTTTCAACATACCACCTAGTTTAATATGATTTTTTTCTAAAATATCCGCTACTGTTTCATAAGCAAGATGGGGGCAGTTATTTTCCTCGCTGAGATGCCCCAGAAAAATGTGTTGCAAGCGTCCGGACATAATTTCAGAAAGCAAAGCACCTGCTGTTTTATTGGAAAGATGGCCGTTTTCTCCCAATATACGCTGTTTCAGCCGCCAAGGATAGCTTCCTGTTTTCACCAATTCCTCGTCATGATTAGCTTCCAAAAGAAGAATATTGCTGTCTGTGATATTCTCCCGCAAAGTATCTGTCACATGGCCGATATCTGTAGCAACAGTCACTTTCTTGTTTGCCGCCGTCACGCTGTAACCCACAGGATTTGCTGCATCATGGGGAATGGAAAATGGCTTAATACACATATCATTGATGACACAAGGCTCTCCTTCATAAACATATCTGCGGTTTCCGGGGGTAATCTTTCCAAGGCTGTCCTCCATTGCCTCCCATGTTTCCATTGTGGCATAAATGGGTACATCAAAACGTCTGGAAAAAACACCTGCTCCCTTAATATGGTCTGTATGTTCATGGGTAATGAAAAGAGCATCTATCTGGCTGCCAGAAACCCCCGCAGACTCCAAACCTTCGACAATACGTTTGCCACTGACACCGGCGTCCATTAAAATACGGGTATGTTGTGTGCCGATATAAAGACTGTTTCCGCTGCTGCCACTTGCTATGGTACAAAACTCCAAACCCATTATTTTTCTTCCCTCCTTTTCCGCAAAATAAAAATAGCTGCCGAAAAATCCTTTCCCCGATTTAGAGGAAATATCTTATTTTTACGACAGCCTTTTCTTTTTCGTTTTATTTTACCCGTACAATATTTGCACCCAAAGCGTTAAATTTATGTTCTATGTCTTCATATCCTCTGTCTATGTAACGAACACCTTCAATGACGCTTTCGCCTTCTGCCGCCAAAGCTGCCAAAATCATGGCTGCACCTGCACGCAAGTCCGTTGCACATACATTTGCCCCTTTTAACGCAGGCACACCTTGAATGTGGGCAATTCTGCCTTCAATTTTGATTTTTGCACCAAGTTTCTGCAATTCCTCAATATACTGATACCGATTGTCCCAAACATTTTCCGTAATCACACTTTCGCCTTGACAAACACTCAAAAGTGCAGCAACCTGTGGCTGCAAATCCGTAGGGAAACCGGGGTAGCTCATTGTCTTTACATTGGCACAATGCAAAGGACGATTTGCTGTAACACGAATAGAATCATCATGTTCTTCGATGGTTACGTTCATCTCATCTAACTTTGCTGTTAAGGAATCCATATGCTTAGGAATGATATTCTTTACCAGAACATCGCCTCCTGTAATGGCTGCCGCAATCATATATGTTCCTGCTTCAATCTGGTCAGGAATAATGGTGTACTGTGCACCGTGGAGTTTTTCCACCCCTTTGATACGAATGACATCTGTTCCTGCACCCTTGATATTTGCACCCATCATATTCAGATAGTTTGCCGTATCCACCACATGCGGTTCTTTTGCTGCATTTTCAATGGTCGTAACCCCTTCTGCCATAGAAGCTGCCAATATAATGTTTATGGTTGCCCCAACGCTGACCTGATCCATATAAATAGATGTGCCGATTAAGCGGTCTGCATAAGCACATACCATACCATCTTTCTCTTCTATGGTTGCACCTAATGCACGGAAACCCTTCAAATGCAAATCAATAGGTCTTACCCCAAAGTTGCAGCCACCGGGCAGTGCCACTTCTGCTTTTTTGTATCTGCCAAGCAGTGCGCCAAGAAAATAGTAAGAAGCTCTGATTTTCTGCACTTCTTCAAAGGTTGCACGATAATCGATTTTGCCCCTGCAATCCAATTCCAATGTATGTCTATCTCGATAAACACATTTGCCACCCAACTTTTCAATGGTATGGCAAATGCAGCTTACATCTTCAATACAAGGCAAATTTTCAATCACACTGACGCCATCTGCCATAATTGCTGCGGGAATTACTGCCACAGCCGCATTCTTCGCACCACTGATGGCAACTTCTCCTACCAAACGCTTCTGCCCCTGTACAATCAATTTATCCATAAAAAACATTCATCCTTCCAAGCTTGTTCCAAAAAGGACATTCCAAAAAAAATACTGTCACTTACAGCAAAAATTTCTACTGTGCCAACAGTCTTCTCAAATTCCTTCTTTGTCTAAAGATTATAACATGAAACAAAGACAGAGAAAAGTGTTTTTTTCACAAGAATGTGGGCTTTTCCTAGATTTTTCTGTATAAAACAGAAAAAAGAAGAACATTCCGCAGAAAAAACACGAAATATTCTTCTTTTTTATTTCATGGAGCAAAAACTGCAAAAATTCTTTATTCTGTTTCTATTTTGTATGCAGCTTCCCGATGTTCTCTTTTTGCGGTAAGGGCTTTTTCCAGTTCCACAATAGGGATTGGTGCAAGTGCAAGTCCTGCGGTAATGAGCCACTGCACAGAAGAAAGAGGCATTACACGGAAAATTTCTGCAAGGGCAGGCTGCATAATCACTTCTGTCTGCAAAAATACACCAATACCGAAAGAAATCCATAGGAAGGGATTACTCCAAAGGGGAATCCGCAGCAGGGACTGTTCACCACGCATGTTAAATGCGTGTACCAACTGGGACAAGGACAGCACTGCAAATGCCATGGTCTGCCCTATGATATACGACCCCTTTTCATCAAAATAAATATACCCAATGCCGAAAGCCAAAAGAGCAAGCATGCCAATCATCATTCCTTCCAGAAGAATTTTACTGCCCATGCCGCCTGCAAACAAACTCTGCTCCTGTTTTCTTGGGGGACGACACATACTGTTTTTTTCCACAGGCTCCATACCAAGGGCAATGGCAGGCAAAGAGTCTGTCACCAGATTTACCCACAATAGCTGTATGGGCAAAAGCGGTGCAGCCCATCCCAGAACCATAGCAACAAATATAGTCATAATCTCGCCGATGTTACTGGAAAGAAGGAAATGAACTGCTTTACGGATATTGTCATAAATCCCCCTGCCTTCCTCTACTGCCGATACAATGGTTGCAAAGTTGTCATCAGTTAAAATTAAGTCCGATGCCCCCTTTGCCACATCTGTACCACTTTTCCCCATGGCACAGCCAATGTCTGCCACTTTAAGAGCGGGAGCATCATTTACGCCATCTCCAGTCATGGCAACCACATGACCGCCCTTTTGAAAGGCTTTGACAATCCGCACCTTATGCTCCGGTGCAACACGGGCAAAGACGGAACAATGAGAAATGGCAGCTTCCAATTCCTCCTGACTCATTTTAGAAAGCTCCTGTCCTGTTATGGAAATATCCCCTTTTTTTCGTATACCCAATTCTTCTGCAACAGCTTCTGCCGTCAACACATGGTCTCCCGTAATCATGACAGGAGAAATTCCTGCCTTTTTACACAGACGAACAGCTTCCTTTGCTTCCGGACGAGGTGGGTCTGCCATACCAGCCATACCCAGAAATACCAAATCTTTCTCCAAAACATCTTCTTTTATGGGTGGCTTTTCCTCCCATAGCCGAAAGGCAACAGCAACCACCCGTAAGGCTCTTGCTGCCATTTCTCCATTATACATCTGTATGGCACTTTTTCTTCCTTTGTCCAAAACCACCTGTCGCTCTCCTTCCACCACATAGCGACAACGCTCCAAAAGCAAATCCGGTGCACCTTTTGTTACAGAAACCCATCCACCCTCTGGTAAACGATGGAGTGTTGTCATACGTTTTCTTTCCGATGAAAAAGGGATTTCCCCGATTCTTGGCATCTCTTTCCGCAGACTGCCTACATCAATCCCTCTTTGGACTGCTCCTTCCAAAAGTGCCTTTTCCGTCGGTTCACCGTAGATTTTTCCTTTTTCTTCCGTACAGTCATTACAGAGGGCAAAAAAGTGAAAGATTTCCTCTGTCGCATCTTTGCCTGCTTGTCCCCTGCCATCTGCGGTTTCCACCACCTTCATGCGGTTTTGGGTCAACGTCCCTGTTTTATCGGAACAAATAATCTCCGCACTGCCCAGTGTTTCCACTGCCGGCAAACGTCTGACAATGGTACGCTTTTTCGAAAGCCGCTGCATTCCTACTGCCAAAACAATCGTTACAATAGCAGGCAAACCCTCTGGAATTGCCGCAACTGCCAGACTGACAGCCGTCATAAACATTTGAAAAGGCGGTTTTGCCTGCAAAAGTCCCATACAGAAAATTACGGTACAAATGAGAATTGCCGCAATACCTAATATTTTTCCTGTCTGACCCAGTTTTTTTTGTAGGGGTGTTTCCCTATCTGATTCTCCCTCCAGCATAGAAGCAATACGCCCCACTTCCGTTTCCATACCAACTGCTGTCACGACTGCTCGTCCTTTTCCTGCCAAAACGTATCCGCCGGAAAGCACCATATTGGTTCTGTCTCCCAAAGGGGTATCACTGGGAAAAACTGCATTTCCGTCTTTTTCCACTGCCATAGACTCTCCTGTCACAGCACTTTCTTCCGTTTTCAATCCGACACTTTCCAAAACACGTCCGTCTGCACAAATGCAGTCCCCTGCCTCCAAAAGCAGAATATCCCCCAAAGCCACGTCAGTAGAAGGAACAGTCTTTTCCTTACCTTCTCGTAAAACCCGTGCCTTTGGTGCAGAGAGATTTTGCAGGGCTTCCAATGCTTTTTCCGCCCGACTTTCCTGCACCGTGCCTAAAACTGCATTGCATACCACAATTCCAATGATAATTGCCGCATCCAGAAAATCTTTCTCTCCATTTCCGTAAGAAGCCACCACAGAAATTGCCGCCGCTCCCAAAAGAAGCAGCACCATAAAATCTTGAAATTGTGCAAAAAAACGCCGCACGAGGCTTTTTTTCCCATTTTTCTGACGGATTTCGTTTTTTCCATGTGTACTAAGGCGATGAGCTGCCTCCTGTTCCGACAACCCTTTCTCTCCATCTGTCTGCAAGATTCGTTCTGCTTCTTTTCGCTTTATGTTCCACCAATCCATATTCTCACCCGTTTCTTTTCATTTTGGACAGAGGATATTTCCCTCCTTGTCCTTTTTTTCATTCTATGTGCCCCTTCCCAAAAAAAGACCTTTTGCATATATCAAAATAGAACACACATTTCGGATATATGTATGGCAATACTTTTCTCATATTCCAAGTAAGGAGGTATTTTTCATGGTAGTACTGTTTCTTTTGGCATTTTCTCTCAGCATAGATGCTCTCGGCGCAGGCATTACCTACGGACTTCGCCGCATTTCTTTTTCTTCTGTTGCCTGTCTTTTGCTGTTTCTGATGACAATGGGCATGATGTTCTGTTTTCTTGGCATAGGGCGATGGATTGTCCATCTATTTCCTCATGCACCCATGGAAAAAATTGGTGCTTTTTTTCTCCTGTGCTTTGGTTGCTATTTAATCCTTTCCGCCTGCCGAAAACCAAAACAGAATCACACCATTTCAAACTGTTTCAAAGAGCCTACCGACTGTGACCGCAACCATTCCAAAACATTAGAACCGAAAGAAGCATTGCTTTTGGGCTTAGTTCTTTCTACTGACTCCTTTGGCATTGGCATGAGCATTGCCGCTTCCGGACTTTCCCATGTATTGCTGCCTGTGCTTGCAGCATTTTTCCAGACTGCCTTTCTCGTTATTGGCGCAAAGCTTGGAAAAACACTTTTTTCCCACACTGTGCCAAGAGAAAATTGTTATTCCTTTGTGTCCGGTCTTCTGTTTACAGGAATTGCCCTTCTCCGCTTTTTTTAGTAGGAATCTCTTGAAAATTGTGGTATACTATACGCATCAAAATCATAAATATTCCAAAGAGGAGGGATTATATGCTTAATGTATTCAATCGAAAAGAACTCTGTATCACTTATGACATCAATGAACAGGCAAGAATAAAGGAAATTCTTGATGCCAACAACATTGACTATGAAATTTTCACCAAAGATTTGGCACACCCTTCTCCGCTGGGCGCAACGGCAGGTAAAGTATCTATTGGCGGTATTGTAAAAGAAGGCAGTGTTGCCGGTGTGGATTTGAGCCACTGCAAAGAATATAAAATTTATGTCAAAAAAACTGATTTTGACCAAGCATACCATCTGTTAAAACAATAAAATACGCTCTTTCACAAAGCTGTCATACCAACGATGAAAAAATCGTGAAATGGCAGCTTCTTTTATTATTGTGCTTTATTTCTATTTATGACATTTTTTGTCATCAATTTTTCATCATTTTTTCATATTTCTTGTGTAATTTTTAACAATTATATATTTTATTTTCACAAACAAAAAGGGGACAGTAACATTTTTTTCTTCATCATCAACTTTTTATGAATATTTTTTCTCAAATTTTTTATATACTACAGCATTCATACTATGTTTATAATAAAAAGAAAAAAGAGATGTTTACAACAACAAACTACTATGTTATAATTATAACAT
>JAHHTX010000083.1 GCA_020024255.1 Anaerotignum sp.
ATAATTATGCTGTACGAGCGTACAACAGGAAAGAAGGTATCTGTATCATGAAAAAAGTAAATCTCGCCGTTGTTGGGGCCACCGGTATGGTTGGCAGAACTTTCTTGAAGGTTCTGGAAGAAAGACAGCTTCCCATCGAAAATTTCTACATTATGGCATCTAGCCGCTCCGCAGGCTCTAAACTGACTTTCTGTGGAAAAGAATACGTTGTCGAAGAATTGACAGAACACTCCTTTGATAAACCTATTGACATTGCACTGTTCTCCGCAGGTGGCAGCACAAGCAAAAAGTTTGCTCCCATTGCAGCAGAACACGGCTGTATCGTCATTGACAACAGTTCCCAGTGGCGTATGGACCCCAATGTTCCCTTGATTGTACCCGAAGTAAATCCCGAGGATATTTCTTGGCACAAAAACATCATTGCAAACCCCAACTGCTCTACCATTCAAGCTATGGTTGCCCTGAAGCCTCTGGACGCAAAATATAAAATCAAACGTGTTATCTACTCCACTTATCAGGCTGTCAGCGGCGCAGGTCGTGCAGGATGGGAAGATTTGGAAAATGGACTGAAAGGCGAAGCACCGAAAAAGTTCCCTCATCCTATTGCAGGAAACTGTCTGCCTCACATTGATGTATTTCTGGATAATGGATATACAAAAGAAGAAATGAAGATGGTAGATGAAACAAGAAAGATTCTACATAATGACAATATGCGTGTTACTGCAACAACTGTGCGTGTACCCGTTTTCGACTGCCACAGCGAATCCATCAACATTGAGTTTGAAAAACCTTTTGAACTCGATGACCTGTTGGAAACATTGAAAAATGCACCTGGTGTTGTCATGCGGAACGATACGTCCAAAGACGAATATCCTCTTGCATTAGATGTTGCAGGACACGACGAAGTATATATTGGTCGTGTACGCCGTGATGAAAGTGTAGAAAGCGGCGTAAACCTTTGGGTTGTTGCAGACAATATCAGAAAAGGTGCTGCAACAAACGCAATACAGATTGCAGAAGAAATCATCAAAAATATGCAGTAAAATCATTTTAGTTATCAATTATTTATTTATAAAAGTTAGGAGGTTTTTTTATGGCAGTATTTACAGGAGCAGGTGTTGCTTTGGTTACACCCACACATCCAGACGGAAGCGTGAACTTTGAAAAGTTCAAAGAACTTATAGAATTTCAGATTGCAAATGATACAGATGCCTTGATTATTTGCGGTACTACAGGCGAAGCGTCTACATTAACAGATGAAGTACAGATTGAATGTGTTCGCTATGCAAAAGAAGTAGCAGGAAACCGTGTTCCTGTCATTGCAGGTGCAGGCAGCAATGACACCAAGCATTGCATTGATCTGGCACAGGGCTGTGAAAAAGCAGGTGCAGATGCAGTTCTTCTTGTAACTCCCTACTACAACAAAGCAACACAGAAAGGTCTTATTCTGCACTATACCACTGTTGCAGAAAGCCTGAATATCCCCGTTATTCTGTACAATGTACCTGGTCGTACCGGCTGCAACATTCAACCGCAGACAGCCTATGAACTTTCTAAAGTAAAAAATATCGTAGGGATCAAAGAAGCAAGCGGCAATCTTTCCCAGATTGCAGAAACAGCAGCACTTTGTGGCCCTGACTTTGACCTGTACAGCGGCAACGATGACCAGATCACACCAATTTTGGCTCTGGGCGGCAAAGGTGTAATTTCTGTATTATCCAACGTTGCACCAAAACAAACTCATGATATGGTGGCAAAATTTATGGCAGGAGATATTGAGGGTGCCGCAGAACTCCAGCTTGGTGCTATTGAACTGATTAAAGCATTGTTCTGTGAAGTAAACCCCATTCCTGTAAAAGCAGCTTTGAACCTGATGGGTTATGAGGTCGGATCTTGCCGTATGCCTTTGTGTGATATGGAAGAAAAAAATCTGGAAACTTTAAAAACTGCTATGCAGCACTATGGCTTATTGAAATAATGTAGTCATGTAAAACCGAAAAAGCCCGTTCCTCTATCTTCATTCGGAGGTGCACGGGCTTTTTCTCCATTCGTTTCTCAAAAAAGGAGGATTTGATTTTTATGACAAATATAATTATGCATGGATGCGGAGGCAAAATGGGACGTGTCATTGCCGATCTGGTAAAACAGGATACAAACTGCCGTATTGTAGCAGGCATTGATCCTGCAAAACCGGAACTTGACTTCCCTGTTTTTGCCTCTCCGGCGGAATGTGATATTCACGCAGATGTTATCATTGACTTTTCCACTGCATCTGCTGTTCCCGCACTTTTGGATTTCTCCCAACAACAGAATATTCCTGTTGTGATATGTACTACAGCCTTGAGCGAGGAAACTCTTGCCAAGTTAAAAGAAACCGCAAAATCCGTTGCTGTATTGAGATCTGCAAATATGTCCATTGGCATCAATCTGCTTCTGGACTTGGTACAGCGTGCTGCCAATATCCTCTATGATGCAAACTTCGATATTGAAATCATAGAAAAGCACCACAACCAGAAAATTGATGCCCCCAGTGGCACAGCGATGGCACTGGCAGATGCCATCAACGAAGCTATGGACGAAAAGTTCCACTATGTTTATGACCGTTCTGAAAAAAGAGAAAAGAGAGAACGGACTGAAATTGGAATTCATGCCATTCGCGGAGGAAATATTGTGGGAGAACATGATGTTCTTTTTGCAGGGCGAGATGAAGTCATTACATTGAGCCATCACGCTTCCAGCAGAGAAGTCTTTGCTGTTGGTGCTGTCAAGGCTGCAAAGTTCCTTGCAGAACAGCCTGCCGGTCTTTATACCATGAAAGATGTATTGGCTTAAATAGCAAATACAAGAAAAAGGGTGCAGTTTCTATGCACCCTTTGAGGGTGTCGACAAAGTCGCCCCTCATGGGAAATGAATTCCCACTGCGGATTCCATTTGGGAAACCCTTCGTTTCCCAACCCCTTCCGCATTTTCGAAAAGAGATAAAAACAACTTTTTCAACAGTCTGAAAGGGTGCAGTTTCTATGCACCCTTTCTTCATATCTCTGTATGCTATTTTTCCGGAACTATTTGATAAATTGTATCGACTTTGGGAATAATTTCCGGCGGCAGAATATTTCCTGTGAGAATCATATCCATATTATCCGGTATTTTTTCCAGAAGGGACGCCAGTTCTTCTCCTGTCAAATACCCTTCTTCCACACACTCCAAAATACCGTCCAACATCAGCACTTCACATTCACCTGTATCCAATATCTTATTGACAAAATTAAAAGCATTACGGATTTCTATAGCGATATCCTTTCTGATTTCTTCGGTGATTTCTTCTCCATGCCGATTTTTTTCAAAACGAAAAATACGAAAATCCTGTTCCAGTTTTTCCAAAAAAACAATTTCCTTATTGTCATGATAATCCATAAACTGTATCATGACCACACGCTGATTATTGCCCAAAGCACGTAATCCCCGTCCCAAGGCAACACAAGTTTTTCCTTTTCCGGCTCCGTAATACACGGAGATATGTCCTTTACTCAAATCGTTTCAACTCCTGTTTTTAAAACATTGGGAAGTTTCTCTCTTCCCTATGATCTTTTGTATCGGATTTTTCCTTTGTTTCCACTTTCCCTTCCAATTCCATTTGAGAAACTGAAACCTCATAGGCAATCCGCTCTTCCATAATATCCCCTGTCTTTTTTTGGTAAATCCTGCTTTGGATACGCCCTTTCAGCGAAATGGGTGTCCCCACAGCCGCCTCTCCCACATAACGGGCATTTCTGCCCCATACAATACAGGGAATATAATCTGATTTATGATAAGCCCTATTTACCGCTACTAAAATATCGGAGATTTCTCTTCCAAAAGGTGTTTGCCGATAAACAGGTTTTTTACAAATATATCCATGAAGAAGAATTTCATTCGCCGGTTCTGCAATATCTTTTTCCGCAAAGGAAAGTTCCCTTGCAAAAACTGTCAGCATCAGTCTGTTTTTCTCCCCGTTAAAATGATTATAACTGCGAAGCTGTCCTGTAATACAAACTTGGCTTCCTTCTTGCAATTTTTTTTCCGAAAGTGCCAAAAGACGCTCTGACACCATAACAGGCAGTATATCTGCATAACTGCTCAAGCGTGCCGATGCAATTTGAAAGGTATAAAATCCCTCTCCATATACCGTATGACTATATGTTGCCTCCTTTGTGACTGTTCCATTTACTGTCACGATGTTATTTTCCCACAAACCGTTCATTTGCATATTCTCTCCCCTTTTCTCTGCTGTCTTCTCAACAAAACACAGCATTTGCTTTTTTCTCTCAAAACAGTCTATTCCAAATTTACATATTTAGAAGTCCTTTTTGAAAAGCGAAAGTTTTGAAAAGGGAATACTGATTTACAAACCCATTTGAAATTCTGTTCTTTTTTCGTTTCGGAAAATAAAACCGATTTTCACACAGTCAATCGCAACAACCATGGTATATTCTTTTCCTTTATATATCAGTGGTTCTCCGCTTTTTTTCACAATGACTGCCTCTGTTTTCTTTCCGTTTTCCTGCCAATAAGACAAGAAATAAAAGTCACCATCTGATTTCACTGTCCACTCACAAGGAAGCAGCAGTTTCATAAAAAAATCGTCATCACACCCAAAATAATCCACCAATCCCTGAACGGACTGCTCGTATTCCAAAATTGGTTCTCTTTTTTCCATATGTTCCTCCCTAACTTTCATAGAATCCCCCACTAAAATCATTTCTTTTCCTGCTTTGACGGGATATCTATCCACACTCCTTTTATGGTACTGATACTTTTCGGAAATGTCAATATCCCCCACAACTGCAAAAAACGAAAATCACGAGCCTTTTCCTGTTTCCAATTCCCCTTTTCCATTTGGTAAAAACGCCTATTCCTCTGTCACAATCCGCATAACAAAACCTTCTTCCTCCTGCTTTTTCATGCGTATTTTTTTCACCAGTTCCCCGATACGTTGAAAAAGAAATACTCCACTCAAAACCATACCAAACCATGCACAGCACCGCAATATCCACTTTCTGTATTTCTGTGGCAACTGTCCTCCAATCACAATACCCAAAAGACAGCTTTCTGTATAAAGCAACAATTTTTCCTGCCAATTTTTCTCCTTGTGGATTTTATTTTCATCTTTTCCTTTTGGCTTCATTTCCATCCCTCCTTATTCTTCCACAACTTCATAAGTGAAATCATGATCCCGTTCTTCAAAAGAAAATCCCTTTGCTGCACCTTTGGTGGCAACCACCCGATTATCTGCTGTTACCAGAATCGCTTCAAAATCCTGATGTGCCCGCCAAAATTCCAATGCTTTTTCTTCTCCCATAACAAAAAGTGCCGTAGAAAGTCCATCTGCTCTTGTGCTGTTGGGACACAAAATAGTCACAGACAACAATCCGCTTTCTGCAGGGTATCCTGTGGAAGGGTCAATAATATGATGATAGCGTTTCCCGTTTTCTTCAAAAAAACGCTGATATCCGCCAGATGTCACAACAGCGCAATCCTTTACTTCCAATATTCCGACATAATCCTCTGGCTGCAACGGATTAGCAACCGCTACCTTCCAAGGCGTGCCGTCAGGTTTCGTTCCCATTGTCGCCACATTACCACCAAGAGAAATAACTGCCGACTCTACACCTTTTTCCTGAAAAAGAGCCAAAATGCGGTCTGTGGTATATCCCTTTGCAATACCGCCCAAATCCACTGCCATTCCTTCTTTTTCCAAATATGCCGACGTTTTCTCTATAGAGAGTCCTTCTGCATCTACAAGGGGCAATAGAGAATCCAACGTTTCCTTTGTCGGTACTGTATGGGTTTCTTCTGTAAATCCCCATGCCTTTACCACAGGCGATACTGTCATATCAAAAGCGCCTGCGGTTTCCTTTGTCAGTGCCTTTCCAATAGAAAGCAGTTCTGCCGTTTCTTCGGATATCGGAACAGATGCTTTTCCTGCCTGTTGGTTCAACTGTGCCACATTGCTTTTTTCCTTTGTCACAGAAAACAACTCCTCCAAATGATGTATTTCCCTTTCTGCCTCCAGCAAAATACTTTCGCCGTCCTTATGATACACCATCAGGTTCATGACCGTATCCATACCAAAAATCATCGTATCATAACGGTCTTTTTCTTCCTTCTGTGCAAGCTGCTGTTTGGCAAGTTCTCTCTGTTCTGTACAACCGGAAAACATACATACTCCTGCCAATAGTATCCCCAGCATATATCCAATATGTTTTTTCATATTCTCTTTTCCTTTCTGTCTCCTTCCTTCCTATTTTACATAGCGAAAACACCAATGTCAAATAAAGAAAGGAATTTTGCAGAAAAAGCCATAGAACCCATTTCCCATAGCTTTTCAACATTTAGCATAGCAACAGCACAGCCAAATGCCTGTCACAAATAAATAGTGGATAACTCCTCTTTTGTGGAGATTTCAACCAATTTTCCGTCTGTATTAACAGAAATTTCTTGATATACTCCGCATTTTCTTGTTTTATTTCTTTTTCGCATTTGCCTTCTGACAAAACAATGTTATTCTATATTTTGATTTTTTTCTATTAGGAAATCTTCATACGGTCTTTCCTTGGAGGTTTGTATATTTTTTTATCTGCTTTCATATATATTAGAATATTCTATATCTCCAAAGGAGGATTTTTATGAGCCGCAGAAAATTGATTGCAGGCACTTTGACTCTAGCCCTTGCCAATTTCATTACAAAATTTCTCGGTTTTTATTATCGTATTTATATGTCAGATGCCATCGGTTCTGAGGGTATGGGGTTATATCAGTTGATTCTGCCAATTTATTCCCTTCTATGGAGCATCACCGCATCGGGTTTTACGACAACGGTTTCGGGACTGACTGCCAGAGAAAATGCAAAAGGAGAAACGGGAAATATCGGACGAATCGTAAAACAGTCTGTCATCATGTGCTTTTTTGTCAGCATTCTGCTTTCTGCAGTGCTTCTAGGCTTTTCCGATTACATTGCATTACATATGCTCAAAGAAGAACGTACACTGCTTTCCCTGCGACTTCTTGCCTTTTGCATTCCCTTTATGGCAGTGGGTTCCTGCCTACGTGGATTTTTTATGGGACTGCAAAATATGGCTGTACCTGCCTTATCACAAGTTCTGGAACAAGTTATGCGTATCAGCAGTATTTTACTTCTTTCTGGGATTTTTGTACCGAAAGGCTTGTCCTACGCTTGTTTTGCAGCAGTCTGGGGCATTGTGCTTGGAGAAGCCTTATCTTTTTTCTTCACATTATATTCATATATACGTTTCAAAAGAAAGCGAAAATTCATTAGGAAACCAACCCTAAGCCCACACACCGCAACCATTATGATTTTAACCATGGCATTGCCTTTATCTTTTACCCGCATTACATCTTCCCTCTTTTCTGCCATAGAAAATATCTTGATTCCGACACAGCTGCAAGCCTTTGGCTATAATCGTACTGATGCGCTGGAACTTTTCGGAGAACTAACCGGTATGGCAATGCCACTTTTACAGCTTCCCTCAGCATTTCTTATGGCGGCTTCCACCTCTTTAGTCCCTGAAATTTCCCAAGCCTGTGCCGTAGGACAGAATAATCGAATCAATCGTACAATTTCTGCCTCCTTACTATTTACAGCTATCATCGGTGTTGGTGCTACCTGCTTTTTTGCTGTTTTTCCCAGAGAAATTTCCTATCTTGTTTACAATAAGAGTGAACTTGGAAATCTGCTTCTCCCCATGGCATTTGTCTGTCCTTTACTTTATGGGCATATGACATTATCAGGTCTTTTAAATGGACTGGGAGAACAACTTTTTCTTTTTTGGATTCATCTGCTTTCTTCTGCCACCACAATTTGTTTTATCCTGTTTCTTATGCCTCAATATGGCATTTACGCTTATCTTTTTGGATGGTTTATCGGTTTGTTTTTTACAACAATACTTTCTATTGTACATGTGAAAAAAAGAGCACAGATACAGATTTCCTGTCTGCAGTGCTTGATCAAACCCATTCTTGCAGGTATGGCAGCAGCACTCATTACTCGATATATGATACAGATTGGAACACCTTCAAAAGCATTGTTTTTCATATCCTTCTGTACAATGGGTATTTTGTATCTGCTGTTTCTTCTTTGTCTTGGTTGTCTTTCCAAAGATATTTGGAAAATGGTTCTTCCGAAAAGAGGCTTGCATGAAAAATAATTTTTGACACCATTAAAGGCACAAAAATTTAAGTATACGAAAAAAGCGTACAAAACCAACTTTTGATTTTGTGCGCCTTTTTTTCTTTGTAATTTTATCTCATTCTTCTATGTATGTTGTCTTCAATTTTTCTATATTCCCGTTTTTAGCCGTATAGCTTTTCGCTCAATCCTTTCGCTCAATACTGTTCTTTACATCTGATAAAGACTTGAACATAACAAAAAAGATGTACCAAACGATACATCTTTCTATGCACTAGGGTAGCAGGATTCGAACCTGCGGATGACGGAATCAGAATCCGTTGCCTTACCACTTGGCGATACCCCAATATAAAACTATGAAACTAGGGTAGCAGGATTCGAACCTGCGAATGACGGAATCAGAATCCGTTGCC
>JAHHTX010000084.1 GCA_020024255.1 Anaerotignum sp.
TTTCAAAAAAGCGGAAGGGGTTGGGAAAAGAAGGGTTTCCCAAATGGAATCCGCAATGGGAATTCATTTCCCATGAGGAAAAGCAGAAGTTTCAAGGCTTTTATGCCATGGGAACTTCTGCTTTATTCTTCTGTCTGCTCGTCAAAGCCTTGCATGAAATGAGGCTTTGACGAAGGGGGACGACTTTGTCGACACCCTCAAGCGGCAGTTTCTGTAAAACTGCCGCTTTTTTCGTACAAATTATGCAACTTCTCCCCTATCTGAACAATAAAACTCTACTGTCTGCGATTTCGGGAACTTAATACCTGCAATCTCCATTTCTCCAAAAACAGTCACCACACAAGTTCTGCCGCAGTCTATAAAACGGTATTGATATCCCGTTTGTGTCCAATTATCTTGGGTATCCACAGCAGAAGAGGAAATTTCACGAAGTCCTGAAAATTCCTGTCTGTCTGTAAAAACATTATACTGTGTGGTAAATTTTCCTGTGACCAAAATACGATAGTTCTTTTTCTGTTCTTCAACAATCATCTGCTTTTCAGCCAAAAGCGTAGAAATATCTTCCGGACTTTGGTTGTCTACACGATGTTGGTCAATGACTGCCTGTGCCAATTCTCCGTCATATTCCGTTACGGGCATACCTGCCGCATCGCACTGCATATCCCAATTTGCAATAGCCGTAATCAGTTTACGATATTCTTTCGGTGTCATCCAGTCCTCTTCTGTAAACTCCTCCATGGGAAGAATAGAAATATCCATGTTGGTTTCTGCTGCAACCTCTGCCACAATTTTTTGGTATTCTTGATAATATGCCGCTTTTGTTGCATCATCTAAAGGTTTTTCTGCACCCCATACAGTTTTGTATGTGCCCATACTGCCCACTGCCATAAGGCAGGCAAGCAAAATAGCTGTCCCTTTCTTTTTCATGATATTCTCCTCCTTTTTTCTCACTTTGTGCTTATGACAGAAAAAATATTGATTCATAGCAAGAATCACAAAACGCAAAATTCCCCGCTATACTTAGGAAAAGGATTTTTCGTAGATAGAAAGACAGTCTGCAAAAGGCATTTCCGCAGGGTCGCCACGGAACAAACCGCCCATAGTTTCATATGCCATTTTGGTATATTCTTCCAAATCTTCTTTCTTGATGCCATAATCAGACATTTTCAACTGGTCTACATGGCAAGCAACCTTCAATTTATGCAGTTCTTCCACAAAGTCCATAGGCTTGTCCGCATGAGGATTTCCCAAAGCCTTTGCCATATCAATGAGCCGTTTGTCGGCAACACCACGCTCTGCCCAATACGTATAGTAGGCTTCACAAAGCATAATCAATCCTGCCCCATGCTCCAACTTGGGATTTTTTCCGCTCAGAGGGTGTTCCATGGCGTGTTCGGAAATACAGCCGCCAATGCTTTCAGACATACCCGAAAGCGTATTGGCAAGGGCAACGTCCTCTCTTGCCTCTTTGTCATTGCCATCTTCTACAGCTTTGGCAAGGCTCTTGCCAATAAGTTCAATGGCTTTCAGTGCATACAAATCGTTAATTGGATTTGTTCTGCAATTCAGATACCCTTCTGTGCTGTGAAACAGTGCATCAAAGCCTTGATATGCTGTAAGCTCTGCCGGTACGGACGCCATCAAATCCGGATCTACAATAGACAATACGGGGAATGTATCATCATAGCCAAAACCAATCTTCTCCCCTGTTTCCCCATTTGTCACGACTGCCCAAGGGTCTGCCTCTGTGCCTGTACCTGCTGTTGTGGTAATGGCAACAATGGGAAGAGGTGTATGCTCTGCATTTTTGCCACCGCCTGTACCGCCAACAATATAATCCCAAAAACGCCCCTCATTTGTACACATAACCGCAATGGCTTTTGCAGAATCAATAACAGAGCCGCCACCCAAGCCAATGATAAAGTCACAGCCTTCTGCTTTTGCCAATGCTGCCCCTTCCATCACATGACATTCCAACGGATTGGGAAGTATCTTGTCAAACAGCACATGAGAAACTTCTGCTTTATCCAGCTGTGCCAAAAGGCGGTCAAGATAGCCGTATTTCTTTACAGATGTTCCTGAAGAAATCACAACGAGTGCCTTTTTCCCCGGCAGCTTCTGTTTGGAAAGTCGGTCAAGCTGTCCGCTTCCAAAAAGTACCTTAGAAGGAATGTAGTATTGAAACTTCATAAAATCACGCTCCTTTTTGAGAAAAGTATACCATAAAACAAAAACAGTAAAAAGCAATTCTTTTCAGAAAATAAAAAAAACGGCATAAAAGCACAACCCTTTTTTATACCGTTTCTTTTTCCCCTGTAAAATGCGGAAAACAAATCATTCTTCTTTTCCTTTATCTTCTCTCACTCTAGGCTCTATGGGAACATCATGTGACAAATGATGCAGGTTATCATCTGCTCCATACATATCATTGATTTTATACAGCAGTGCCATCAAGCTGTCTGTCAAATGAACATTCTCCACCACAACATCATCGGAAACCTGTAAATCCACATGACTAAAATTCCACATGCCTTTAACGCCCCATTTTGCCAAATCGTTGGCAACCTTTACAGCCTGTGTTCTTGGCAAAGTCAAAATTGCCACATCAACATCATGGTTTTTCACATATTCCTCCATAGTATCCACATCATATATCTCCACACCACGGATAATCATGCCAACAAGACGGGGATTTACATCAAAAACCGCTCTAATTACAAATCCTCTTTTTTCAAAGTTCGTGTAATTTACCAATGCCTGTCCGATATTACCGCCGCCAATTACAATCATATTATATACTTTGTCAAGCCCTAATATTTTCTTGATTTCATTGTAAAGATATTCTACATTATACCCATATCCTTGCTGACCAAAACCACCAAAATTATTAAAATCCTGACGAATCTGGGATGCTGTAATGTTCATCTTCGCACTGAGTCCTTTAGAAGATATTCTGGTAATATCACTTTCCAGCAAATCACCCAAATACCGATAATATCTTGGTAATCTGTTTATGACTGCCGGCGAAATCTTTTTTTCATTATCCATACTATACAAATCCTCTCTCACTCAATTTATAATATAGTATATCACTTCTGTGATTTTATTGTCAACAATATCCACTGTTTCTTTACGCCACCTGCGTAAAATATGCAGGAAATATACAGCCATCTGTCTGCCCCATTCAAGTCCTCCAAAATTCCTTCCGTGCTGCCAAAACCGCCATTTTTTCCCGATTTTTGGATACAGTATACTCTGTTTCGCTTTGCAAAATCCGACCCATTGATAAATAAAAATCATTTCAAAAAATTTTTTATAAAATTTGAGAAAAAGTCTTGGAGAAAACTCCAAGACTTTTTCCAATGCTTTTGGCTATGAGGATTGTTTTTTCTTTTTGAAAATTTCCGAAAGTCCCATAAGAAACAGAAAACCCCCGAAAATCTTTTTCAGCGTACTGCCATCTAAGGACACAGCAAGTAAAGCCCCTGCCACTGCTCCAAACAGTCCCCACAAAATCACGGGTTTGGCTGTTTTTGTTTCAATATTCCCTTCTTTTGCATGGACAAAAAGTGCTATAACCGCAGTAGGCAGAAAATACACTAGGTTAATTCCCTGTACCTGCTGCTGTGACAGGTCTGTAAGGAGCAGAAGGGCAGGAATAAGAAGGGTACCGCCACCAATACCCATACCACTCAATATTCCTGCCGCCACTCCAGCCAAAACAATACCGACTATCCCTAACAAAGCATGAGCCTCACAGACGCAATTATCATAAATATGCCAAAAATACGGTGCAGCCAAACACCGCTGATTTTTTTCAGAAATTTTGCCCCAAGAAAGCCGCCCAAAAGTCCGCCAACAGAGGCAATAATGGCTGTCTGCCAGACAATATTCCCTTTCCATAAATAAATGATAAGGGAAAGAAGGGAAAGGGGAAGGATGACGGCAATTGCTGTGGCGTGTGCATGATGTTCTTCTATGCCCAAGGTACGCTCCATGGCAGGAACGGCAATGGTACCGCCGCCGGAGCCGAAAAGCCCGTTGGCAAAGCCGGTCAAAATCCCCACAAGCCATACCTTTCGGTTTTTCATGGAATCACCGCCTTACTAAAGGTTATACGGCATTTCTGCCGGTATTGCCGTCTACGGCATCTCGCACCGTATCCGTAACCGGATTGTTTTCCACTGCATTTTTGATATCCTCTGCACCTCGTGTCACACTCCGTTTCACATCTTGCCCAAAGGATTTATCATTGGCTCTCGGTGTGCCATAGCTGCTTCTGTCCTCCGTGTAGTAACTGCTTCTGCCTGTATTGATACCGTAGCCATCCCAATAGACATTACTGCCATAAACATCATTAGGATTATTTCCTGTTGCACCGCCCAGATTGTTGGTGCTGTTTTGACCACAGCCTGCCAGAGAACATAAGGCAACTACAGAAAGTATGCCTGCAATTTGTTTTTTCATCAGAAATCTACCTCCTTAAATAAAAAAAATATTTGCCTTCTTATTGTCTGCCTGAATAAGTGAAACATTCGCACTTTTTTATGGAAGGATGTTTAATTTTTGGCAGTTCTGCGGATAGTATGAAAAAGAAAAAATTGATAAAATTATTAAAAACAGATGATAAAAATTCCTTTAAAAATTTTAAAAAAGGAGATACCATAATGAATACAGATAAAAGAAAAAGCGGCATTTTACTGCACCCAACTTCTTTGCCTTCTCCTTACGGCATAGGCGATTTTGGCAAAAATGTTCGCATTTTTTTAGACAAACTTTGTGCAGCGGGACAGAATCTTTGGCAAATACTTCCCCTTTGTCCCATGGGGAGCGGCAATTCCCCTTATCAGAGCAGCTCGGCTTTTGCCGGGAACATCTATCTCATCAGTCCCGATTTACTCTTGGAAGATGGTTTGCTGACAAAAGAAGATATGGGAGAAATTCCCTCTTTTCCTTTGGAACGGGTAGACTATGAAAAAGCAAAAGCATATAAACACCATCTATTGAAACAAACATACCGCAATTTTCGGGAAACCGCCTCTGCCAAGGCAAAAAAGGCTTTTGTTGCATTTTGCAAAGAAAACGAATACTGGCTTTCGGACTATGCCCTGTTTACCGCATTGCAGGCATATTTGCAAAAGGAACGAGCAGCAGGTGGATGTGAACAGGAACGACAGGCATTTCTGGTGAAAACAAAAGACAAGCTCACACCAAAGGAACAGGCAGCCTACTTTGATTCCGCTTGTTGGAACACATGGCAGGAAGATTTACGAAAACATGAAAAAAAGGCTGTAGAAAAGTGGCAGATGAAATTGCAGGAAGAAACGGAAGAAGAAAAATTTTATCAATATCTCTTTGCCAAACAGTGGCAGGACGTAAAGGCATACGCCAAGGAACGGCAGATAGAAATTATAGGAGATGCCCCGATTTTTGTTGCCTATGATAGTGCCGATGTCTGGGCAAAGCAGGATATCTTTCAGCTGGACGAAACCGGCTTTCCTCTGGCAGTGGCAGGTGTACCTCCCGACTACTTCTGTGTAGAAGGACAGCTTTGGGGAAACCCTCTCTATGATTGGGACAGGCAGGAGAAAAACGGCTTTGACTGGTGGTGCAGACGTATCCGCAAGGCACTTTCAGATGTGGATATTCTGCGGATTGACCATTTCCGTGGATTTGAAAGCTACTGGTCAGTGCCCTTTGGTGCAAAAACCGCTGTAGAGGGACAGTGGAAAAAAAGCGTTGGTATAACATTTTTCCACACACTGGAAAGGAAATTGGGCAAACTCCCTCTCATTGCGGAAGATTTAGGCATAATTACAAAAGAAGTCCGTGATTTGCGGCAAGAAGCAGGTCTACCCGGTATGCGTGTCTTGCAGTTTGCCTTTGGTCAAGATGCAAACAATGCCTATCTACCCCATATCTATGAGAAAGATACAGTTGTCTATACAGGAACCCATGACAATGACACCACAAAAGGGTGGTACGAAAAGGCATCGGAAAAAGAAAAGGACCATTTCCGCAGATATATGAACGTTAGCGGAGAAAATCCTTCTTGGGATATGATTCGTCTTGCTTTCTCCTCTCCTGCCGTTCTGGCTCTTGTCCCCTTGCAAGATGTACTTTCTCTTGGCAGCAATTATCGCATGAATACTCCCGGCATTGCCGAAGGAAACTGGAATTTCCGTTTTACTTGGGAAATGTGGAAGGACAGCGACACAAAAGGATTGCGGTATCTTTCAGGACTTTTCGGCAGAGGATAAGGCAAAGAAGACATTCCTTTTGAAAAAGTGACTTTGCTTTTTCTGCATTTTGTGCTAAAGTAAAACAGGTATAAAAAGATAGTCGAAAGATAAGGGCAAAGTCCCTTTGTCATATGTTGTCATTGAGCATATAAAGGAGGCATAATTGCAATGTGCGGTATTTGCGGATTTACAGGACGTCTGGCAACGTCTGAAGAAATATTGGAACGAATGATGAACAGAATTATCCATCGTGGCCCCGACAGCGGCGGCAAGCATATTGATGATGGGGTTTCTATGGGATTTCGCCGATTGAGTATTATTGATTTGGACGGTGGTCATCAGCCTATCTATAACGAAACAAAAGACATGGTCATTACGTTTAACGGAGAAATCTATAACTATCAGGAATTGCGGGAAGAACTTATTGCCAAGGGGCATACCATGAGCAGTGACGCAGATACAGAGGTACTCCTCCATGGTTATGAGGAATACGGTGAGGATTTACTGCCAAGACTCAGAGGAATGTTTGCTTTTGTCATTTGGGACAAGAAAACCCAAACTCTTTTTGGTGCAAGGGACTTTTTCGGCATCAAACCTTTTTACTATTCCCTGATTGATGGACAGATGGTATATGGCTCGGAAATCAAAAGTATTTTGGAATATCCAAACTTTAAAAAAGAAGTCAATAAAGAAGCACTGGAAAATTATCTAACCTTCCAGTACAGCGTGCTGCCGGAAACCTTCTTTAAAGGCGTATTCAAGCTCATGCCTGCCCACTGTTTTACTTTCCACAACGGAAAATTGGACATCAAGCGGTATTGGGAGCCTGTCTTTGCCGCAGACCACTCCAAATCCTTAGAAGATTTTGTGGACGAAATTGACAATGTCATGCAGGATTCCATCAAGAAGCATAAAACAAGCAGTGATGTAGAAGTTGGTTCTTTCCTTTCCAGTGGTGTGGACAGCTCCTATGTGGCAGCGAGCTTCCATGGTGACAAGACCTTTACCGTTGGTTTTGACTATGAAAAATACAATGAAATTGACTATGCCAAAGCCTTGTCCGAAAAAATCAACATTGACAATTACAGCAAGCTCATTTCCAAAGAGGAATACTGGGACAGCATCGGAAAAGTGCAGTACCACATGGACGAGCCTCTTGCAGACCCTTCTGCCATTGCCCTGTATTTTGTCAGCCAGACAGCCGCAAAGCAAGTAAAGGTTGCACTTTCCGGAGAGGGGGCAGATGAATTTTTCGGAGGATACAATATTTACAGAGAACCCCATGCACTCTTACCCCTCACCAGACTGCCTCGGCCCATTCGGAAAGGACTGGGAGCTGTGGCAAAGGTAATGCCCAAAATCAAAGGCAGAAACTACCTGATTCGTGGCAGCAAAGACCTGCAGGAACGCTTTATCGGCAATGCCTTTATGTTTCAGGAAAAAGAACGGGAAAAAATACTGAAAAATCCTACAGGCAAATATCCTCACACTACCTTGACCAAGCCTTTTTACGATAAAGTAAAAGATCAGGACGATGTAACCAAAATGCAGTATATCGATATTCATTTCTGGTTAATTGGGGACATTCTCTTAAAAGCAGACAAAATGAGTATGGCACACTCTTTGGAAGTGCGTGTACCATTTTTGGACAGAGATGTTTTTGATGTGGCAAGAACCGTCCCCACAGAGTACAAAGTAACAAAGGAAAACACAAAATTTGCCATGCGGCAGGCGGCACATCGCTACCTTCCCGATATGGTGGCAGAAAAGAAAAAACTTGGTTTCCCTGTACCCATACGCATTTGGCTGCGGGAAGATGCCTGCTACAACAAAGTGAAAGCAGCCTTTACCTCTCCTGCGGCAGCAGAATTTTTCAACACAGAGGAAATTGTCAAATATTTAGATGATCATAAAAACGGCAAAGTGGATAATAGTCGTAAAATTTGGACAATCTATATGTTCCTGGTATGGCATGAACAGTTTTTTGCAGCATAAATAAAACAGAAAGAAAAAGGTATCTTTCCTTAATGAAAGGAACAGATACCTTTTTGTTTTTCCCTTTCGCTCTCCCCCATGAAAATGTCTGTAGAAATATCCAAACCGTTCGCAAGAAGAAACAAATCGGAAAAACAAGGTTCTGTCCTGCCAAATTCATCATTTGTCACCGCATTTGCCTCATACCTAAAGTGGCAAGTTCTGCCTGCGTCAATTCTTTTCTTTTTCAGCATTTTTTCCATTTTTTTGCAAAGGCTGTTTTATGCTCTAACGCCTTTTTTT
>JAHHTX010000085.1 GCA_020024255.1 Anaerotignum sp.
CTATTGACTTTGTAGGTTTTTATAATATATAATTATATTAGTTTAGAATATATAAGAAAAAATTAACAATTTAATAATTTTTGTTCTATTCTTTGCCGGAAAATGAAAATATGAATATTCTGGCAGCAAATTACACAAGAGGAGGTTTTTTATGCTGCAAGCATTTGATATTATTGGCCCAATTATGATTGGACCGTCCAGCTCACACACGGCAGGAGCTGTCCGTATTGGAAAGTATGCACGATCCATTTTGGGCACAAAGCCTGTAAAAGCAAGGATTTGTTTCAGCGGCTCTTTTGCAAAAACCTATAAAGGACATGGTACAGATAAGGCTGTCATTGCTGGTATTCTTGGTATGGAAACGGACGATGCCCGTATCCGAAACAGTCTGGAGATTGCAAAGGAAGAAGGTCTTGTTTTTACCTTTGAGGAGACGGAAATTGATGGTGCACATCCCAACACAGCGGAAATCACATTGATTGATGAAAAAGGAAAGGAAGCTTTGGTTCAGGGGGCATCTGTTGGTGGTGGTAATATCATCATCAATAAAATCAATGGTACAGAGGTAAATATTACAGGGAAATCTGATACATTGGTAATTCCGCATAAAGATGTACCTGGCATGATTGCGGTTGTCACCAATATCTTGGCGGAAAAAGGAGTCAATATTCATGGTTTTTCTTTATGCAGAGACCGTAAGGGTGGTACTGCGGTGATGACCATTGAAATTGACGGAAACATCAATGAATCTTTGAATGAAGCCATTTTGGAAAATCCGCATATTTTTGCATCTACAATTTTAAAAGCAATTTAAGAAAGGAGAAACAGTATGTTTCAATATAATTCTTTAGCAGAATTGGTTGCGGCAGCAGAACAAGCAGAGAAGCCCCTTTCTGAAATCGTTTTGCAGGAACAGGCAGAGGCGGCAGAAAATACACCGGAAGCGATGTATGAAACTATGGCACGGGCTTTTCAGGTTATGCAAGAATCCGTACAAGATGGACTTGACCCCAATAAGCGTTCTGCAAGCGGTTTGACAGGCGGCGATGCTTTTAAAATGAAGCGTGCCGTGGAGGAAGGCAAAAATATCTGCGGTAAAATATTTGGTACTGCTATGGCGAAGGCACTGGCAGTTTCCCAGACAAATGCCTGCATGGGACGCATTGTGGCAGCACCTACGGCAGGAAGCTGTGGGATTCTTCCTGCGGCACTTCTGACTATTGCAGAAGAAAGAAATATCGAAGAAAAAACAGTTGTGATGTCTTTGTTCACAGCATCTGCTGTAGGTATGGTTATTGCAAATAATGCAAGCATTGCCGGAGCGGAAGGCGGCTGTCAGGCAGAGTGCGGTGCAGCAAGTGCTATGGCGGCAGCAGCTCTTGTAGAACTTTGCGGTGGTACACCGAAAATGAGTGAACATGCTTGTGCTATAGCACTGAAAAATATTTTGGGGCTTGTTTGTGACCCCGTAGCAGGGCTTGTGGAAATTCCTTGTATTAAGAGAAATGCCGCAGGCGTGGCAAATGCTTTTGTGGCAGCTGAACTTGCACTTGCAGGCATTGAAAGTGCAATTCCTGCTGACGAAGTTATTGTTGCCATGAAAAAAATCGGAGATGCTATGTCAAACTCACTGAAAGAGACAGCTGAGGGAGGACTTGCAGTTACACCAACAGGTAAAAAACTTTGTGAAAAAGTATTTGGCTGCCGTTGATTTTGTTGCAGCTGCCATACTTCTATATATTTATATATTTCATACTTTTTCTTTTGAAATTTTCGTATACAACCGTATGTTTCATTATCTGAAAATCAAAGAAAATAGGAGACGGAATCATGAATCTTTTTGAAAAATGGAATAGCATTAGCTTAGTAAAACGAATTATCGGTGGTTTAATCATCGGTGCTATCTTGGGTGCAACTGTTCCCAAGATTACAGCAATCGGTATTCTGGGCGAACTTTTTGTAAATGCCCTAAAAGCTGTTGCTCCCGTTCTGGTATTTTTCCTGGTTATGGGTGCATTGGCTAACAATAAAGAAGGTGGCAGTGCAAACATGGGTCGAGTTGTTGCTCTGTACCTGATTGGTACGTTTGCATCTGCTGTAGTAGCAGTTATTGCATCTTTCTTGTTCCCTGTAGAACTGATTTTGCCTGAAGCAGCAGAAGCAGCAGCACCTGCCCCTGGCGGTATCAGCGAAGTCATGAAAACACTTCTGCTGAATGTAGTATCCAATCCCATCGGTTCTATTGTAAACGGAAACTATATTGGTATTTTGGCTTGGGCAGTTATTTTCGGTCTGGCTTTGAAACCTGCTTCCGAAGCAACAAAGAAGGGAATCAACGACTTTGCAGAAGCTATTTCCCAAGCTGTTAGATGGGTAATCAGCTTTGCACCTTTTGGTATTATGGGTCTGGTATTTACCACAGTATCTCAGAACGGTCTGGGTATTTTTGCTACATATGGTCGTCTGATTGCGATTTTGGTAGGTTCTATGGCAGTAATTGCATTCATTGTAAATCCCATTATTGTATTTACGCAGATTAAACAGAATCCATTCCCATTGGTATTCAAATGTCTAAAAGACTCTTTTATTACTGCATTTTTCACAAGAAGCTCTGCGGCAAACATTCCTGTCAACATGGAACTTTGTGAAGAATTAGGGTTGAATGAAGATAATTACTCTGTTTCCATCCCTTTGGGTGCAACAATTAACATGGGTGGTGCAGCGATTACAATTACAATTATGACATTGGCTACTGTATATACATTGGGCATTCCTGTAGATATGCCTACAGCAGTCTTGCTGAGTGTAATTGCAGCAATTTCGGCTTGTGGTGCTTCCGGTGTTGCCGGCGGATCTTTGCTGTTGATTCCTCTGGCTTGCTCTTTGTTTGGTATTTCCAGCGATGTGGCAATGCAGGTTGTTGGTGTAGGTTTCATTATCGGTGTTATTCAGGACTCTTGCGAAACAGGTCTGAATTCTTCTACAGACGTACTGTTTACTGCAGCAGCAGAATTTCATCATTGGAAAAAAGAGGGGAAACCCATTAAATGGTAATATATTACCACGTTTGATCATACTTCGATACTGAATATTACGGTTGTGCGAAAGCACCCCATCCCTTGTGGATGGGGTTTTTTATCTTTGCGATTTTCTGAAGGGAGTACTTGTATTTTGCTGCATAATTCTTTATAATAAAAAAGTATCTTGTATTGGTAAGAGGAACATTGAAAAATGAAAATAAAGAGAAGGAGATGACTGCAATGTGTTCGCCAAAGCTGTACAGAAAACGATTTATTCCAATGGAAACACTGGAGTTGAAAGATGATGTTTTGGTTTATGAGGATTCAGACATTTTGATTACAAAATGGAATGTTTTTCGTCCAAAGGCAGCGTTCAGTCATGGTATTTCCTGCTATTTTCTAAAAGAAGGATATAAAGTTAGCAAGTTTTTGAATGATGCAGAGGAATTGGTTTACTATTATTGTGATATCATAGAAACGACGAAGGAAGAAAATAGCTATATATTTACAGATCTTTTGGCAGATGTCATCATATACCCCAACGGGTTTGTAAAAGTAGTGGATTTGGCAGAATTGGCAGATGCAAGAGATGAGGGACTGATTATAGAAGATGTGGTAAAAACGGCATTACGTCGTTTGGAAAGCCTTCTTACCATTATCTACGACGGCAAACTGTCCGTATTAACAAAGCATTTGGAAATTGAGGGATAAATATGGGGGAGGAAAATCTCCATAAAGGGCATCGAGAGCGGATGCGAAAACGATTTTTAACAGAAGGCGGAGAAGGTTTTGCTGACCATGAGCTTTTGGAAATGCTGTTGTTTAGTGCAGTACCTCGTGGTGATACCAATACACTGGCACATAGAATGATTCGGGAATTTGGTTCTTTAAATATGCTTTTGGAATCCGATGCAGTTGAAATTTCCCGCAGATGTGGTGTCAAAGAAAGTACAGCAATTTTGATTTGTCTGCAAATGGAATTGATGCGCAGATATAAGCAGGCACAATGGAAAAATCTTGTGGCAATAGACTCTGTGCAAAAAGCTGGTGCATACGCTGTGGATTTATTGGGAGACTATCACTATGAACGGTTTTATGTACTCTGTTTGGACAGTCAAAGACGTGTTATCCATTGTTCTTTGATTTCGGAAGGAACGGTCAGCGAAGCTTTGGTACATCCCAGAATGGTTGTGGAAGCAGCATTAAAATATCGGGCAGCATCTGTCATATTGATGCACAACCATCCCGGTGGCTGTAACAAACCTTCTTTTGCAGATGTAGAGTTGACAACAAGACTGCGGAAAGTGTTGCAGGAAATTGATATAGAGGTGGCTGACCATATTATAGTTGCAGAAAATAAATTTTTTAGTTTTTTGAGTCATGATTATTTAAAATAAAAAAGGAGATGTATGATAATGAAGAAATTATATCGTTCCAATTCAGATATAAAAATATCTGGAGTTTGCGGTGGTATAGCGGAATATTTTTCTATTGATTCAACATTGATTCGCCTTGTATGGGTTTTTGTCAGCCTGTGTACAGGTGGGTTGACAGGACTGTTTGGCTATTTAATTTGTGCATTTGTTATTCCTGTAGACAGCGGATATATTGATGCAGAATATAAAGAAAAGAAATAAAAATTGGAGAGAGGAAGGAAACAGCAATGGAAGAAAAAAAGAGAATATTCAGTGGTATGCAGCCTTCGGGCATGATTACTTTGGGCAACTATTTGGGTGCCATGAAAAATTGGACGGCTTTACAGAATGATTATGATTGCTTGTACTGCATTGTGGATATGCACGCCATTACTGTTAGACAAGACCCTGTAAAGCTGCGGAAACAGGCAAAAGACCTCTTGACACAATATTTGGCTGTAGGTCTTGACCCAGAAAAAAATACCATTTATTATCAGTCCCATGTTTCCCAGCACGCAGAACTTGGCTGGATTTTGAACTGTTATACTTATATGGGTGAAATGAACCGTATGACACAGTTTAAGGATAAGGCTGCAAAACACGCAGATAATATCAATACAGGGCTGTATACATACCCTGTCCTGATGGCAGCAGATATCCTGTTGTACCAGACAGATTTGGTTCCTGTTGGGGAAGACCAGAGACAGCATTTGGAAATTACAAGGGATATTGCAGGCAGATTTAACACCATTTACGGGGATACTTTCAAAATTCCTGAAGCCTATATTGGCAAAGTGGGTGCAAGGGTTATGGCATTGCAGGAGCCTACAAAGAAAATGTCTAAATCTGATGAAAACAAAAACAATACCATTATATTGATGGATGAACCTGCTGTAATTATGAATAAAATTAAACGTGCCGTGACAGACTCTGAAGATGAAGTTCGTTTTAGTGAAGACAAACCGGGAATTTCCAATTTGTTAGGTATTTACAGTGCTTGTACAGGTAAGACTATTGCTGAGGCAGAAAAAGAATTTGCCGGAGCAGGCTACGGCACTTTTAAGACTGCTGTAGGAGAGGCTGTTGTAGCCAATTTGGAACCCATTCAGCAAAGGGTAAGAGATTTGGAAAAGAATAAAGACTACCTAGATGAAGTCATTAAGAAAGGTGCAGAACGTGCAAGCAAACTTGCAGAACGTACTTTGTCAAAAGTACAGAAACGAGTTGGTTTTCTGCCGAAAGTTCGCTAAGAATAAATAAAATACAGAGCTAAAACGGACAGTACAGAGATTCTGTCCGTTTTTAATTTTTGGTATTTTTTGGAAGATAACCAAAGGTTCCCGTATGAAAAAAACATTGCTGTTTTGGGGATTTCCTTTTTTCGGTAACATTGGTCTGTATATCTCTTTTTCCTTTGGTCAAATTAAAAAAAGAAACAGTTTTGTTTCAAAAAAATATGACAGGAGTGGAGGTCTTATGATTGCAGATAAGGGAAAAAAGGCATTGGCTGTGGTTTTTCACGGCTTTTTTGGTTGTTATTTTGGGGACATGGCTCTGTTTGCGTATGCTTCTGCCCAATCAGTTGACTTTGATGGAAGGTAGAGATGTGAAAATGGATATGCGCTTTCCCATTTCAGCAAAAGCCGAGGATAGTGTCGAAGTTTTGGGTGTTACCACAAAACCTACGGCGGACAATCTCCATTTGGATTTTGGCACATCTATTACAGCAGAACCTTTGCAGCAGGGCAAGGGGGAAATGACATTTTACCTGTTTAATGCTATGCCTGTCAAAACCGTAAACGTTGAGGTTTTGCCAAGAACGGAAGTGATTCCTTCGGGACAAACTGTAGGCGTACAAATGGATTCTGATGGGCTTTTGGTTTTGGGTACAGGCTTTGTGGAAGGGCGTGACGGGAAAAAAACAGAACCATGTAAGGGAATTTTGAAAACAGGGGATATGATATTGGAAGTGAATAAAATTCCCATGGGCAACAAAGAGGATTTTTTGAACGCAGTGGAACAAAACGGGGAAAAACCGCTTACCATTCGTTTAAGAAGAAATGGGCAGGAACAGACGGTAAAGGCAAAACCGATTTATAGCCGTATTGATGACACCTGCAAGTTAGGGGTTTGGATACGAGACAGTATTCAAGGTATTGGGACGGTTACCTTTTATGATGAAGAAACAGACCGTTTTGCTGCTTTGGGACATGGTATTTATGATGTGGACACAGGTGGCTTGATGGAACTGAAGCAAGGCAAGATTACTGATTCCAGCCTGACAGAAATTGTAAAAGGACAGAAAGGGACACCGGGAGAATTGAATGGCACATTGAAAACTGACCATATTCTCGGAGAAATCGAAAAAAATACAGACATTGGTATTTACGGCAATGTGACAACGCCCGTAGCCTTTACAGGCGACAGTTATCCCATTGGTTTGCAAGAAGAAGTCAAGACGGGTAAGGCAACGATTCTTTCCAATATACAAGGAAAGCAAGTGGAGGAATATGAAGTGGAAATTGAACGGATAAACCGTTTCAGCAAAGGTGATGCCAAAGGTATGGTAGTTCATGTGACAGACCCAAAACTTTTAGAAAAGACAGGTGGGATAGTGCAGGGCATGAGCGGCAGTCCAATTTTGCAAAATGGAAAATTGATTGGTGCTGTGACTCACGTATTTT
>JAHHTX010000009.1 GCA_020024255.1 Anaerotignum sp.
TTGTTATATTGTGAAAAAATTATTGACTATTTATGAAAGAATGATAAAAGATAGACGAGTGAAGATTGTCGGTGACATTTCAATATCGAATCGATGAAAAAGAAGTATGGTCAAGGACAACTTTGGAAACATGTTTCTTTCCCTATGTCGCGAGAGGGAGAAGTACTGAAGAATGAATATGGAATGATGGAAAGTCCTTATAAATGTTTTATGGATAGAAAGGAGGATCACTTATGTTGTTGCTGAATCGTAAAGATATTCAAAGTATCTTTACCATGAAAGAAAGCATTGAAGCAGTAAAAAAAGCATTTATGTTGTATTCTCAGGGAAAGAGTGAGGTTCCCTTGAGAACCAATATTCAGGCAAGCAAACACAATGGTACACTTTTGTTTATGCCTGCTTATGTTGAGGATATTGACAGTGCTTCTTTAAAAATTGTCAATATTTTCCCAGACAATATAAAATCTGGATTGCCGACAGCACCGGCACAAGTGCTGTTAATTGATGCAAAAACAGGTCTGGTTTCTGCCGTTTTGGATGGTACATATGTGACACAGCTGCGTACAGGTGCTGCATCTGGTGCTGCATTTGATGTACTGGCGTGTAAAGATGCAAAAGTTGGTGCCTTGATCGGTACAGGTGGTCAGGCTGCAACACAGTTGGAAGCAATGCTTTGTGCACGTAAATTGGAAACTGTAAAGATTTTCGATCTGGATTCGGAGCGTTTGCATTCCTTTGTAGAACGTATGCGTCAGGAATTGGGTTCCTATGGTGCAGAGCTGATTGCCGCTGTTTCTTCTGATGAAGCGGTAGAGGGCGCAGACATTCTGGTTACCATGACACCTTCTCTGAAACCTGTGTTTAATGCAGATAAAGTAAAACCCGGCTGTACAGTTAGCTGTGTTGGTGCTTATCAGCCCCATATGCAGGAAATGGATCCCAAGATTCTGCCTCGTGCAAGCAAAATTTATTTTGACTCTCAGTCAGCAGTTCTGGCTGAATCCGGTGATATTATCATTCCCTTGAATGATGGCACCATTTCTGAAAACGCTTTCACTGGCGAGCTGGGAGATGTACTCCTTGGCAATCTGGCAGGTCGTGAAAACGATGAGGAAATTATTGTCTTTGAAACAGTTGGTATTGGTACACAGGATCTGATGGCAGCAAAAGCGATTTATGATAAAGCAGTTGCTGCAAAAGTTGGAACTATGTGGGAATAAGGAGGTTTTGTATATGCCGCACATTTCTGTAGCTTTATATCCAGGAAGAACTGAAGAAACAAAAGTTGAAATGGCAAAGAAACTGAACCAATGCTTGGTTGATGCATGTGGTTGGCGTCCGGAAGATATTTCAGTTTCTTTTGCAGAAATTTCTGCAGATTATTTTGTGAATGAAGTTACTCAAAAAATTGCATCAGAAGAACTTTTGATGCCATCTGATTATATCAAAGAAAAATAAAGGAGGATCATACAATGAGCAAATACGGTCCCGAATTTTGGAATGGTGAAAGTGGTGCACATCGTCGTGTTATGATGAAAGCAGCCGGATATGGCGATCTGGATATTCGTACAAAACCTCATATTGGTGTACCTAACTCTTTTCAGGAAGGTTCTCCCGGAACTGCCCATCTGCGTCAGATTGCAGAAGCAGTAAAACAGGGGATTTGGGCAGCGGGCGGTATCCCTGTAGAATTTGGTATTCCTGCAACATGTGGCAACATCCCTAATGGTGTTGAAGAGATGAAATATGAACAGGTTCTTCGTGATATTGTCTGCATGTCTGTGGAAGCAGTCAGCAAAGTGCATCAGTTTGATGGTGTTTGTATGGTTGCTTCCTGCGATAACATCATTGCAGGCTGTTATCAGGCAGCAGCACGTCTGGATATTCCTGCAATGGTTGTTACTGGCGGTTGTATGTCTGCCGGTAATTACTGCGGTCAGCAGGTTGTAGAAGCAGACGTAGACGTTGCCCGTTTCAGCGGAAAAAGCAATGAAGAATTGATGGAACTGGAAGAATGTGTATGTCCTACCTGTGGTGCTTGTCCTTCCATGGGTACTGCAAACACTATGCAGATGATGGGTGAAATTTTCAATCTGGTGCTGCCCGGCACCTCCTGCATTCCTGCAGTAGATAGCCTGAAGATACGCAAAGCCCGTGAAGCAGGTATGTATATGGTCGAAATGGTAAAAAAGAATATGCGTCCTTCTCAGCTCATTACACGGGAAACCCTGCTGAATGCGATTATTTTCGATATGGCAATTGCTGGTTCTACAAATGCATTGCTGCATATTCTGTCATTGGGTTATGAACTGGGCATTGACATCAGTATGGAAGATTTCGAAAAGTATGCAAAAGAAATCCGTTGTATTGTAGGTGTTATCCCCAGCGGTCCTTATACAATCAATGATCTGTATCATGCAGGCGGTGCACTGGCAGTAATGAAAATGCTGGAAAGCAAACTGTTCCTAGATGTTCCCACTATGACGGGTACAACATGGGGAGAACTGCTGAAACATGTTCACGTAAAGAGCAGTGATCTGTTGCGTTCTTTGGATAACCCTCTGTATGACCTGCCCGGTCTTCAGATTCTGCGTGGTAATTTGGCACCTGATGGTGCAATTATCCGTCCCACAGGCGTGCCGGAAGAAATGCGTGTATTCCGTGGTAAAGCAAAATGTTTCGATAATGACACCAAGGCGTATCATGCAATTATTGCCGGAGAAATTGTACCCGGTGATGTGATTGTAATGCGTTATGAAGGTTGCAAAGGTGCTCCCGGCATGAAAGAACTGATGCTGTCTAATGACGCTCTGGTTGCACATGGTCTGCATAAGAGTGTTGGTTTGGTTACAGACGCACGTTTCTCTGGATTCAGCCATGGTGCTTTGGTAGGTCATGTTTCTCCGGAAGCTTATGAGGGTGGTGTGATTGCGCTGGTAGAAGATGGCGACTATGTAACTGTTGATACTGTAAAAGGTGTTGTAAATTTGGAAGTTTCTGATGAAGAACTGGCAGCAAGACGTGAAAAATGGGTATGCCCTCCTTTAAAAGAACAGAAGGGCTGTCTGAATATCTTTGCACGTACTTGTCGCCCTGCCTATGAAGGTGGCGCAATGCAGCCTTGGGATAGGGATGCGAAATAATTTTATTGTATGCGCTCTGTTATGTATGAAAATAGATTTGCCGGCTGGAAAGGTATTTCCGCTGGCAAATTTTTTTACCTTATTTAGAAAAAAATCAGCCGGTATCAGTCGTTCTCCCATGTAAATATAGTACATTTGGTCGTTAAAACGACAAAGAAATCCTCTTGACCCGGTATTTTTGTAAGATAGGGAAAGTACTTGAAGAACGCTGTCAGGCAATTTCTGCAAAGATAGAGGTGGCATTTAAGTCTGAGATTGTAGTCAAGGAGATGCTTTCGGAATATTCAAAGCGCAATGAGGGAGAGATAAGTTGGTGGTTGTTTCTATATGGAAACAACCTTGGCACATGAATCATTTTTTTTGATTTTACATGGGCTGTGAAAAGATTTGTAAATGACGCTTTGGCGATTGCAATATTGGATACAAACGCTCCAACAGAAAGAACAATGAGTTTGGTACAAGAATATATTGATGGAAAGAAATTTTCGGGATATTAAAGGAAACCATTGCTTATTACCAAAAAATTGGAAATTAATATAAATGTGCAGGAAAGAACGGGAAATCGACACTGTAAAAGGCGAGAGCGTATTGAGCATATTGAGTGATAATACTGTTAGATATCTCTGAAACAGCAAAGTTATTTTCTAGGTTGATTACAAAAGTGTGGCAAACACATCTTTTCCCAGAAGACAATATCCATACCATCATGAAATATGACAAAAACTTCGAAATCAGGTGCTTATCGGACTTTACATATAGAGGTTGAACAGTCAAATGAGAGTAAAAAAGAACAAGATCAGTGGAAGAAGGGACGGTTAATAAAAAGTGTCTGAAGATGTACTGCCACAGAATGAAATTCTGTGTGCAAAGAGCGTGATGGGGACTACCACCAACAAGTAATGCTTGTATGTATAGACAGCGGTATCACCTGCCACTTTCTGTTCTGATTTATATGATTTATAAAAATCACATCATCATTTTCACAAAAAAATATTAAAATTTTTCGTTTTATGATATAATTTTGGTATTCTCAGTTGATTTAAGTCAAGCGAAACGTGTATATGTTAATCCAAGGGAGGAGTGTCCGACATGAACTGGGAGCCATTGAACCCTTCAATGTTTTGCTTCATTTCTGAAGCGATTCAATACAATGGAAAAAATACAAAAACAAGAGAACTCTATCAAAAAGTGTTCGGCATCTCCTGTAGCTTGGAAGATAAAGTGAAGTTTATTTTACAACTTATATTGGCATAGAAGCGAAGGATCTGCTCTCTTTTTTAGCTGCTTCTTTTGGATTGATAGAAGATCAGGGAGAAATAGGTGATACAGCAACAGATGAAGATATAGAATTGATGGAGAAGATAGAACAACTAAATCAAAAAGGGAAATACCACTAGAACGATTTTTGAATTAGGCAACAATGAAGAGTAAGGCAGATCCTTACATGAAATAAATGGGTTTCCTGATTATACAAAGATGGTATAGCTTAACTAAATTAGCGTAATCGTATGGGATATCAAAATAAGAGGATACCTATTATGGCGACGGGGTGAATCTGTATACTTACTGTGCCAATAGCCTTGTATTCTATGCCAATCCGACAGGATATGACAGCGTATGGGTACTGACAATAAAGACCGCATAATGTATACTGATACTAGTGGGAATACTGACAAATAAGATGCAAAGGGAAGGTGGCACGATAAATCAGGTTCATACTGTGTTGATCCAACAGGAGCGAATAGTCCAAAAGCACCAAAAGTGCATATCCCTGATGCAGAACCCCATAAATAATTTAAATAGCACAGCAAAAAATCATGTATACATGTTATGTTATAGTAGATCAAAAAGGAAAATAGGCACAAGAAAATAATTTGGGAGGTACCATAATGGCATTTATCACACCGGCAAAACCAATAGTTAAATTTCTCCTACGTACAACAAAGCCTTTTCACAACAAAAAAGCAGCAAAAGATTTTTTTAATCTAGTTGACTCATATGGATACTATTATCGTCCAGTGAAGTACGGAAATTACGAGCCACTGAAACAGATCTATGATGAGAATAAGAAGGATGACCTATTTCGGGCTTGGTTTTACGGACAAGACCTTTCAGAGGAGCAGCTGGAAAGCCAGTATCATGAGGGTTCTCTGGCCATAAAGGGAAAGAACCCCAGCAAGATCGAGTATAGCATTAATTGGGCAAACTGGTCGCGAGATGTTTTATTCAACCATATCTCAGTAATCATCTCCAAGCCTTTTTTGCAGAAACGCCCAGAGTATATGCAGCAGTTTATCAATTTCTGCAACGATCTGGTTCACTTATTCCCTCCGGTGCACGCTGAAATTTATGACTATACCAGTTCCCTCCCCTGCACATGCACAGAAAGTAGTTTTATTCCTGATTTTCTTTCTGGCTCCATTCCCAGCACATGCACAGTAAGAAGTTTTATTCCTGATATTCTTTCTGAGCGTTGTCCGGCACTGAAATGGCGCACGTATTTTGGACAGCCTTATATTGACCTGCTGGGGCGGGATACGATCTTGCATGCACCTTGCTTCAGAACAGAAGAAGTTGGAGATACCATCGTACTCCAGCTCACAGAGACAGTATTTGAGGACATTCCCCAAACACTGCGGCAAGAGGTGGTCGACTACTTTGAAAGCAGTGTAGATCCAGAACTCCGTGCAGAATTGGGAACAGATTTCATTTTTCGCCCATTCTATGCTTCACAAAGCTATTCGAAAGAAAAGAAGCTGGTTCCTGATTTTCCCATTCAGGAGTTTTTTGGAAAGAAGCTGGATATGGAGAAGATTGCCAAGGAGACATTGATATGACGTTTTGTTAAACTTAATTAGGAGATTTGATATGAAAAAAATCATGATAGAGCATTTTTTGGGGAAAAGTGTATGTACCGAATTACATGAAGTACGGAAAACACTGAATCAGTCTATTGATGGTGTAAATGAATTTCTGATTTCGCAAGATCAGAAACCGTATCCCTATTTGGCAGTGTTGATAAATGAAATATATGCATATGTGAGTTTTATTCCATCTGATGAATCTGCCGGGTTACAGGCATTTTCCGATGATGCTGAAATGAACTTGGATTTGGAAGGAATTACTATCTTTTATACCAATACCCCATCAGAAGAAATTGAGATTTACAATGATTATGTGATTCCTAAAAAGTTGGCAATACAGATTGTTCTGGAGTTTGCAGAAAAAGGAAACTTACCAAGCTGTACTGAATGGGATGAACTTTAGGAAAATAACAGAAGGAGGAAAATAACAATGGCGAATTTCCAATTACAAGAAAATGAAACATTAGTGGGCAGTGGCATGATGGCACATAAGCACAGACAGTCTGTGACCCGTCAGCCAACCAGAGGAACAATCTATGTGACCAATCAGCGTGTGTGCTACTATGAATCGTGGAGCAACCATGTGTACATGGATCTGCCTCTTTCAGAAGTGACTGGGTACGATACAAAGCGAGTCTTGTTTGCAACATTTGTCTACCTGTACGATAGAAATAACAAATGCTATGCCTTTTCTGGTTTTCCTGCAAAAAACCTGCAAGACTGGTTGGAGCAGGTCGGTGTTAGAAAGCTGTCCTGATTTCCTTCTCTTAAATTGATACAAATAGCTTGCCCCTCAAGGGTATAGTCAAAACGAGGGGCAGGTGCTCTGAATGAAGTTCAGAGTGCCCGCCCCTTGTCGGCTTTTATTTCTGCCATAAATGTTTATGAAAACAAAATATGAAAGGAGATGTCCATAAACGATGATGACACTGGAATGTATAAAGCAATTTGGGCTGCCGATCACATGGCGTCTGCTTTCTATTGCAATATGTGATGGATACCTTCAACGAGAAGATGCCATAGCATACGCAATCGAGCAGCTGGAAGCTGGGAATGGGCAAATTGCAGTGTGTGAGCTGGCAAGCACATATCCTAGCGAAAAAGACGATATTAGTGTTCTTCTGAAACGGCTGGCTGCTCAAGAGGATACAACAAATGAGCTTGAATGGCGGAAGTTAAGAGCTGTTATTGTAAATGAGGCATTAAAAGAGAAAAAAGAAAACTGTGTAGATGGATTGATATCATTGACAGAGCTATGGATCAGCTTGGGCTGTCCAAGTGATTCTCCCCATGTGATCCAAGGACAGAATAATTCCATTGCACCAAAGGATTATTATACAGACCAGAACTACGATCTGCTTTATGAAAAGAATGCAAAATGGCTGAAAAGAGAACTGGAGTTCCTAAGGGAAATACAGGGATAATCTGATTTGAAATTGTTTGATACAGAGGAGAATGACTGCGTTTATTTTTACAATCAGGTCAAGGGACTGTTATAGGATTGATGCTGAAAACACAATGAGAGAGAACAGATAGTTTCATGAAAATCCTGAAAAAATGGCATATACGAATGGAGGGGGATTGATGAAAAAGATTTCTAAACGGTCAAAGCTGGTATTGGGAATCGTGGCGGTCATTCTGGTATTTTTGGGTTATCGCAGTTACTGCACTTTTATCCGGGAACAGAATGTCTTTGACCAGATGTACTATAGCCGAGTGTACCAAGATTCAGTATTCTCTGAGGTTGCGTCTCATTTTGGATACTACAGAAGGCTGTTCCAGGATATGCCACAGCTTCGTACACCACAGCGTGATGCGGACAGCGGATCTATTTGGTTAGGCAATATGGTGTTTGAAAGCTATGATAAAGACTTTCTGGAAGATGGTCATAGCATTCATTTTACTTTTCATACCGATGAACCCCAGATGTATATCGGGTATGATATAGAAACAGAAGATAGTAGAGAATGGTATTTGTATGATTACAGACCAGACAAAAAAACGTTGACTTATACCACATCCAATCCGGAAAATACGGAGATGAAAAACTTCCTCTTTGACCGTGTCTTACTGGATTGGTTTGTTGCCAACAAAGGCAGAACCCGCTTTTCGTCTGAAAACTTGGGCAAGTACACCTTTATTGATAAAACACTGGAGCAAGTACAAGATATGCCTCACATCACAGAGGTACAATTTGAAACGTATTCTATCAAAGAAAAGCAGATCTCTTTTGATGATGTGTTCATCAGCTATCCTGTCTTTGTGTCAGACGATTCCCCATTTGAGGAAACTGTCAATACGCTGCTGTTTGAGGAGCTGTTCTGTGGGCAGGATGAAGAAGCATTGAGAAACTTTGAGGGCTGTCAAAATTTTCATAATTCCTACAACATAACATTTGCAAATGAGGATATCGTAAGTATCTGCCTCCATATTGATGCTGCACAAGGGGGAAGCCGTGGCGTAGAACTGTGGCATGGCGTAACCTTTAGCATATCAGAACAGAGGTTTCTCCGCTTATCGGATATTTGCACATGGGAGGATTTGGTTCAATGTGTGGACAAGCCTGAGGACTTGCTGAAAGGAGTACCGGAGGAGTGGGACTACCAATATGTTGCAGATGAGCTGCCTTCAAAGATCAGTTGGGATAAACAGGACTATTTCTATTTGGGGCCAAACTATGTTGGTATGATGCTTTTGAACAGAGCAACAAGCAGACAGGAGAACTGGGCGTTTGAGGTACCCTTTGATTGGACAGGCAAGGAACACGCCTTTGGGGAGGGGTGATATAACCCCCCATATAAAAGGAATATAGTGCGGAGCAGCTTTTGGGATTCTACCAACAGACAGTATCTAATTTGCATTTTGATACATCTTGTACAAAACACAAATCCCTGCATCGGAGCAAAATAAAGCTGCTCTGGCAGATGAGATCACACAGAGGCAAGGCAACCAAACCAATTATCTTTTTTTGAAAAAAACGGCAGAGCCGAATCCAAGCTATCCATCTCTGTTTATGTACCAAGCGGTGATAAATTCCTAAATTCCGTTTATCGTTTTCTGATTTTGGTATTCCGACAGTAGCCATACAAAATAGTCAAAATGGTCTTTTGTATGTGGGTTTTGGACGAAAAATGTGTATCATCGAAACTGCAGTGTTGGTTTTTTGTTTCCTTTAGCACACAGGGTAAAAATATTTTTGTAGTGTACATCAAAAGGATAAGCAGTTTTTGAAAAAAGTTTTATGGATTAAATGAACAAGTTTTATGCTCCAAAGTGATATTTGGGCAAGTGCTTTTCAAAAAATAACAGGGAAACATATAAAACACAATGTTTTGTTAATGGGAAGTCATGAAAAAACAAGTCCTTTTGCAGTTGGAATTCTGCGTAAGTATATTGTGATTCCGGCGATTATGATCAATGGTATTCGAAAATATTCAAGAGGGAAACAGATTTTTTTAGTTTAATGTAATTTTTGTAATTTTTGCATCTATTTTTAATGGGTATATGGATAAATCGTGATGGCAAAACAATGAAAATTCCTTATTATAGTGTTGAGGGTTCGATGAAAGCCGCAAGAGTAGAAGAGATATCATGGAATATAAGGATAAAGCAAGAAGTTCCAATGGTAAAAAAGCCTTGAAACTTCTGCTTTTCCTTATGGGAAACCCTTCATTTTCCAATCCATTCCGCATTTTTGAAAAGGGATAAAACAACTTTTTGACAGTCTGAGGCAGAGTTTTCTCTGCCTATTTTTACGGATTTTTTGCCACATACGATGATGTGAATTATTTAATACATTTGCGATGTTGTAATTGTTCATGGAAAATAAACTGTCGGATAATAGATTCTGTTTTTTCGGGAAGATTGCTAAGCTGGCATCCATATCCAATGAGATTTTTTGTACCGATAGGTATTATATTGACAATTTCTGCAACTAAAGGAATATTTTCGTTTGACAGGGGTAGGTTAAAAGAAAGCAAATTACCCTTTTTCCAAATCTCATGGCTGATCAGTAAAATACCACGGGCACTAATATTTTTCACTTTAGCGTCTTTTTCCTCTGTAGAATCAGAGGAATAGACTTTCACATCCATATCAAGGGAAATTCGCACATCGTTTCGATAATTAGATGATGAAGTGCCAAATATTTGTATACCTTTTATATATTGATTACCCTCGGGTGCCGGTTTTTCTGTTGATACTTGGGAAGAAAGAGAGAGCATACAAGGTAAATTGTTTTTTTCATTACTATTATTTGCAATGAAAAAAATTTCAGAGGGGAGTGAGGGAACAATTTCGTTTGGAATCAATAATATAAATTCTTTTTCGGTTTTGTAAAATTTTATTGTTGCAATTCGCTGTGCATCTAAATCAAAAATAGTTCCTAAAGTATATTCCATAAAGACCTCCTCAAATGATAATCATAAAATAAGTATAGGTTTTCTCTTTTTATTATATATAGGAAAATAATTCATGTCCAGTATATTAAAATTTAAAATTTGGAGGCATTGACAGGAAAACAGAAGGATAGAGCAGAAGTTCCAATGGCAAAAAAGCCTTGAAACTTCTGCTTTTCCTTATGGGAAGTGAATTCCCACGGCAGATTCCATTTGGGAAACCATTTGCTCCCCAACCCATTCTGCATTTTCGAAAAGGGGTAAAAACTACTTTGTTTATAGCCTGAAAATTCTCTGTTTTTATGATAATTGTTTTGTATAAGTTTTTTATAAAAAATGTTTATGCAAAATAACGGTCTAATGTCTGTTCTGCGATTTGCTTTTCTGCTGCCGCATATATCGCCGATAGCATAATTTGCAGCATGGGCTGCATAGATTCTTCACTATACAACGGTATTTCCGCAAGGGGAGAAGAAGAAATATTGTCGGAATGATACAGCTTGTGCAGTACAGATTTTTGCAGAGAAATAAAAGCGGTATATACTTGTTCTGTTTTTTGCGCCATGGCTTCGGAATCAGATGTGGAAAGCAATGATGTAAACAGTATGCCAATGTCCTTTAGAGATAAAACAGATTTCAGGTGGAATATCATAATCAACATCATCAGGTGCATTCGACTATATTTCTTTTTTATGGGAGGCGGAAAGATTTTTGCTTTTGTGTAGTTGTTAATCATAGTTTTGGTTAAAATCTTGCTGTCAGGTGTTCGTTTATAGGAGGAAAGAGCGTCCTCCATAAAAGTTGTAACCTGATCCATGTATAGGTCAATATTGGGAATATCCGAAATTTCAATAATGTGATAGGAAATTTGCTCCATATCCACACCTCCTTACAGAATGATATATATATATCTTATATGATTTGATACAATATCGCAATATATAAAAAGAAATACTTGCATATTTATATTATAAGTGGTATTATTTATCTATACAACAAGTAGTTTTTAATACTATATAAAGGGGTGTTATTATGCAAGAAGCAATAAGAAGAATTAAAGATCCGGGAAGTGCAGGTACACATTTTTTTGGATTCCTTGCGGTGATTCCCGTATTTATCGTGTTGATGACGCTTTCTATAAGGGAAGCTACAAAGTGGCATATTATTGGATTTGCTGTATTTGGCATATCCCTATTGTTACTTTATGGTGCAAGTACAATATATCATACTTTTCGTGTGTCTCCCGAAAAAACAAAAATACTCCGCAAAATTGACCATATGATGATTTTTGTCCTTATTGCAGGCACATATACGCCCATTTGTCTGGTATCTCTTCATGGTATATGGGGCTGGGTGTTGTTTGGACTAATTTGGGGTATGGCAATTTTGGGTATTTTCCTGAAATTTTTTTGGATGAATGCACCCAGATGGTTCTCTACACTGATTTATGTGGTAATGGGGTGGCTTGCCGTTGTTGCCTTTGTACCGTTGCAAAGAGCGGTTTCTTGGAAAGGCATTGCACTTCTATTGGCAGGCGGTCTTGCTTATACTGTTGGTGCTGTGATTTATGCCTTGAAAAAGCCCAATATCGCTTGCAAATATTTCGGTTTCCACGAGATTTTTCATGTATTTGTGCTTTTGGGAAGTGCCTGCCACATCGCTTTTATGTTTTTGTATGTACTGTAAAAGAAAACACCATGTAATGCAGAGGTTCTGCCCTTCATGGTGTTTTTTGATGTAAATTATCTTTTTTCTACATAATTTGCCAAAAGTTCTACGACATCATCTAGTGGGATTTTAGAGGTATTGATGGAAATATCATAATTTTCCAATCTGCCCCATTTCTGTCCGGTGAAGTAGTTATAGTAGTTGGCACGTCTTTTATCTGTTTTCAGAACAGCATTATCTGCATTTTTTGCATTCAGACCGTACAAGGAAAGAGCACGTTCTACACGGTCTTTTAAATCAGCATGAATAAAAATATTGATACAGTTATGATGTTCGGAAAGTACATAGTCAGCAGCACGCCCTACAATGACACAGCTTCCTTGGTCTGCCACATCTTTGATTACCTGAGATTGTACCAAAAATATTTTCTCGTTTAGAGGCAGACCGTAAGAGTCGATAGTGGGTGTCAATGTTGTTAAAGAGAACAGAAGGTTTCCGGCAGATATCGCCTCCGCTTCTTTGAAACATTCTTTTGACAATCCTGTTTTTTCTGCTGCCAAATTGATGAGTTCATTATCATAAAAAGGTATACCCAGTTTTTCGGCAAGCTGTTTTCCAATAATACGCCCACCGCTTCCGTACTGTCTGCTAATGGTAATAATTTTTGGCTGATTCATCGTAAATCATCCTCCTTTCCTAGATAGATTTTGGTCATTTTATTATACATGAAATAGAAAAAAGTTACAACGGTGAAACGGGAACAGAAAAAGTACCGCTCCTTTTTGGAAAAAGAAGGGCACTTTTCTATTGGACAGAAATTAGGAAATGATACCCATTTCTTTTGTGATTGCAATAATCTCATCTGCGGCTTTTTCCAAATCTTCTCTGGAATGGGCAGCAGAAATCATAATACGCAGACGGGCTGTACCTCTGGGAACAACAGGAAATTTGATAGCCTGTGCATAAACACCTTTTTCATAAAGACGGGCACTAAGTTCCTCTGCTTTTTCTGCATCGCCTACAATAATTGGAATAACAGGTGTTACCGTTGAACCTGTGTTTAAGCCTGCATCTTGCATACGTTTTGCAAAATAATCTCTGTTTTCCCAAAGACGTCTAACCAGCGTGTCATCATCTGCAATCATATGAATGGCTTCCAAAGCTGCGGCTGCCAGACAGGGAGCAAGGGGAGATGCAGTAAAGATGAAGCTTCTTGCTTTGGGACGCAGTTCATCAATAAATTCTTTTGTTCCTGCAACAAAACCGCCGGCAGCACCGAAGGCTTTGGAAAGAGAGCCTGATTCTACCGTTACTTTGTCCCGCAGATGGAAATGTTCTACAGTCCCTTTACCGTAAGGCCCCATAACACCATCACCATGGGCATCGTCTACCATAAACATTGCACCATATTTTTCAGCAAGTTCCGCCATTTCAGGCAGAGGGGCAAGATCGCCATCCATACTAAATACGGCATCAGCAACGAGAAGTTTTTTGCCTTCTGTGGGTTCTTTTAACAGTTCTTCCAAGTGTGCCAAATCCATGTGACGATATACTTTTACCGCAGCACGAGATAGGCGACAGCCATCAATGATACTGCCATGATTCAGTTCATCGCTGTATATGGTATCTCCTTTTCCCACCAAAACAGGGATTACACCTGTATTGGCAGATACGCCACAGTTGAATACCAATGTTGCTTCTACACCTTTGAACTTCGCAAGAGCTTCTTCCAATTCATCATGAATAGCAAAGTTCCCTACAATATTACGGCTGGCACTGGGGCCGACACCATATTTGTCGATTGCTTTTTTTGCAGCTTCTGCAAGGGCAGGATCACCGGCAAGTCCCAGATAGTTGTTGGACGCCATGTTAATCATTTCCTTGCCATCCAGATTGATATGTGCTCCTTGTGGGCTGTAGAGCGTTCTGTACATAAGATTTTCCTTCTTTCTTAAAATGTTTTATGATGCAATGTAAATTAGAAAAAATGTTTGGCAAAAATCTCCAAAACGACATATAAATTATAAACGATAGCAGAAGGGAAGTCAACGAAAGAGGGAAAAACAGGGGTATTTTGAAAGATAAAAAAGGAGCTGAAAAACATCTCTAAGAAAAATGCAGATGTTCCGGTTTTCGGGAACTCTGCATTTTTTCTTGTCATATATGGAATTTGACTGAAAATTTGTACATGCTTATTATTTTAAGCAACTCTTGCAGTTACCAGAAATCAGACATTTTTATCCCCAATTACCAAAGTAACGTCGATAGGTGTTTCCCCATTTCTGATGATATGCACAGGTACAGAAGTGCCTACTTCTGATTTTTCCACAAGGGAAACGAGTGTTTCCATATCCATAACGGATTTTCCGTTGAACTGTGTAATAATGTCACCTGCTTGTATACCTGCTTTATCCGCAGGCCCGCCTTCGGTTACTTCTATAATCAATGTGCCAATAGGTAATTTATAAAGGGAGGCGTCATCTTTTGTAATGCTGGTTCCTACAATACCGATATGCGGAGAAGGAGAAGAGCCATCTGTCAGCAAATCTTCTGCAATGGGAAGCACTGTATCACTGGGAATGGCATAGCCCATGCCTTCTGTCATGGAAGAATTATACTTACCTGTATTGATGCCAATGACTTCACCAGCACTGTTGACGAGGGGGCCGCCGCTGTTGCCGCTGTTGATGGGGGCACTGGTTTGCATGACATGGAGAGTCTGACCTTCAGTAACAATGTCTAGTCCTGCAACACTGAGAATACCTTCTGTTGCAGATAAGCCCATACCCATGGCGTTACCGATGGCAATTACAGGAGAGCCGACTTCCAAATCACCGGATTTTCCGAAAGTAGCCACAGAAACTTCTGAAATGCCTGCACTTTTCATATCGGCTCTGGATACGGTTAATACAGCAAGATCTGCATCTGCTTTTGTACCGACAACCACAGCGGGAAGGGTTGTGTCATTTTCTAATGTAATAAAGACTTCTTTGGCATCTTCAATGACATGGTTATTGGTAACAATGGCGATTTTTTCGTTGTCCTGATAAAAAATAACACCACTGCCTGCACCTTTTCCTTCATAGGGTACATAGAAGTTGCCGAAAGCCTGCTTTGCACCTTCGATTTTTGTGGAGATGCTGACAACAGAAGGTTTTACTTTCTTTATGACATCAATGGCAGAGAAACCTTCGCCGGATACAGTTTTTTGGATATAGGGTTTATCGCTGTGGGAAATGACTTCTGCCTTTTCTTTTTCGTAGTAGTGTTGAATAGCACCATAACCTACCCCGATACTGGAGCCTGCAGCAACACCTGCAATCAGGCAGCCTGCCACCAGTTTTGCCCAACCATTTTTCTTGCTACATTGCTTTTTGATATGTTCCTCATAGCACTGCTTTTTGGAAGAACCGATATCAGCGTGTTCTTTGCAGCCGGTATCTTCTGCCATATGGAAAGAATTTGTCTGGGTTTCTTCTCTTACTGAGTGGTTTTCAGATACAGTTTCCTCTTGTCTAGCAATTATTTCAGATTGAATAGGTTCTGCCTGTGTGTCAGACATTTCAGATTGAATAGGTTCTTCTTGTATGTCAGATATTTCAGATTGAATAGGTTCTGCCTGTGTATCAGACATTTCAGATTGAATAGGCTCTGCCTGTATGTCAGTGACTTCTGTTTCTATTGGTTCGCTTTGCGAAGAGACTGCATCTTCTGACAAAGCGGTGTCTTGTATTGGCTCTGTGGAAGAAACTGTATTTTTTACAGGTGTGTTATTCTCTTCTGGTTCAATTATATTGTTTTGATTTTCTTTATCTTTATTTTCAGGCTCATACATAACGAATTTTCCTCCGGTTTCTTTCTTGTTTAATATGCTTATTATTCTTTTCTATTTCTTTTTTCTGGATATTAGTATAGCGTAATAGTTTGAACAAACTGTGAACGGTATACAAATATTTTTTGAAAAAATTTCTGACTATTGATACATATTTATTTTTATCTTGGGAAAATATTTACATTTTCTCTGGGAAAATATATGATATACCTCATGAAGGAATATGAAAATGGGTGGAATATAGGAGGAAACAATATGCAGTACGGTTTAATTGGAGAAAAACTGGAACACAGCTTTTCCAAACTCATACATGAGGACTTGGCAGAATATGTCTATGACTTGATTCCTCTGGCAAAAGACAAAGTTGCGGATTTCTTGGCAAAGCGGGAGTTTGCAGCATTAAATGTGACCATTCCCTATAAGGAAACAGTCATTCCCTTTTTGGATGAGATAGACGAAAAAGCAAAGAAAATTGGTGCAGTCAACACAATAGTCAATAGAAATGGTAGACTTTTGGGTTATAATACGGATTATTTGGGGTTTCGTTATCTTTTGGAGTATAACGCTGTTGTGCCATTTGGAAAGAAAGTGCTGATTTTGGGCAAGGGTGGTGCTGCAAAGGCAGTAAAAGCCGTGCTTGAAGATATGGGCGCAGCGGAAATATTGATTGTATACTATAAGGATACACCAGATACTATAACTTATGAGGAGTGCTATGCAAAGCATACAGATGCACAAATTATTGTGAATACCACACCTGTGGGAATGTATCCGAGATTTCTGGAAAGTCCCTTGGATTTGGCTGCTTTTTCCGTTTTGGAGGCAGTGGTCGATGTGATTTATAATCCTTTGCGGACACAGCTTGTACGAGATGCACAGAAAAAAGAATGCGTCGGTATCGGAGGACTGGAAATGCTTGTGGGACAGGCGAAGTATGCTGTGGAAATTTTTTTGGGCAAAGAGCTTTCAGAATGTATCATAGCAGAAGAAACAAAACGGCTTTATGAAAAGCAGAGCAATCTGGTGTTGATTGGTATGTCAGGTTGTGGAAAGAGCAGTCTTGGACAAGAACTGGCAGATGTGATGAAAAAAGAATTTGTGGATACCGATGCAGAGATAGTAAAGGAGATTGGAATGCCTATTGCTGACTTTTTTGCAAAATATGGTGAAGATGCTTTTCGTGAGAAAGAAACGGAAGTTATTGCGAAGTTGGCAGGCAGAAACGGACTTGTTGTGGCAACAGGCGGTGGGGCAGTATTACACGCACAGAATATGGAAATGCTAAAATTGAATGGTAATGTGATTTGGATAAAAAGAGATGTGGATTTATTGGAAAGCGGAAATGGACGTCCTCTTGCACCGAATGGACAGGCAGTACAGGCACTGTACAAAAAAAGACTGCCGATTTATCAAGAAGCGGCAGAAGCCATTGCAGAAAACAATGGTACATGGGAAGAGGGCGTACAGGCTGTTATTGCAGCATACCATCAATGCTTTTGAAAAAGAAAAAGCCTTGGGATTCTTCCTAAGGTTTTCGGCTTTTGGTTTTAAATTTAAAGATGGAGAAATATTTTGTGGTAAGAATGTGGGCAAAGAAGATATAAAATACATTCCCAATAGGTATGCAAGCCATATAATAAAAAATAAATGGACAGATTTTTGTATGAGAAGCTGTTTTTCGGAAACAGTATCCATAAATACGAAAGGAGCGGCAGGCATGGGACTATTGGAAATGGCAACAGCACCGGTATGCACAGGATTATTTTACCTCTATATACGGGACAAATATGAAAAAGAGCCCTATAGAATGCTTTTTCTTGGCGTTGTCTGGGGGATTTACACAGCTTTTGTCATATGTGGTGTGGGACGGTTTATGGAGTGGCTCCTGCCCCATGAGGAAACCCCCTTTTATACGGCTTTTTTCAGTTCTGCTTTTATTGAAGAAAGTATCAAGTTGTTGTTTTTATACAGCTTGATTTTTCATCATCCCGAGTTCAATGAGCCTTTTGATGGAATTGTTTACGCCGTTTTTGTATCTCTTGGTTTTGCATGGATTGAAAATCTTGTCTATGTCACAGACTCTGTTAGGGGAGGGGCAGGAACAGCGTTATCAAGAGCGGTTTTGTCTGTACCGGGGCATGGTTTGTTTGGTATACAGATGGGATACTATTTAGCAAAATATCGCTTTCAAAAGGGAAAAAAGAATCTTGCCTATGCCTTTGTTGTTCCTTATTTTTACCATGGCTTATACAATTATTTCCTTTTGCGAAAAGAGAACTTTTGGGATTTTCCTTTTTTGCTTTTGGAGATTTGTCTTTGGACAGATAGTTTTCGAAAAATGCGTTATCATCTGCAACAATCCCCTTTCCGCCCGAAGAAAAAGGAAAATTTTTGAAAAGTGCGAAAAGTGCTTTTTTGTTCATTATGAAATCCTTGAGCAAAATTTTTTCTTTGTCTTGAAAAGAAAGAGAAAAAGCGGTATACTGATTTCAGAAAGCAGATAAAATAATATGGAGGGAATGCAGTGATTGAAGCAGTAAGCTGTGGCGGTGTTGTCATATACAGATGGAAAATTCTTCTTCTGTATAAGAATCAAAACGGCAGATATATGGGCTGGGTATTGCCCAAAGGAACTGTGGAAGAAAACGAATCCTATCGGCAGACTGCTTTGCGTGAGGTGAAAGAAGAATCTGGCGCAACCGGTGAAATTATCAAATATGTGGGAAAAACCCAGTACAGTTTTAAAGGCGGCGAGGATACGGTCAATAAAACCGTACATTGGTATTTAATGAGTACAAATTCCTTTTACTGTAAACCTCAGAGTGAGGAATATTTTGCTGATGCGGGATTTTATAAATTCCACGAGGCCTACCATCTGCTGAAGTTTAATGATGAAAGACAGATTTTGAAAAAGGCATATCATGAATATAGTGAGATGCGGAAAAACAAAGAATTTTTAAAGAAAAGATTTATGAAAAAGTAAAGAGAAGGAGAGAATGGCATGAAAAAGTATTTTGAAGTAAAACCCAGCTTGGGAGATTTGAAAGAAAAAATTGTGGTACTCCATGAAAGAGAAGATAAAAAGACAATTTTCCTGATTTTGGCAGTTATTGCGGCGGTTTTGGCTGTTGTAACTTTTGGTGTTGTGTATCTGCTGAAGAGTAAGATGGACGATGATTACGATGAAGATTGGGATTATGACTGGGATGATTTGGATGATGAATGCTGCGACGGCGAATGTGGGGAGGACGAATGTTGCTGCACAGATAAGGATGTAGACGATTCTGTAAAGGTAGAACAGGTATAAAAATCAAACCAAATTAGAGCGGCTGATATAAGAAGAGAAGGTTGTTTGCCGATGAACTTCCTATGTCAGCTGTTTTTTTATGTAAAGGCAAAAAACAATCAAGAGGTGAGGGAAAGTGATGGAAAAGCAATTACAGCTGGCACGAAAAATTGTGCCGGATTTGACAGATGAACTGGTAAAGAGATATCGTATTTTGAAGACCGTAAATCTTATGGAACCTTGTGGCAGACGCCCTGTTGTCATTTCCCTTGGTATGACAGAAAGAACAGTACGCAGTGAAATTGAAAAACTTAATGCGCAGGGACTGATTCGGGTTTCCAAAACAGGCATGGTGGTAACAGAGGACGGCAGAGAAGTTTTAGAAGGGCTGCATACAACCTTTTTCACCCTAATAGGACTGACGGAACTAGAAGAAAAAATTACGGCATTGACTGGTGCGAAAAAGATTTTTTTGGCACAGGGGAATAGTGATGAAAGTGAAAGAACCAGAAAAGAAATGGCACAAATCGGTGCAAGGATTTTATTGGAAAATGTGAAAAAAACGAGTCGTATTGCCATTGCAGGCGGTTCTACTATGGCAGAACTGGTAAATGCCATGCCAGTGGCGGCAGTGTCAAAGGCGGCTATGGTTGTACCGGCAAGAGGCAGTGTTGGTAGGCGTTTAGAACTACAGGCAGATACCCTTGCAGCAAAACTTGCCGAAAAACTGGATGCAGATTATCGAATGCTGCATTTGCCGGATAATCTTAGCAGCAAGGTTTTGGAGGAAATGCGGGAGGAACCGGAAATTGCAGAAACTGTAGAAGAAATGAAGCGGGCAACCATACTGCTGTTGGGTGTAGGCAATGCTTTGGAAATGGCAGAAAAAAGGCGGCTTCACCAAGATACTTACACCTATCTACAGGAAAAGCAAGCTGTTGCGGAGGCGTGCGGCTATTATTTTGACCATAACGGAAATGTGGTTTTTGAAACCAATTCCATTGGGATTCATGCAGACGATATTCAAAGGATGGAAACCGTTATTATCTCCGCAGGCGGTGCCAAAAAAGCAGACAGCCTGCTGGCATTAAGTAAAACCATGAAAAATGCTATCTATATTATGGACGAAGAAGCTGCACATAGAATGTTGGAAAAAAGCTAATATTGTAAAAGGACGCTCCCTCCTTTTACTTGCGAAGGAAGAAAAAGTCTTGTATAATAAAAATAGAAGAAAAAAGAAGGGATTTATGGTTGTTTTTCTCTGTATTTTTACAGGATAGATAAAATATCTGTATAATATTCTGTATGAATAGAAAAAATAATAGGGATTGTATGGGAAATATGTGCATAAAGAGAGAAAGCATAGCGAAAGGAGAACATTCCATGTTACAGAAAAAAACAGTAGAGGATTTGCAGGTCAAAGGGAAAAAAGTATTGGTGCGATGCGATTTTAATGTGCCTTTGCAAAATGGCATGATTACAGATGATAACAGAATTACAGCAGCACTTCCGACCATTCAAAAACTTGTGTCTGATGGTGCAAGAGTGATTCTTTGCTCTCATATGGGAAAACCCAAAGGCGAAGCAAAACCAGAACTTTCTTTGGCACCTGTGGCAAAAAGACTTTCTGAACTCTTGGAAAAAGAGGTTATATTTGCAAAAGATGATACCGTTGTGGGCGAAAATGCCAAAAAAGCTGTTGCCGCTATGCAGGACGGCGATGTGATTTTACTGGAAAACACACGCTATCGCAAAGAAGAAACAAAAAATGAAGAAAATTTCAGCAAAGAGTTGGCTTCCCTTGCAGACATTTATGTGAATGATGCTTTTGGTACAAGCCATAGAGCACATTGCTCAACGGTGGGTGTGACAGAATTTGTCAAAGAATCTGCTGTGGGATATTTGATGGAAAAGGAAATTGCTTTCCTTGGTAATGCAGTAAACAATCCAGAACGTCCTTTTGTCGCAATTTTGGGTGGTTCAAAAGTTTCTGATAAAATCAATGTGATTAAAAATCTTCTGGAAAAGGTTGACACACTGATTATCGGCGGTGGTATGGCGTACACCTTTGCAGCAGCACAAGGCGGTAAAGTGGGAGATTCCCTTTTGGAAGAAGATAAGATTCCTTATGCAAAGGAAATGATGGAAGAGGCAAAAGCAAAAGGTGTACAGCTTCTTCTGCCTATTGATACGGTCATTACAAAAGAATTTAAAAATGATACGGAATTTAAAACAGTACCTACAAGGGAAATTCCCGAAGGTTGGATGGGTCTTGATATTGGCGAAGAAACAAGAAAGCGGTTTGCAGATGCCATAAAGGGTGCGAAAACAGTCGTTTGGAATGGCCCTATGGGCGTATTTGAATTTGAAAATTTTGCAGCTGGTACGAAGGCTGTTGCGGAAGCTATGGCATCTATCAGCGGTATGACCATCATTGGCGGTGGAGATTCCGCAGCGGCAGTAAACCAACTTGGTTATGGGGACAAAATGACACATATTTCCACAGGTGGTGGTGCTTCTCTTGAATTTTTGGAAGGAAAAGACCTGCCTGGTGTTATGGCAGTAGATGACAAATAATTTCCATAAGAAATTAGGAAGGACAAGAAAATACAGGGATGAAAAGAAAACAGATTTTAGCAGCTGCTTTGGCATTGCTGTTCTGTGCAACACCTGTTTCTGCAGAAGCAGCAAACCAAAAGGCATATCAACCAAATGCACAAAGGAGTTTTACAGAAAAGGATTATATTCCTGTCCTCATGTACCATCATTTTGTGCAAAGAGGGGCGGAGAAGGGGAATAGCATCGTTCTTTTTGTGGACGAACTGGAGGAACAGCTATGCTATTTCATACAACAGGGTTACCATATCATTTCTCTGGAGGAATTAGATGAGATATTGAAAAAACAAGAACAAGCAGGGAAAAGGGGAAAGAAGATGGGACTTCCCGAAAAGTATATTTGCCTTACCATTGATGATGGGTATTACAGCAATTATGAACTGGGTTTTCCATTATTTGAAAAGTATCATACACCTGTTTCTATATTTGCGATTACGGATATGGTAACAAAACAGACAGGGCTGCGGAAGTTTACATGGGAACAGGCAAATGAAATGGATCAAACAGATTACGTCAAAATTTATTCCCATACAAGTAACCACAAACCGGTGGAGGCAGGAAGGGAAAAGGAATTTATGTTTTCTGTTAGGGAAAGTGAGAAGGCACTGACAGAGTTTCTGGATAGAAAAGATAGAGTCAAAGCTATTTCATACCCTAACGGAATATATACGCCTCTTTCTCAGCAGGAACTGAAAAAAGATGGATATGTTTTGCAGTTTACTGTGGAAAACAGTGTCATTACCAACGAAACAGAGCGAGAACGGATTCCTCGTATTACTGTTGGGTCTGGTATGAAGGGAAAAGATGTGGAAAAACAGATTAAAACCACTGCACAAAAGGCGTTTTGTGCAGGAAAAGGAGCATAAACCATGAGAAAAAAGATAATTGCAGGAAACTGGAAAATGAATCAGACACCCAAGCAGGCAAAAGAACTTTGCACACTGTTAAAAGATAAAGTCAATACAAAAGAAGCAGATGTGGTATTTTGTGTTCCATTTGTAGATTTGTATCCTGTTTTGGAAGCATTGCAAGGTACGGATATTGCAGTTGGGGCGGAAAATATGTACTTTGCAGAAAGTGGTGCCTATACAGGTGAAATTTCTGCTGCAATGCTGAAAGAAATGGGTGTGAAATATGTGATTATCGGTCATTCAGAACGGAGAGAATACTTCGGAGAAACCGATGAAACAGTCAATCAGAAGGTGAAAAAAGCATTGGAAAGCGGTCTGTTGCCAATTTTGTGCTGTGGGGAAACATTGGCACAGAGAGAAACAGGCATTACCATTGAGTGGGTGCGGATTCAGATAAAATGTGGTCTTTTTGGTATTTCTGCTGAAGATGCAAAAAAAGTGACCATTGCTTATGAGCCTATTTGGGCGATTGGTACAGGAAAAACAGCAACTTCTGCACAGGCACAGGAAGTTTGTGCAGCCATCCGTCAGGTTTTAACCGAGCTTTATGGAAAAGATGTGGCTGAGGAAATGCGGATTCAGTACGGCGGCAGTGTCAACGGTAAAAATGCAGCAGAATTATTTGCAATGCCAGATATTGACGGCGGATTGGTTGGCGGTGCAAGTTTGAAAGAAGAATTTGCAGATATTGTACACTATAATAAGTAACCATCTCAAAAAGCGGAGGCGGTAACAGCGATGGAGAAAAAAACAACAGTTTTGATGATACTGGACGGGTTCGGTATCAACGAAAGAACAGATGGCAATGCCATTAAACAGGCAAATACACCGGTATTAGATGGCATTATGGAAAAATATCCCTGTGTAAAAGGCTATGCCAGTGGTAGGGACGTGGGGCTGCCTGACGGACAAATGGGAAATTCCGAAGTGGGACACCTGAATATTGGTGCAGGACGTATTGTGTATCAGGAATTGACACGTATTACAAAATCCATTGAAGATGGGGATTTTTTTGAAAATCCTGCTTTGCTTTCAGCAATGGAGAATTGTCAGAAAAACGGTTCTGCCCTGCATCTATATGGACTGCTTTCCGATGGTGGTGTCCATAGCCATAACAGTCATCTTTATGCCTTGCTTCGTATGGCAAAAAAGAATGAGTTAGAAAAAGTATATGTACACGTTTTTCTGGACGGTAGAGATACACCTCCTTCTTCCGGTGCAGACTATACAGCACAGCTAGAAGAAAAAATGCGTGAAATCGGCGTGGGAAAGGTAGCAACAGTCGTTGGACGCTATTATGCCATGGATAGAGATAAACGGTGGGAACGTGTGGAACAGGCATATAGAGCCATTGTGGAAGGCAAGGGGAAAACAGCAGGAAATGCTGTGGACGCTATCCGTGCCTCTTACGAAGAACAGATAACAGACGAATTTGTTGTGCCTACTGTTATTGTTGGCGAGGACGGTATGCCTATAGGGAAAATCTGCGATAATGACAGTGTGATTTTCTATAACTTCCGTCCTGACAGAGCCAGAGAAATGACAAGAACAATCTGTGACCCTGACTTTGATGGCTTTGTAAGAGAAAATATGCCAAAGAATGTAAAATACATCTGCTTTACAGAGTATGACCCTACAATTCCCAATAAAGAAGTGGCATTTCAGCCACAGCATCTTTCCAATACATTGGGAGAATATATTTCCTCTTTGGGATTGAAACAGCTTCGCACAGCGGAAACAGAAAAGTATGCCCATGTTACATTTTTCTTTAACGGCGGTGTAGAAGAACCAAATCCCGGAGAGGACAGATGGCTTGTGCCTTCTCCCAAGGTGGCAACATACGACCTTCAGCCGGAAATGAGTGCCGGTGCAGTGACAGATGGTTTGATTGAAGCACTGCGTTCGCATAAATACGATTTAATTATCATCAATTATGCCAATTCCGACATGGTAGGACATACAGGTATTATAGATGCAGCAGTGAAAGCCATTGAAGCGGTTGATGCTTGTATTGGTCGTGTATTGGAGGTACTGCTTGCAGAAAAAGGGCAAATGTTTATTTGTGCTGACCATGGAAACAGTGACCAGATGGTAGATTATGCCACAGGTGAAGCCTTTACTGCACATACGACCAATCCTGTTCCTTTTATTCTGGTGAATTATACAGATGGTGTGGGACTACGAGAAGGCGGCAGACTTTCCGATATTGCGCCAACACTGCTTGCTATGATGGAAATTCCAAAACCGGCAGAAATGACAGGGGAAAGTCTTTTGACAGGAAAGTAAACAATACAAATATTCAATTTATATTATTTTAAGGAGGATTTCAGAAATGAAAGGCTATTATGAAATTACAGATGTTTATGCAAGAGAAATTTTGGATTCCAGAGGCAATCCTACAGTAGAAGTGGAAGTTGTGATTGATGATAGCGTAGTAGGACGTGCAGCAGTACCAAGTGGAGCGTCTACAGGTGCTTTTGAAGCGGTAGAACTTCGTGACGGCGGCGATAGATATGTTGGAAAAGGTGTACAGGATGCAGTTGACAACGTGAACAACATCATTGCAGATGAAATTATTGGCATGAATGCACTGGATCAGGTTGCAGTGGACATGGCAATGGTAGAACTTGATGGTACACCAAATAAAGCAAAACTTGGTGCAAATGCAATTCTCGGTGTTTCCATGGCGGTGGCAAAGGCAGCGGCAGAAGCTTTGGATATGCCCCTTTATCAGTATCTGGGTGGATTCAATGCAAAAACTATGCCTGTTCCCATGATGAATATTATGAATGGCGGTAAGCACGCAGATAATACAGTAGATATTCAGGAATTCATGATTATGCCTGTTGGTGCAAAGACATTTAAAGAGGCACTGCGTATGTGTGCAGAAATTTATCATAGCCTGAAAAACGTACTGAAAAATAAAGGTCTGTCCACAGCAGTGGGAGATGAAGGTGGCTTTGCACCTGACCTGCCTACAGCAGATGCTGTAATTGATTTGATTAAAGAGGCTGTTGAAGCAGCAGGCTATCGTTGGGGTGAAGATATTAAAATTGCTATGGACCCTGCAGCAACAGAACTGTATGACGAAAAAGATGGCAAATATCATTTCCCCGGTGAAAGCAAAATGCTGGGCAGAGAAATTGTAAGAACATCCGCAGAAATGGTAGATTTCTGGAAGGCTCTTGTAGAAAAATACCCTATCGTTTCCATCGAAGATGGTCTGGCAGAAGAAGACTGGGAAGGCTGGCAGCTTCTGATGAAAGAATTAGGGGATAAGGTGCAGTTGGTAGGTGACGACCTGTTTGTTACCAATACAGAAAGATTGCAGAAGGGCATTGCATTGAAAGCCGCAAATGCAATTCTGATTAAAGTAAACCAGATTGGTACATTAACAGAAACATTTAATGCCATTCAGTTGGCAAACAGAAACAAAATGACGGCAGTTGTTTCTCATAGAAGTGGGGAAACAGAAGATGCTACCATTGCAGATATTGTAGTTGCGGTAAATGCAGGACAGATTAAAACAGGTGCACCTGCAAGAACAGACCGTGTGGCAAAATACAATCAGCTTTTGAGAATCGAAGAAGAATTGGACGATACTGCACAGTATCTTGGCATGGACGCATTTTTCAACTTAAAGTAATGTAGATGTAATTTAAGAAGAAGTAGAGCACATAAAATAAACCGATGTCTTATGATAGTTTTTTTGGACATCGGTTTTTTTCTTTGGAAGTTTTTGTGAAAATGGAAGTAAATCATTGCAAAAGGAATTTTAGGTTTGTATAATAAACAATATATATTTTTCATAATAAGCAGACTAAAATGAAAAGAAAGGACTTATCTATGTACGAAAAAGTGTGTATCCCCGACATTTTCGGGATAAATGTATTTAATGATGCAATGATGCGAGAACACCTCCCCAAGCCTGTATATCAGGAATTGAAGAAAACCATTGAAAGAGGGGAAGTGCTGAATTCTTCTCTTGCCGATATTATTGCCAATGCCATGAAAGACTGGGCGGTAGAACGTGGTGCAACCCACTATACCCACTGGTTTCAGCCGATGACAGGTATTACAGCGGAAAAACATGATGCCTTTTTAGCACCACCGACAGGGGGCAAGGCAATCATGGAATTTTCAGGCAAAGAACTCATAAAAGGGGAGTCAGATGCGTCGTCCTTCCCCTCCGGTGGACTGCGTGCAACATTTGAGGCAAGAGGCTACACAGCGTGGGACTGTACCTCTCCTGCTTTTCTGCGGGAAGATGCGGCAGGTATTACCCTATATATCCCCACTGCATTCTGCTCCTATACAGGGGAGGCGTTGGATAAAAAAACACCCCTTTTGCGTTCTATGGAGGCGGTTAGCAATCAGGCAATGCGTATCCTGCGTTTGTTTGGCAATACAACAGCAAAAAAAATCAATGTCTATTCCGGTGCAGAGCAGGAATACTTCCTTATTGACCGTGAATTATACAAAAAGAGAAAAGACCTGATTTTTACCGGCAGAACATTATTTGGTGCACCGCCTCCGAAGGGGCAGGAACTGGACGACCATTATTTTGGCAGCATAAAAGAAAGAATTGCTTGCTTTATGCATGAATTAAATGTAGAACTTTGGAAACTTGGGGTTTCTGCAAAGACACAGCATAATGAAGTAGCACCTGCACAGCATGAACTTGCACCTATTTTCGATGATTGCAATCGTGCTACAGATCACAATCAGCTCATTATGGAAGCCATGAAACGTATTGCCAGTCACCATGGTCTTGCCTGCTTGCTTCACGAAAAGCCTTTTCAGGGAGTAAACGGCAGTGGTAAACACAATAACTGGTCTTTGGGTACAGATGACGGACAGAATCTTCTTGACCCAGGAAAAACACCACATGAAAACGCACAGTTTCTTGTATTTTTGACTGCAATTATTAAGGGTGTAGATGAATATGCGGATATTCTGCGGGCGACAGCAGCAACTCCGGGAAATGACCATCGACTGGGTTCTCAGGAAGCACCACCGGCTGTGATTTCTATTTTTCTTGGGGACCAGCTTGTGGATATTTTTGACCAGATTGAACATGGAGAAGCAACCAGTAGTATTCAGGGGGGAAGAATGCGTGTTGGTGTCAATACCCTGCCTGATTTGAAACGAGATGCAACAGATAGAAACAGAACATCGCCTTTTGCGTTTACAGGCAATAAGTTTGAATTTCGTATGCCGCCTTCTTCCGGTTCTATTTCCGGTCCCAATTTTGTTTTGAATACCATTGTGGCTGATGTGTTGAAAGAATTTGCAGATGAATTGGAAAATGCAGAGGATTTTAATGCAGCAGTACATAATCTGATTCGAGATACTTATATTGCCCACAAGCGGATTATTTTTGACGGCAACGGTTATTCCAAAGAATGGGTGGAAGAGGCGCAGCGACGTGGTTTACCGAATATTACCAATATGGTCGATGCGATTCCTGCTCTTGTGACAGAAAAATCCGTAAGATTGTTTGAAAGACACCATGTGCTTAATCGCTTGGAATTAAACTCCCGTGCGGAAATCAATTATGAAGCATATACCAAACAAATCAATATTGAAGCGAAGACCATGATTGATATTGCATCTAAACAAATTCGTCCTGCTGCGGTAAAATATGCAGGCGAAGTGGCACAGTCTTTAGTGGCCATTGAATCTACAGGTGCAGATGCTTCTGTGGAAAAAGAATTGCTGCAAGAGATTAACGAAAACATCAAAAATTTCCATGAATGTTTGAAGAATCTGGAAGAAGTGACAGAACAGGCGAATTTGTTACAGGGCAGCAGTTATTCCCGTGCTGTATTCTATCGGGACTATGTTTTTGAAGCAATGAATGCCTTGCGGGAACCGGCTGATCGTCTGGAGATGCTTGTGGATGAAGACATTTGGCCCTTCCCTACATATGGTGAACTTTTATATAATATTTAATTATACTGTCCGAATGTCCGAAAATCGGAATACAAGTCAGGTTTATTCTTGCCTTGTATTCCGATAAAAAAGATAGATAAACATAAAATAGGTAGTGCGTACACAATTTTTGTAAAATACAACATGTACGAAATGCTAAACCAATGCAAAAACAATACTAAATTTCTTGCCAAAATGAGAAAAATAGGTTATACTATAATTAGTGAGCATATGAAAAAAAACAAAGATGATGAAAATATTATATATATGCTTACTTAAATATGCCATGTTTTTATGCAATGTGCTAAAAGCAGATGACGTTGTATAAAATCTTCATAATTCAAAGTATTATTTTTAGTAGCTTTTCAAAAAATATTTTGGAGGTGGAAAAGCTTGGTTACAAGCGACAAGAGAGTTCGTATTTTTACAGGTCACTACGGCAGCGGCAAAACTGAATTTTCTATCAATTATGTGACGAAACTTCGTCAGATGACGGAAAGAAAAGTTGCCATCGCCGATTTGGATATTGTAAATGTCTATTTCCGTTCTCGTGAGAAGAAAGCCGAAATGGAAGAAATGGGAATTAGGGTTATCTCATCTTCTTTGGAAGGGGCAGGACTTGATGTTCCGGCGGTTTCCGGCGCAATGACAATGCCTGTTACAAACAAAGAGTATGAATATGTGGTAGACCTTGGAGGGAATGATGTGGGAACAAAAGTTCTTGCTAGAATGAAACCTCTGCTTGACCCTGCGGAAACAGACTTTTTTATGGTAGTCAATACGTATCGCCCGAATACTTCTACACCGGAGGGTGTTATTATGCAGATGGAAAATCTGGAGTGTGCAGCAGGGCTGAAAGTGACGGGCTTCATCAATAACGCAAATCTGGTGCGGGAAACAACAGCTTCCTGCCTTTTAGAGGGAGATGCAATATTGAGAGAAGTAACAAAACGCACAGGCGTGCCTGTGAAGTATGTATCCTATGTTGAAGAAGTTATGACAGAGGATGTACCTAGTGGACTTGCTGGGGAATTATTCCCTATGAAGTTAAATATGAGGAAAGCCTGGATGTAAATTCAAATATTTATGGAGGTGTATTTTGAATGGCAAAAGGTAAAGTAGTTATTGATGAGATGATCTGTAAAGGCTGCGGACTTTGTGTTTCTGTTTGTCCAAAGGGCGTACTTGCTCTTTCTACAACAAAAATCAATCCCGCAGGTTACAATCCTGCTGAAATGATCAGCGAAGACTGCATCGCTTGTACAAGTTGTGCAAAGATGTGTCCGGATTGTGCAATTACAGTAGAAAAGTTCGATTGATAAGAGAGGAGGAAATGCAATGGCAAAGGTTTTAATGAAAGGCAATGAAGCAGTTGGTAAGGCAGCGATTGAGGCAGGTTGCAGATATTTTTTCGGCTATCCTATCACTCCTCAGAGCGAACTTCCTGAATATTTATCCAGCGAACTTCCCAAAGTAGGTGGTACATTTGTACAGGCTGAATCTGAAGTAGCTGCTATTAATATGGTTTACGGTGCGGCAGCAGCAGGTGCCCGTGCTTTGACAAGTTCTTCTTCTCCCGGGGTTGCACTGAAACAGGAAGGTATCGGTTATATTTCTAATGCAGGTCTTCCCGCAGTTATTATCAACATGATGCGTGGTGGCCCGGGTCTGGGTACAATTCAGCCTGGTCAGGCTGACTATAACATGACTGTTAAAGGTGGTTCCAACGGTGACTACCACAACGTCGTTATCGCTCCTGCATCTGTACAGGAAGCAGTAGATATGGTTATGGAAGCTTTCGATATTGCTGATACATACTGCACACCAGTTATTGTTCTGGCAGACGGTCTGATTGGTCAGATGATGGAACCTGTAGAATTCAACTATGTTCCAAGAAAAGATCTGCCTGAAAAGACATGGGCTTTGACAGGTAAGGGCAAAGGCGAAAGACATGATATCAAGAATCTGGTTATTGATCCTGATGACTGTGAAGCTTGGAACCATGAACATTTTGATGTATACGAAAAAATCGTTGCAAACGAACAGGCTTGGGAAGAATATCTGTTGGATGATGCAGAATATGCTTTCGTTTCCTACGGCACAGCTTCCAGAGTTGTAAGAACAGCAATCGGTTATCTGAGAGCAGAAGGTTACAAGATTGGTATGCTGAGACCTAAAACACTGTGGCCTTTCCCTCAGAAAGGTTTTGATAAGATCAACGACAAGATTAAAAAATATCTGGACGTAGAAATGTCTATGGGTCAGATGGTACCTGATGTTGCTTATGCTTGCAACGACAAGAACAAAGTAGAATTCTTTGGTAGAACAGGTGGTAACGTACCTACAGTTGATCAAGTAGTAGCATTTGCTAAAGAAGTTATGGGAGGTGACAAATAATGGCAGTTGTATTTGAGAAAACAAAAGCTTTAACAGATGTAAAATTGCATTATTGTCCTGGTTGTGCACACGGTATTGTACATAGACTGGTAGCAGAAGTACTGGAAGAAATGGGCGAAGTGGAAAATGCAATCGCTTGCGTACCTGTAGGCTGTGCAGTATTTGCTGACAACTACTTTAACTTTGACGCAATTCAGTGTGCTCATGGTCGTGCTCCCGCAACAGCAACAGGTATTAAGAGAGTACATCCCGACAAAATGGTTTTGACATATCAGGGTGATGGTGACCTTGCTTCCATTGGTACTTGTGAAATCGTTCATGCAGCAGCAAGAGGCGAAAAAATCACAACTGTATTTATCAACAATGGTATCTACGGCATGACAGGTGGTCAGATGGCTCCTACAACACTGCCCGGTATGAAAGCAACAACAGCAAAACAGGGTCGTGACCCCAAGGTTAACGGTAACCCTTTGAAAGTTTCCGAAATGCTTGCAACACTGACAGGTCCTGCTTATATCGAAAGAGTAAGTGTTTCTACACCTGCTCAGGTTACACAGGCAAAAAAAGCAATTCGTAAAGCATTTGAAATTCAGAAACAGGGTCTTGGATTCACACTTGTTGAAGTTGTATCTACTTGCCCTACAAACTGGGGTTTGACACCTGTAAAAGCTATGGAATTCGTAAGAGAAAAAATGATCCCTTACTATCCTCTTGGCGTTTATAAAGATATCACAGCAGAGGAGGGCAAATAATATGAGTACATTTTCTACAATCTTCGCAGGTTTTGGTGGTCAGGGTGCTCTGTCCATGGGTAAAATTTTGGCTTATGCAGCAATGCTGGAAGAAAAAGAAGTATCTTGGTGTCCTTCCTATGGTCCCGAAATGCGTGGCGGTACTGCTAACGTAAACGTAATTGTTTCCGATGAAAATATCGGTTCTCCTGTTATTACAAAGGATGCAGACTGTGTAGTAGCGTTGAACCAGCCTTCTTTGGACAAATTTGTAGATGCAGTTGTTGATGGTGGTGCTCTGGTTATCAATTCCGACTTGGCAACATTGGCAGATGGTCAGGCAAAAGATAGCATAAAGATTTACAATATCCCTGCTAATAAACTGGCTGGTGATGCTTTTGGCGGTTTCAAACTGGCTAACTTGATTATGTTGGGTGCAGTAGTATATGCTACAAATCCAATTAAAGTTGATAGTATTGATGACGCATTTACACACGTTTTTGACGGTGCAAAAGCAAAATTCATTCCTGATAACAAAAAAGCATTTGAAATGGGTTACAACTACGCAAAAGATAATTGCAAATAATAGATATCGCAATGCTTCCCCCCGTATCTAAAAGATACGGGGGTTTTTGTTATATTGTATGATATATGATGCAGCTCCGGATTTCGATTTTCCTGCTTTACCAACTCACAAAAAAATCTTTTGCTTTTGTGTAGGAGAAAAGGTTTTAACTCTGCACTTATATTGCAAAAGTCATAGAAGTAGCACTGCAAAACTATTGAAAAAAAAGGCAAAGATTGATATAATACTTGGTAAGATTTTTTTATATTGCAAAGAAAACGTGGGACTTCCCAAGGAAGGAAAATGGGTAAAACGAGCAATATGTTGTGCCGGAAATCCATTCGATATTTTGAATGGGAGCAGGGAGCATTGCAGTTGGAATTGCTATGTTTATTCGTACAACATTGTTTTACTACGGTCAAAATACGCATTTTTTGACATAGAATCTCCTTATGATTAGAAGAGGAAAAACGTTTTTTTATTTTTGCAAGGGAAATGGGGAATCATTGTGAGCGAAGAAGAAAGAGGGGTGAAGAATATGGCAATCGAAGATAAATTATATCAAGAATTAGTAGAACGTATTCAAACATATCATCCGGCAAAGGATTTTGATATGTTGGCAAAAGCTTACCATTTGGCAAGAGAGGCACATAAGAATCAAAAGAGAAAATCTGGGGAGCCGTATATCATTCATCCTTTGAAAGTAGCATATATATTGGCAGAACTGGAACTGGATATGGAATCTATTGTAGCGGGGATATTACATGATACCATAGAAGACACAGAATATACCTATGAGGATATTTCCCAAATATTTAATGAGGAAATTGCTTCTTTGGTGGATGGTGTTACCAAATTAGGAAAACTGTCCTATTCTACAAAAGAGGAGATTCAGGCAGAAAATTATCGTAAAATGTTCCTCGCTATGGCAAAAGATATTCGTGTTATTCTCATTAAATTGGCTGACCGCCTGCATAATATGCGAACACTGAATTATATGACACCGGAAAAGCAGCAGGAAAAGGCACAGGAAACTTTGGACATCTATGCACCTCTTGCTCACCGTTTGGGTATTTCCAAAATTCGGACGGAAATGGAAGACTTGTGTTTTAAATATCTGAATCCGGAAGCATATTTTGATTTGGCAGCGAAAATTGAAAAGAAAAAAATTGAACGAGAGGCTTTTGTTGAAGATATTGTAAAAGAGTTGCAGGCAAAATTAAAGGAAGCCGGTATTAACGGCAAAATTGAAGGAAGAAGTAAACACTTTTTCAGTATATACAAAAAGATGGTCAATCAAAAAAAGACTCTCGATCAAATTTACGACCTTTTTGCAGTTCGTGCTATTGTGGATAATGTTCGGGATTGTTATGCGGTATTGGGTTTGGTGCATACCATGTATAAACCAATGCTTGGCAGATTTAAGGATTATATTGCCATGCCAAAACCAAATATGTATCAATCCCTGCATAATACGCT
>JAHHTX010000086.1 GCA_020024255.1 Anaerotignum sp.
ATTCCCAGTCATCACTTTCTGTTATCAATTTCTGTACGCCTCCTATGATAAACCGAAAAATATCTTTTTGTCAAGCCATTTTATAAATTTTGAGAAAACTAACCAAAAAACTGGATTCTTGTTGAAACGAAAAAAAATTCATGATATAGTAAAAGTTATTGTTTTTGTAAAACACAGTAAAGAAAGGACAAAATATATGAAAAAATTATTGGTTGTTATAGATATGCAGAATGATTTTATTGATGGTGCTTTGGGCACAAAAGAAGCGGAAGCTATTGTACCTAAGGTAATCGAAAAAATCAAAACCTATCCCAAAGATTGTATTTATGCCACAAGAGATACCCATACCGAAAACTATTTGGAAACCCAAGAGGGAAAATTTCTGCCTGTCATACATTGTGTAGAAGGTACAAAAGGTTGGGAGATTCAGGATAAGGTAGCAGAAGCACTGGAGGGCACAGTTATTGTGAATAAGCCAAATTTCGGTTCTCCTGCTTTGGCAGACATGCTGTACTTTGAAACCATCGGAGAGGACGAAGTGGAAATTGAACTGGTGGGGCTGTGTACAGATATTTGTGTGGTTTCTAATGCCATTTTATTGAAAACAAGACTTCCGGAGGTCAAGGTGACAGTAGATGCTTCTTGCTGTGCAGGGGTAACACCGGAAAGTCATGACGCAGCATTGACAACAATGAAAATGTGTCAATGTGTGATAAAGTGAGGTGGCTGATGATGAGAGATGAACGACTGGAAAAATTAGCAAAGGTTTTGGTAGAATATTCCACTAATGTAAAAGCAGGGGATAAAGTTGCGATTTCTGCCGAGGACTGTGCACTTCCTTTTATTCAGGCAGTGGCAAGGGCAGCAGTAAAACGTGGTGCTTTCATAGAATATTATGTGGATATGCCGAGTGTAGATGCAGAACTTTTAAAAAATGGTACAAAAGAGCAATATGCTCGTCCCAATATTCGCTTTGGTGCTTGTGCTTCCAGCGATGTATGGATTAGTGCATGGGGCAGCGAAAATCTAAAAACCATGCAGTCTGTACCGTCACAACGCATGAAGGAGCGACGTCTTGCCAACAAAGAAAACCGCAAAATATATTCCGACCGTATGGGAAGTGGTGAACTTCGTTGGTGTGGCACGCAGTTTCCGACAAACGGAGATGCACAGAATGCAGGTATGAGCCTTGAAGAATATGAGGATTTTGTTTATCGGGCAGGATATCTCTATGAAGATGACCCTGTGGCAAAGTGGAAAGAAAAAGAGGCATGGCAGCAGCAATGGGTGGAATATCTGGATACGAAAAAAGAATTGCATATTGTAGGCAGAGATACCGATATTTTTGTGAATATAAATGGAAGAAAATGGATAAATTGTTGTGGACAGGAAAATTTTCCGGACGGGGAAATTTTCACATCTCCTGTAGAGGATGGCATCAACGGACATATTCTTTTTTCCTATCCTTCCATTATCAATGGTCATGAATTTGAGGAAGTTCGTTTGACTGTGGAAAAAGGGCGTATTGTGGAAGCGGTCTGTAAAGACGAAACAAAAAATGAAGATTTACTCTCCTATATTGATACAGATGATGGCTCTCGTTATTTTGGGGAAGTTGCCATTGGGACAAACTATGGCATACAAAAGCATACAAAAAATATTCTCTTTGATGAAAAAATCGGTGGTTCTATTCATATGGCAATCGGAGAGGGTTTTCAGGAGGCAGGTGGCAAAAATACATCTGCAATTCATTGGGATATGATTCAGGATATGAAACAGGGCGGACGTATTTATGCAGATGGAGAGTTGTTTTATGTTAACGGACAGTTTTTACAGGAAGTATTAAAAAAGTAATACTTTTGTAAAATATGAGGGCAAAACGGAAACACTGAACATCAACAGCAGAAAAACCTTTAATGTATGCGGAAATGTGCTGAAATATGTATAGCTTTTCAAAAAAATGGTTGACAGCAATATTAAAATTTTGTATACTAAATGTAACAAAGTTGTAATAAATTCAATCCAATGATAAAAGCATACAGAAAAGGAGATAATAATGGCTATATCCAAAATGATTCGACAGATTTGTGCAACAGCACTTTGCGTAACAATGGCAACATCTACAGTTTTTGCAGCAGATGTAAAACAGGGAGAAGAACAGCAAGCAACGGTTATTTCTTCTGCTACAGAAAACGTAACCAATGCAGCAGTACAGACACAGTATGGTGTGATAACAGCAACAAGTGGTTTGAAACTGCGTAAAGAAGCTTCTTTGATTTCTACAGTATTGACTGTACTTCCTGAAGGTAGTGTTGTTGATATCGACAGATTGGGCAGCGATTGGGCACGTGTTGTAACAGATGGCGGTCAGAAGGGATATGTCAGCACAGATTATATTTCAGTTGGTAGTGGCAAGAAACCAGTGGCAAAAGTTGCAGAAACTTCCGGCAAGGGGGAAGAAATGGTAGCTTATGCAAAACAATTCCTTGGCACACCTTATGTATGGGGAGGTACAGACCTGAAGCGTGGTGTGGACTGTTCTGGTTTCGTATATGCAGTGCTGAAAAACTTTGGTATTAGCGTAAACAGAAGCTCTGCATCTATGGCAAGCAACGGTGTACCAGTTGAAAAATCCAATTTGCAGGCAGGTGATTTGGTATTCTTTAATACAGGTGGAAACAGCCAGATTTCTCATGTAGGTATTTATATGGGCGATGGTTCTTATATCCATGCAACAGATGGCGCACCTTACGGTGTAACCATTACCAGCCTGAACAGCTCATACAGCCGTAATACATATGTAACTGCACGTCGTGTGATTTAATGAAAATATAAACATAAATATAAAAAAACAACACAGCAATCGAAAGATGGTTGTGTTGTTTTTATGTCTAAAAATGAAGAACACAAAAAATGAATAAAGAAACAAACGAGCATAGGATTTCTTTTTAGCCTGCAATGTCATGGAGGAGAAAAAGAGATCCTATGCTTGCTTTCATGAGTTGGATTCTGTACGTTTTTTTTTCTTGGGCGGTAGAACGTCATAGGTCTGGTTTCGTCCAAGGGTATAGGAAAGTTTGATGAGCTTCTTTTCGTTTTCTGTCAGTTCACGATTGAGGAGAGCGGTGAAATGATGATATAATGCTCTTTTATCTATGCGCATACGTTTTGGTTTTTGTGTCAAAAGAGAACAGAGGGGAAACACATCAGGCACAACAGACTCAGGACGGACAATGTGGAAGATTTTTGCAGTGTAGATAGCATCATGCAGAGCATTATGGAATGTAAGTTCTATTGGCAGACCAAGTTGTGTGGCAGCATTTTTTAGTCCAATGGCATGACCTGCATCCTGTTTCAAATAGGAGGAAGCATAGGGCTGAATATTGATATAGCGGTTTGACAAGGCATCTGCATTCAAATTATAGTACAAAATATTGCGGAACAGGGATTTGATGTCATCAGGTCCCCATGTGCAAAGTATGGTGTCCTCTTTGCCAATAAAAGCAAGAAATGCTTTATATGCCTCTTCAAATGTCCCTTGGTTTTCTAAATCCGCTTCTGTAAGTCCTGTAATTTTTTCGACAAAAGGGTGCAGTTTCGGATAGATACGGGGACATATCATCTGATTGAATGTAGCTGTTTGGGTAAAATGTTCATCTAGCTTGACTGCCCCGATTTGAATAATCTCAAAAGGACACTCCAGCACAGGCTTTACCTTCTTTTCTGTTTTGAAAGGAAAGGCTTGGTTAAATTCTAAGTCTAAAACAATATACTGCATAGAAATCCTCCTAATATGGTTTCAAAAAGAAAAGAAATTTCTTTTCCTTATGTTTAGTATACCATGATTTTTTTAGAACAGAAAGTGAAAATTTCTTGTATCTCTTATGGTAGAATGGTAAAATTGATAATCATAAAGAGAAATGAGGAGATAATGAGAAAAAAGGAGGGGTATTATGGAGCTGGTATTTACGAAAGAACAAATTGAGGCGGAAATCCAAAAAATTTATTTGGAAGATGAAGATGTTCTGATGGAAGGAGAGTCTTTGAGAGGCGAAGGAAAAGAATATGTCATAAAAGGTGTAGCAACCATTGACGGGGAACGCTACCACGATTTTGAAATTGCCTTTGGACTTCTGGAAGAACCCAAAGATGAAACCGCAGAGGCTATTTTGGCAGGCGAATGGGATTGGTATGACTTTTTATGTTGATAGGAGGAATTTGACATGAACGGATTTCGATTTTTTATGCCAGTAGACACATATTTTGGAACAGGATGTATACAGGAACATAAAGAGGTTTTGTGCAATCTTGGCAAAAAAGCCATGATTGTAACAGGAAAACATTCCGCAAAGGCAAACGGTTCTCAAGCGGATATGACAGCAGCATTGGATACTGTTGATATTGAGTGGATTTTGTTTGACGAAGTTGGGGAAAATCCAGATGTAGAAACCGTTGTGCGTGCGGCAGAATTGGCAAAAAAGGAAAAGGTAGAATTTATTGTGGGTATTGGTGGCGGCTCACCTATGGATGCGTCAAAAGCCATTGCAGTGCTTGCTGCAAATCCCGATGCCAAAGCAGATATTTTATTTACCAAAAAGAATGCGGCAGCATTGCCTGTGGTAGAAGTCCCAACAACGGCAGGAACAGGCTCGGAGGTAACCCAATATGCTGTAATGACATTACATGAAAAGCGCACAAAAAGCGGTATTGCACCATCTGTTTTTCCACAGGTGTCCTTCCTTGACCCGGCTTATATGGATACGTTGTCTGTAAAAAATACCAATAATACAGCAGTGGATACCCTCAGTCATTTGGTGGAAAGCTATCTGAGCGAAAAATCCAATGAAATGTCCAGAAAACTGACAGAAATCGGTCTTGATTATTGGAAAAACTGTATTCCTGCACTGAAAAGAAAGGTATATACAGAAGAAGACAGAGAGAAACTCATGATGGCTTCTGCTATGGGCGGTATTGTCATTGCACAGACAGGTACTTCACTCCCCCATGGTCTTGGCTATTTCTTAACCTATGAAAAAGGTATTCCTCATGGACGTGCCAACGGAATGCTTTTGGAGGCATATTTAGAATTATTCGGAAAAGAAAACGAAGAAGTTAAGAAAATATTGGAACTATTGGATTTGACATCTACAGCGGAGGTAGGTGTCTTGATGAAGGAAATTTTGGATATCACAGAATCCTTTACAGAAAAAGACATACAGTGCTATACAGAACGAATGATGGAAACACCACAGAAATTGAAAACCTTTCCTCTTTATGAATTAAAGGAGGAAGACGTGCAAAATATTTATAGAAAAAGCCTGCTGTAAATCTATTTTGCTGAAGGAGGAAGAAATTTTGACACCCTTAATGAAAATACAGCCTTTTATTCAGGCGTATGTACAAGCCATTGCATCTGTTTTGGAATCAGATGTAACTGTTGTAGACAGAGAGTTGATTCGTGTGGCAGGAACAGGGGATTATTCCGAGGAGGTTGGGACGGCTGTTCCCCATAGCAATTTCTTTCGTCAGGTCATGGAATCGGGGGAATATGGCATTATTGAAAATATTGCAGATAATATACATTGTGCCCATTGTGAAAAACGTGCCTATTGCCGAGAACTTGCAAATCTTGCCTATCCCATTTTTCAAGATGATGTGGTGGTTGGTGTCATTTCGGTTATTGCTTTTCAGGAAAAACAGCGGGAAATTATGGTCAAAAAAACAGAGAAAATGACTGAATTTCTCAAATATATGAGCGTTCTTTTGGAAAGCAAACTCTATACAGAACAGGCAAAAAACCGATTGGAAGAGCAGTTGAAGGTTGTGCAGACAAGTGCAAAGGGAAATTGGTCATTTGTCGGTACAAGTAAGGGTATGCAAGATGCACTTCGTATGGGGCAAAAAGTGGCAAAGTCAGATTCTACGGTTTTTCTACAAGGAGAAAGCGGCACAGGAAAAGAGATTATGGCAAAAATGATTCATGATCTCAGTGATAGGCGAGATAAGCTGATGATTTCTGTAAATTGTGCGGCAATTCCAGAAACGTTGGTGGAAAGCGAATTGTTTGGTTATGAAGAAGGTGCATTTACTGGTGCAAAGAAAAAAGGTGCCATGGGAAAATTTGAACTGGCAGACAAAAGCACCATTTTTTTGGACGAAATCGGAGATATGCCTTTGTCTGTTCAAACAAAAATACTTCGTGTTTTGCAGGAAAAACAAGTGGAACGCATTGGCGGCACAAAACCCATTCCCATTGATATTCGTGTAATCAGTGCAACCCATAAAGATTTGGAGAAAATGGTGGAAGAAGGCACATTTCGGGAGGATTTGTATTATCGCCTGAATATTATCCCGATATTGCTTCCACCACTGCGAGAACGCAAGGAAGACATTTTACCTCTTTTGGAGTATTATATGGCATATTATAATCAGAAAATGAGAAAACAGTTGAAGGGTTTTTCGCATCAGGCAAAGCAGGCACTTTTGCGATATGAATGGCCCGGCAATGTGCGTGAACTTCGGAATATAGTGGAATATTTGGCAAATATGGCAGAAGGAGATATGGTGCAGCTTTCCGATTTGCCTGACCGTATGGTTCTGCGGACAGCAAAGGATTTTTCGGGTTTTTCTTTAGAGCAGATTATGGGTGAGTATGAAAAGAAAGTGTTGTCCGGTATGGTAAAACCCAATACCTCTCTGGAAGAAAAAAATGCAGTGGCAAAGTCATTGCAAATCAGTCGTGCCACCCTTTATCGTAAATTAAAGAAGTATGGATTGGAATAGTTCTCAAGTATGAGAACTATTCTTATTTTTGAGAAAAAAAT
>JAHHTX010000087.1 GCA_020024255.1 Anaerotignum sp.
GTATGGGGGAAGGTGATTTTTGTGGCAGCAGTGTTATTCTGTGGTTCTGCCACGACAATTATGTGTTTCCATTCGGACACACAACTTCCGCAAATTTTCCAAAATTATTACTATTTGTTTTTTGGGGAAAATAAGGATATGCCCTTTCTTTTGACTGTACCCTATTCTGTGGGGCTAGTGGTTGGTATTTTGTTTTTCTTCAATCATTTTTCAAAGTTTTTTATTTCCAACGACCCTACACCCATTGAGGTGCAGATGACAACTTATGAAAATCAAACCGTAACCAGTATGACGGAAAATCTCAATCAAAAGAAAAGGAAGGAGCAGAAAAAATGAAAGAACTTTTTCTGATAATTCTCAGCTTTTCGGGAGGCGTTGCGATTGCTGCGGGGGTATTTGCTTTTATTGCTACCATTGGTATCATTCCCCGTATGGCACAGCGTACAAGAACGGAATTTTCTATTCCTATTTATGAAGATGCAGTACTTTTGGGGGGTGCATTTGGCTGCACACCACTTTTGTTTCATTATCAATTACCTATAGGTGTAATAGGAGCGGTTATTTTTGCCATACTTTCCGGCATTTTTATGGGAGTGCTGGCTATGGCATTGACAGAGGTATTGAATGTGATTCCGATTCTTTTGCGGAGAACACGTCTGACACATGGAATTTCTGTACTGATTCTTGCTTTTGCCCTTGGGAAATTGGTCGGTTCTCTAGCTTACTTTCTTATAGAAGGTTTTTATACGCTCTAGTGCTTTTTTTGAAAACATTGCTTGCCCAATGTGAAAAGATTGCCTATAATAAAAACAAACATACGAAGTTTAATATTCAAACAGGGGCTTTGCTCCTGTTTTGGATTTGAAAAGAAAAGAGAGGATATATGATGATAAAGAGAAAAAAGACACAAGAAGTCACAGTTGGCAGTCTGAAACTGGGGGGAGGAAACCCGGTAATCATACAGTCCATGTGTAATACAGACACCAGAGATGTGGAGGCAACGGTGGTACAAATCCTTGCATTAGAAGAAGCAGGTTGTGAACTGGTGCGTGTGGCTGTACCGGATATGGCGGCGGCAGATGCTGTTGGTGAAATTTTGAAACGGATACATATTCCTTTGGTGGCAGATATCCATTTTGACTATCGTCTTGCCCTCCGAGTTATGGAACTTGGTATTGACAAGGTACGCATTAACCCTGGAAATATCGGCGATACGGAACGGATTCGACAGGTTGTCGAAATGGCAAAAGCAAAGAAGATTCCCATTCGTATTGGGGTAAACAGCGGTTCTTTGGAGCAGGAGTTGGTAGAAAAATATGGTGGTGTTACACCGCAAGGTTTGGTGGAAAGTGCATTGAAACATGTCCGTATTTTGGAAAGCTTTGATTTTCACGAAATTGTGGTTTCCATTAAGGCGTCTGATGTGCCATTCTCTTTGGAAGCTTATCGGATTCTTTCAGAGAACATTCCTTATCCTATTCATGTGGGCATTACAGAGGCAGGAACGCTGTACAGTGGCACAATCAAGTCAGCTGTGGGTATTGGTGCAATACTGGCTATGGGTATTGGGGATACCATTCGTGTTTCTCTGACAGGAGATCCTGTGGAGGAAGTCAAGGCAGCAAAGGAAATTTTAAAATCACTGGGACTGCGGAAATTTGGTGTGGAAATGATTTCATGCCCTACTTGCGGCAGAACGCAGATTGACTTGATTTCCATTGCCAATGAAGTGGAACAACGTTGTAAATCCTGCAAGAAAGAGATTAAAGTGGCAGTGATGGGATGCGTAGTAAACGGGCCGGGAGAAGCAAAAGAAGCGGATATCGGCATTGCCGGAGGAAATGGTGTAGGGATTTTATTCAAAAAGGGAGAACTTATCCGCAAAGTTCCAGAAGGAGATTTGGTAGACGCATTGATGGAAGAAATAGAACGGCTATAATGAAGGAGGACATATATGACTGCAAAAAAATTCCCTGCGGTATTTGAAAATGTGGCATTGTCTGCTTCTATATTGGCTGCCTTTCGGGATACAACAGTCAACTCCATGACTATCCACCGAAAAGAGAGAGAGATTGTCATGGGGGTTTCTTCTCCTGTCATTATTGCACCGCTGTACTGGGAGAAACTCCATGATGAAATGATGCAGCAGCTCCCCCATGTGAATGAGGTACATATTTTGCCGAGATACGAACTGGAAGAAGAAGAACCAAAGGAGATTTTGGGAGAATTCTGGGATACTATCCGTGCCTGTCTTTCTGCGGAAAGCAAAGTTTGTGCAGGAGTTATGCAAGATGCCCTTTGGCAGTACCAAGAAGGAAAGCTGCTTATTTCTGTAAAGCACAACATGGCATATTATTTTGCCAAAAAAGGCTTGGATACATTGGTTTCCCGTTTGGTGCAGGAAGAAACAGGGCTTACTGTCACTGTACAGTTTAAAAATATTCATACAACAGAAGAAGAAAAAGAACGGATTGCAACAGAGCAGAAACAGAAAACAGCGGAACTTATGCAGCAGATTGCATCAGCAATGCAGACAGCAACAGAAACAAAAGCAGAAGCGGAAGTCAGTGCTGTTAGCGGTGCAATTTCAAAAGGAATTCTTTTCGGCAAAGAGTTCACAGGCGAATCAGTGAAAATTCATGATACCAAAATACCGGGAGAAAGTGTTATTGTTGAAGGAAATATTTTCAACGTGGAGGCAAGGGAAATCAAAGGGGAGAAGTATATTGTCTCTTTTGATATGACAGATAAAATGGATTCTACAACCGTAAAATTCTTTGTGAAGCGTGCTGTGTTTGATAAGGAATTGCAGGATAAGATTAAGAAGGGGGCATATGTACGGGTACAGGGAGAAGTGCAATTTGATAAATATGCCAAAGAAATCAATATTATGGCGAAGAACATCGCCACTGCACAAGCCCCTCCACCACGAATGGACAATGCAGAAGAAAAGCGAGTGGAGTTGCACCTCCACACCCAAATGAGCAGTATGGACGGTGTTACTCCTGCAAAAGAATACATCAAACGTGCCGCTGCTTGGGGGCATAAAGCCATTGCCATAACCGACCATGGGGTAGTGCAGGCATTTCCTGATGCCATGAGTGCAGCGGAAAAAACCGATGTGAAGGTCATTTACGGTGTAGAAGCCTATCTTATTGATGACCTGGGCAATGCAGTATTTTTGCCAAAGGGTCAGCCTTTGACGGACACCTTTGTGGTATTTGATATTGAAACGACAGGGCTTTCAAAAGAAAAAGAAGCCATTACAGAAATTGGTGCGGTTAAGGTGCAAAATAAAAAGATTACAGAGCGATTTAGCACATTTGTGAATCCAAAACGTCCTATTTCTAAAGAAATTACAAAGCTGACGGGCATTACAGACGATATGGTGGCAGATGCCCCATTTATTGAAGATGTCTTGCCTGAATTTCTTGCGTTTTGTGACGGAGCTGTTTTGGTGGCGCACAATGCAAGTTTTGATACAGGCTTTATCCGTATTGCCGCAGAACGGGCAGGTTTTGGGGAGTTGGACCACACAGTGGTAGATACACTAGAGTTATCTCGTACTCTCTTACCAGAGCTATCCAAGCATAAATTGGATATTGTCTGCAAGCATTTGGGTGTGTCTTTGGAGGGACATCACAGGGCTGTCAACGATGCCGAGGCAACAGCAGAGGTTTTTTTGAAGTTTTTGGATATGCTAGAGGAAAAAGAAATCAAAACATTGGATGAAGTCAATATTCTGGCAGGGCGGATTGTCAATTACAAAAAGCTGCGTGCTTACCATGCCATTATATTGGTGCAGAACCAAACAGGTATGCGGAATCTTTATGAATTGGTTTCTATGGCACATATTGACTATTTCTACCGCCGTCCCCGTATTCCCAAAAGTAAGCTTATGGCATTTCGTGAGGGGCTTATTGTAGGCAGTGCTTGTGAGGCAGGAGAATTGTACCGTGCATTGCTAGATGGAAAGCCAAGGCAGACCATAGCTGAGCTTGTGCGGTTTTACGATTATCTGGAAATACAGCCTATTGGAAACAATGCGTTTATGATTCATTCTCCTAAAGTGGAGAACATACATTCCGAGAAGGACTTACAGGAAATGAATCGCAAAATTATTGCACTTGGCGAAGCATTTCATAAGCCTGTGGTGGCAACTTGTGATGTGCATTTTATAGATCCAGATGATGCAGCATATCGGAAAATTATTATGGCGGCAGAAGGCTTTTCCGATGCGGATAAACAACCACCTTTGTATTTCCGAACAACAGAGGAAATGCTAAAGGAATTTGCCTATCTTGGGGAAGAAAAGGCAAAAGAAGTGGTCATTACCAATACCAATCTCATTGCAGATCGTATTGAAAAAGTAAAACCCATTCCTGATGAAACTTTTCCACCCAAAATCGAAGGGGCAGATGAACAGCTGAGGGAAATTTGCATGGAAAAAGCCTATTCCATTTACGGCAATCCGCTACCGAACATTGTACAGGAACGTTTGGAAACAGAACTGAATTCCATTATCAGTAATGGCTATGCTGTGTTATATATTATTGCACAAAAACTGGTATGGAAGTCTGTGGAAGATGGGTATTTGGTTGGCTCTCGTGGGTCTGTAGGCTCGTCTTTTGCGGCAAACATGGCAGGAATTACCGAAGTCAATTCTTTACCCCCCCATTATATTTGTCCCAATTGCAAATATTCTGATTTTGAGTCGGATACAGTAAAGCGTTTTGCTATGGAGGAAGCCAGTGGATGCGATATGCCCGATAAATACTGCCCGGTTTGCGGTACACTGCTCCACAAAGATGGACATGACATTCCCTTTCAGACTTTCCTTGGTTTTGAAGGGGACAAAGAACCGGATATTGATTTGAATTTTTCGGGGGAATATCAGCAGACTGCCCACGCATATACCGAAGAACTGTTTGGTAAAGGACATGTTTTTAAGGCAGGTACTATTGGTACATTGGCAGATAAAACCGCATATGGGTTCGTTAAAAAATATTTTGATGAACGGGAAATGACGGTGCATAATGCGGAAATCACCAGACTAATGCAAGGTTGTACGGGCATAAAACGTACCACAGGGCAGCACCCCGGTGGATTGATGGTTGTGCCAAGCGACCATAGTATTTTTGAATTTTGCCCGATACAAAGACCTGCGAATGATATGAATTCCACGGTAATAACTACCCATTTTGATTATCATTCCATTAGTGGGCGTTTGCTGAAACTCGACCTTTTGGGGCATGATGACCCAACAGTAATTCGTATGCTTTATGATTTGACGGGGGTAAATCCACAGGACGTGCCTTTGGGTGATCCGGAAACGATGTCGCTTTTTGAGTCCCCAAAAGCTTTAGGTGTGACGGCAGAAGAAATTGGCTGCGAAACAGGTACTTTGGGGATTCCTGAATTCGGGACAAAATTTGTAAGAGGAATGCTTCTTGAAACAAAACCGAAAACATTTGCGGATTTACTTCGTATATCTGGACTTTCCCATGGAACAGACGTTTGGCTTGGCAATGCCCAGACCCTCATTGAAAACGGTACCATTACCCTAAAGGAAACGATTTCTACCCGTGACAGCATCATGATTTATCTCATTAACAAAGGGGTGGATAAGAAAAAGTCCTTTAAAATTATGGAAAAGGTTAGAAAGGGGAAAGGTCTGACTGATGAGGATATTGCAGATATGAAGGCAGCAGACGTACCAGACTGGTATATTGAATCCTGCCAGAAAATCAAGTATATGTTTCCAAAGGCCCATGCGGCGGCTTATGTGATGATGGCGTTTCGTATTGCCTATTTTAAAATCAACTATCCTGAGGCCTATTATGCGGCATATTTTACTGTTCGTGCTTGCGATGATTTTGATTATAACTGTATGTGCAACGGCATAGACACGGCAAGAGAAGCAATAAGGGAAATTCAAGCCAAGGGCATGGAGGCAACGGCAAAAGACAAAGGGAAACAGACAGTATTGGAATTGGTTGTGGAGTTTTATGCCAGAGGATTTCGTTTTTTGCCCATAGACTTGTATCGTTCCGATGCCAAAAAATTTATTGTGACACCAGAGGGACTGATTCCGCCTTTTAACTCTTTGCAGGGTCTAGGGACAAATGCGGCACAGAGTATTGTGGACGGCAGAAAAGGGGGCGAGTTTCGTACCATTGAGGAACTAAAAGAGAGGACTTCTCTTGGACGTTCTCTCATTGATCTTTTGAAAGATAATGGCATTTTGGATGGGATTCCTGAAACGAATCAGCTGACATTATTTTAGTAGATATGACATCAAGATATTCAGACACCAAGATGAGAATAGGACTTCCTCCATAATCCTATTCTCATTTTTTTGTAAAAAATAGGATAAAAATGTTTTTTTTGTAAAATAAACCTAAATTTTACGTCGGAATTTGATGATTCTCAATTCAACATTTTGTTGTATGCGGGTGAGCTG
>JAHHTX010000088.1 GCA_020024255.1 Anaerotignum sp.
CTTGGGGCTTTGCCCCAACTCCCCACAAGGGATTTCATCCCTTGACCCATGAGCACGCTTTTTGTTATTTTATAATTTTATGATTTTATGGTTTATCCATTTATCACAATACATTGGTGATGGAGAGAGCCAAACCGTTTTCAACTGTTTTCTTCGCAAAGGGAAAACAGTTTTTTATATTAAAGAAAAGAGAGGGGGAACCCCGATGACCGAAAAGGGGGAAATCTTGCATTTTAACTATTTTTATGGTACATTAAGGAGTAGTAAAAAAACAGAATATACCCTTTTTACAAGGAAATTTATAGACAGCAAAGGATGATTTTACATGGATATGAAAGCAAAACTGGCGGAATGTCTGGCGAAAGCAGCAGGCGTTGATACAGCAGAAATTTTGGCAGGCTTGGAAGTTCCCGCAAACAAGGATATGGGGGATTTTGCTTATCCCTGCTTTAAACTGGCAAAGGTACTGCGGAAAGCACCACCTCTCATTGCCAAAGAAATCGGAGAAGTTCTGGAAAAGCCTGACTTCATTGATGAAGTACAGATTGTGGGGGCATATATCAACTTCTTTACCAACAAAGCCTCCTATACAAAAGGCGTACTGGAAACGATTCTGACAAAAGGCAGCGATTATGGCAAAAGCGATTTGGGCAAAGGAAAGACCATCGTCATTGACTACTCCTCTCCCAACATTGCAAAGCCTTTCCATGTGGGGCATCTGCGTTCTACGGTAATCGGCAACGCCATTCGCAAGATTTATGAAGAACTGGGGTATACCTGTGTGGGCATCAACCATTTGGGGGACTGGGGCACACAGTTTGGTAAACTGATTGTTGCCTACAAGAAATGGGGCAGCAAGGAAGCGGTAGAAAAAGACGGGATTCAGGAATTGATGCGTATTTATGTAAAATTCCATGATGAAGCAGAACAACACCCTGAAATGAATGATGAAGCCAGACTTTGGTTTGTCAAAATGCAAGATGGGGACGAGGAAGCCCTTTCTCTTTGGAAATGGTTCTATGACATTAGCATGAAGGAATTTGAACGGGTTTACGATATGCTAGGTGTGAAATTTGACGCATACACAGGGGAAAGTTTTTATAATGATAAAATGGCTCCCGTCATAGAGGAATTGAAGGAGAAACAGCTCTTGGAGGAAAGCGAAGGGGCAATGATTGTCAATTTGGAAGAGGAAAATATGCCGCCTTGTTTGATTATCCGTAAGGACGGCGGCACACTCTATGCCACAAGAGATATTACTGCCGCATTATACAGAAAGAAAACCTATGATTTTACAAAGTGTATTTATCTGACGGCTTTAGACCAGAATCTCCACTTTGCACAGGTATTTTCTGTCATTCACAAAATGGGGTACGACTGGTACAAAGATTTGGTACACGTTCCCTTTGGTCTGGTAAGTTTGGAAAGTGGTAAGCTCTCCACTCGTCACGGCAATGTGGTTTTGATGGAAGACTTATTACAGCAAGCCATTGGAGAAACCCAAAAAATTATTGCAGAAAAAAATCCTTCTCTCCCCAACAAGGAAGAAGTGGCAAAAAAAGTAGGTATTGGTGCTGTTATATTCAACGACCTATACAACAGCCGTATCAAAGACGTGGTATTTTCCTGGAGCCGTATGCTGAACTTTGATGGCGAAACAGGGCCTTATGTCCAGTATACCCATGCTCGGGCTTGTAGTATTTTGAAAAAAGCAGACGGGTTTACCACAGAAAATATTGACTTTGGCAAGCTAAACGATGAGGCCTCCGTTGATGTATGTAAACTATTGGAAGCCTTCCCCAAAAAAATACAAGATGCCGCAGACAAATTAGAACCTTCTATTGTCACCCGCCATTTGGTTTCTATTTCTCAGGCATTCAACAAGTTCTACCATGACAACCCCATTTTAAACAGCGAAGATGCGGTGAAAAAAGCAAGACTTGCTGTTGTGGTAGCCGTGAAAACCGTCATTGCGGAAGGCCTGCGTCTGCTGGGTATTGATGCACCGGAACAGATGTAACCACAGGCAGCAAAAACCAGAAAGGAGTTTGGAAAAACGTGAAAAAGCTGAAATTGATTTATAATCCATTTTCGGGAAACAAAAGCTTCAAATTCAATTTGGATTTTTGTTTCAGCGTTTTTCAGGAAGGGGGATATGAAGTACATCCCTTCCGCAGTATACAACCTGGAGATATTGCAAAGCATATTGCAGAAATGGACGATATTTATGATGCCATCGCTGTATCCGGTGGCGACGGCACAGTAAATATTGCCATCAATGCCCTCATGAACCGTGGTCTGCGGATTCCTCTTGGCATTATTCCCTCCGGAACGGCAAATGATTTTGCCACTTTTCTCGGTTTGAAAACAGGCGATGTGGAAAATGCCTGCCGTATCATTTTGGAAACAACGCCCCAAAATATTGATTTGGGACTGGTTAACGGCAATTTATATTTCATCAATGTCTGTGCAGGCGGTCTTTTGACCAATGTTTCCCAAACCGTAGACCAAAATATGAAAAATGCCTTGGGTACGCTTTCCTACTACTTGAAAGGCATGGAACAACTGCCCAATTTTCACAAAATTCCTTTCCGCATTACCACAAAGGAGCAGGTTATTGAGGAAAATCTCTATCTTTATATGATACTGAACAGCACAGGCACAGGTGGCTTTACCAAGCTGTCACCGGAAAGTTCTGTTATGGACGGGAAATTTGAATTTTTGGGGATTCGTTCCAAATCCATATTGGACATTCCTCCGGTTTTACTGAAAATGCTGACCGGCGACCATATTAAAGATGAAAAAAATATTCTTTATCTGAAAGAAGATTATTACAAAATTGAATGTCTGCAAGAGGACTTTAAAATTATGGAAACTACTGTAGATGGGGAAATGGGGCTGAAAATGCCTTTGGAAGTAGAGGTATTGCCAAATATATATCCCGTTTTTGGGCAGTTTTCCAAAAATACAAAAAAAGCATAAGGCTTTTTGGGGGGAATGTTTCATGTGAAACATTCCCTTTTCATTTATTTCTCATTTGTTTTTTTTGGCTAAACCTAAATTGTTTCATGTGAAACATTCAGCCTGTGGAAAAAGTAGTTTGTTTCCCTTTTGAAAAATGCGGAAGGGGTTGGGAAACGAAGGGTTTCCCAAATGAAATCCGCAGTGGGAATTTACTTCCCACGAGGAAAAGCCTTGCATGAAATGAGGCTTTCACAAAGGGGAACGACTTTGTCGGCACCCTCATTGTTTCATGTGAAACATTTTTCTCCTCCTCATATCACTTTTCACTTATGCACCACATACCATTTCCTTCTGGCAAAGCGTTTTTCAGGGAAAAGACAATAAATTGGTCTTTTCATTTGCAACCCGAATATGCTATAATGTTTTTTACAGAAGAAAACGGAAATTTTCTATTCTTTCTGTAAATCAAAACGAGAAAGGCAGGGACCAATTTGGGTAAGGTCAGAGTGATTGCCATTACAAACCAAAAAGGCGGCGTTGGCAAAACCACAACAGCAATTAACCTTTCCGCCTGTTTAGCGGCGGCAGGGAAAAAAGTCTTAGCCATTGATGCAGACCAACAAGGAAATACAACCAGCGGTCTGGGACTGGACAAAAATGAAATGGAGCAGACCCTTTATGATGTATTTTTAGGTCAGACTTCTCTGGAAAATATCAAACAGCCAACCTGTGTGGACGGCTTGGAAGTTGTACCTGCCAATATCAGCCTGACAGGTGCAGAAATCGAACTCATCGGGAAGGACAGACGGGAATTTATATTGAAAAATGAACTGGATAAAATCAAAGACGATTATGATTTTATTTTGATTGACTGTCCCCCTTCCTTAAATATCATTACCGTAAACGCACTGACTGCGGCAGACACAGTGCTTGTTCCCATACAGTGCGAATACTTTGCACTGGAAGGTTTGGAACAACTTTTATACACCGTAAATCTGGTGAAAAAACGGCTGAACCGTCATCTGGAAATCGAGGGTATTGTCTTTACCATGTACGATGCCAGAACCAATCTTTCCTTACAGGTAGTAGAGGAAGTTAAACGGAGTCTTGGCGAAAATGTATATCGCACCATTATTCCCCGAAACGTACGCCTTGGGGAATCTCCCAGTCACGGTCTGCCCATTCATCTTTACGACCCCAAATCCAAAGGGGCTGAAAGCTACAGTCTTCTTGCAGAAGAGGTTATGGAAAAGGAGTGGTATTAAATGGCAGCAAAAAAAGGTTTGGGTGCAAAAGGCCTTGGCATAGAAGCACTCATTAACCACAAAATGGAGGACTTACAAAGCATAGACGAAAGCAGTATTTTGGAACTGGATATTCATGATATTGAACCGAATCGCCAACAACCAAGAAAACATTTTGCAGAAGGGGCTTTGGAAGAACTGGCAGCGTCCCTGAAAATCCATGGCATGATACAACCTGTAGTCGTAAAGAAAAACAAAGAAGGCTATTATGAACTGATTGCCGGAGAGCGGCGTTGGCGTGCCGCAAAAATTGCCGGACTTTCCACCATTCCTGCCATATGCAAAAATTGGGAAGAGGGCAAAGCCTTTGAAGCGGCTTTGGTGGAAAATTTGCAGCGGGAAGATTTAAACCCTATGGAGGAAGCAGAAAGCTATGCCCGTTTGCAGGAGGAATTTCATCTGAGTCAGGAGCAAATTGCAGACAAGGTTGGCAAAAGCCGTCCTGCTGTTGCCAATGCTATGCGGCTTTTGCAACTGGACAATCGTGTGCAGCATTTTCTCGTTGACGGCAGACTGACAGCCGGTCATGCCAGAGCTTTACTTGGTCTGGAAGATGGCAATACACAGTTTGAACTGGCAGAACATATCATTGAAGAGGGTTTAAACGTTCGTCAGACAGAAGCCTTAGTCAAAGAAATGACCGAAAACGGTGAGAAAAAAACAAAAGAAAAAAATAAGCCTTCCATGGAAAGTCTTGCGGTACTTCATGCCATTGAGGAGGATTTGAAGGGGATTTTTGCCACAAAGGTAAAAATCAACCAGAAAAAGAACAAAGGGAAAATCGAAATCGAATACTATTCACCAGAAGATTTAGACCGCTTATTGATGATGATGAAACAGCTCCACACAGAAAGGTAAATAACCATGAATGAAATACGCAATTTTTTTCAGGCATATATGCCGCTGCTTTTCTGTATTCTGGGGGCAGCAATTCTCCTGCTCTTCCTATTTTGCATTATACTTCTTGTAAAAATCAATCGGGAGAAAAAACGCTATGACCTCTTTACCGGTGCAAAGCGGAAACCTTCACAAAATCTGGAAACCAAAATACAGGAATATTATGAAGATGTAAAAAGCATCAACGAAAAGTACACCAAACTCTTGGATATGATGACAGACATTGACAAAACCTCCAAACAACAGATTCGTAAGGTAGGTCTTGTGCGGTACAATCCTTTTGACGAAATGGGGGGGAATCTCTGTTTCGCTCTGGCACTTCTGGACGGCGAGGATAATGGTGTTGTATTAAACGGAATCCATAGCCGTACCGGTTCTTTTACTTACGCAAAACCTATTGAAATGGGCGTCAGCACTTATATGCTTTCCGATGAGGAAAAGCAGGCAGTGAAAATGGCACAGAACAATGCCCATGAGCCGGAGCATGAAAAAATTGTGCGGGTGAAATTTAAACCCATATTCAAAAAACGCTATGCCGCCGCTATGGAACAGCAAATTATGCTAGAGGAAGCCGCCGCAGTCGTTAAGAAAAGAGGCATTTCTCTGGGCGATGTGACATCTGTTGAACAAAAGCAGATTGAACAGGAAGAAGCCGAGGCAGGCAGAATTGCAAGACAGGAAAAAAAGAAACCGGAATTGGCAGAAGAAACAGAAACAGCAGAAATATCCCAAAAACCAAAAAAGAAAAAACGTACTTTACAGGAGGCAGTGCAGGAAGAACTCCGAAAGGCAGAAGAACAGGATAAACAGGATAAACAGGATAAGATGGAAAAGCAGGAAAGTTCGGAAACACCTCCCCCCCAACCACTTCCCAAAAAGAAAAGACGTACATTGCAGGAAGCTGTGCAGGAAGAACTCCGAAAGGCAGAAGAACAAGGGGAAACAACATTATCTTTCCATGATGAAAGCCATCTTCAGGAAATTTTACAAAAGGATTTAGCCGAAAAGGAAGAGCATTACAAAAAAGAAAATCCTTTTGATACACCCGACAGCATACTGCCCAATACGGCAGATGATTTACAAAACGAAACAGCACAGGAAGCATTGCAGGCAGATTTACAATCGGAACTGCAATCTCTCCTTGCTGATGACGATGAAAACAAATAGCAGAAAAATACTGTCGGCATACTCTGCCGACAATGCGGGTGTCGACAAAGTCGTCCCCCTTCGTCAAAGCCTCATTTCATTCAAGGCTTTGACGAGCAGACAGA
>JAHHTX010000089.1 GCA_020024255.1 Anaerotignum sp.
TTGCTTTTTTTGATAAAATTTGGTATGTCATCTATAAAATCCTGATTTTTTCAGGCGCAAAAACCGCCTCAAAAAAGTCCAGAAAACGCCTAATTTTCGGGCTTTTCAGGCTATGTCATACTTTTAGACTACTCATCCCAGTTATGGTATACATTCTGCACATCATCATCTTCTTCCAATAAATCTAACAACTTATTCATCTTTTTCAAATCCTCTTCAGACTTTAATTCTGTATATGTCTGCGGAATCATGGTTACTTCCGCACTCGCCATAGAAATACCCTGTTCTTCCAGTGCTTCTCTCACAGCAGAAAAATCATCAGGATCGGTTGTGATTTCATAGCTGTCATCTTCTGCAGCAAAATCCTCTGCGCCTGCATCAAGGGCAATCATCATCACTTCTTCCTCATCTATTTCTACTTCTTCTTTATCAATCACAATAAGACCTTTTTGATCAAACATAAAGGATACACAACCTGTTGTACCCATGTTGCCTCCGCCTTTTGTAAAAGCATTTCTCACATTTGCTGCTGCACGATTTCTATTATCCGTCAAGGCTTCTACAATGACAGCAACACCGCTGGGACCATAGCCTTCGTAAGTTACAACTTCGTATTCTACGCCTTCTTCGTTACCTGCCGCCTTCTTGATACTTCTGTCAATGGTGTCGTTAGGCATATTATTGGATTTACACTTCGCAATAACATCACGCAATTTGCCATTTACAGCTGGGTCTGGACCGCCTGCTTTCACTGCCACCTGAATTTCTCTTCCCAACATAGTAAAAACTTTGCCTTTTGCCGCATCGTTTTTTTCTTTTTTATGTTTAATATTTGCAAACTTTGAATGTCCTGACATTGAGAACCCTCCTCTTTCATTTTCACCTTGCTATTTTATCATTCTTTTCGACAAAACACAAGTAAAACTATTCTTCCATGAGCTGTAATATACCGTTTGCCCATGCACCAAATACTTCCCTTTGTTTTTCAGCAGCTACTTTTCCTTTTAACATATCCACCAGTTTTGCTTCAAACTCCTCTGTTCTGTTGGCTTCTACCAAAACGGTATATCCCACCTGATCAGTATAGGCAGTATCATACAATACATGACCATCTTGCAAAATTTCATATTGCACCTTACCGGATTCTGTATAATTCACCGTCACCAAATATTGGTTGTAAAGGACGAGCTCTGTAATTCCTGCCGCCAAAAGACCTTCTTTTGCTGCTTTTCCATAAGCACGTACCAAACCGCCCGTGCCCAAAAGCGTACCGCCAAAATATCTTGTCACAACTACGGCAGTATCCTTAATATCTTCCCCCTGCAATACACTGAGAACAGGCATTCCTGCTGTTCCCTGAGGTTCTCCGTCATCACTGAAACGCTGTACCTCATTATGCTCTCCTATTTGATAGGCAAATACATTATGGGTTGCATCCCAATATTTCTTTTTCATTTCTTCCACAAAAGCTTTTGCATCTTCTTCTGTTTTCACAGGACGCACTGTTGCAATAAAGCGAGATTTTTTTTCTACAATTTCTCCTTCTGCCTGTTTCAATATGGTTTTATATTTTTTCAACATATTTTCATCACCGTGTATCAGTATATCAAAAACATCATTCTCTCTCAAGTCAAAAGCTGTATAAAATCTCATTTTTTACACAAAATACTCCCAAAGGAAATAAAAATATTTCTTTTTATGCTTTCTATATCATCAACTAAATGCAAGGAGGAAATAACCTATGGCAGACCAAAAATATGAAAATCTGAAAGACTTGCTTCTAAACAATGAACGGGCAAAACATTTTTACAACGAACTACCAAATACCACACAAGTTGCACTGAGTGTCAACAGCGACGAAATTTGTAGTATGGAAGCCCTTCGGGGTTTTGTCCATGATGTAGAAAAGAATAAACATTGATAACAATTACAAAAAACAGGATGTTTTTCTGCCTGCCACAGCAAGAAGCATCCTGTTTTTTGCTATGCTCGTGGATGTGCCTGATTATATACAACTTTCAACTTATTTTCCAATCGCTTTGTATAAATCTGTGTTGTGGAAATGTCAGCATGACCCATCATCTCCTGCACGGCATGAAGGTCTGCCCCATTCTCAATAAGATGTGCCGCAAAAGCATGGCGTAGTGTATGGGGAGTAACATCTTCTTCTATCCCTGCCTGAAGAGTATATCCTTTGATAATCTTCCACACTCCCTGCCTGCTCATTTGTTTACCGTTATAATTCAAAAAAAGGTGTTTTTCTGTATCTTGATGTAAAAGCTTATTTCGCCCCTGTTCCAAATAAATCATCAGTGCTTCTTTTGCCTTGGAACCTATGGGAATGATGCGATTTTTCTTTTTTACTTTACAGCGAAGATAAGAAAGCAAAAAGTTCACATCTTCCACCTGCAACGAAATAAGTTCTGTCACACGAATTCCAGTCGCATACAACAATTCTAATATGGCTTTATCCCGCTTTCCTATAGGTTTACTGCTATCAGGCTGCATCAAAAGCAGTTCCACCTGCTCTTTTGAAAGAATCAGGGGAACTTTCCGAACGGTTTTCGGTGGCATAATGTCCAATGCAGGATTTTCCCGAATTTCTCCTCTCAACTCCAAAAAATGATAAAATGCACGAAGGGATGCCACGCTTCTGGAAATCGTTGAAGATGCCTTTTTTTGTTTTTCTAATCTGTATAAATAAGAAATCAAATTTGTACGATTGACTTTTCGCACATCATGGATGTCTGATTCCTTTAAAAATGCAAAAAACTCTCGCACATCTCTTGTATACGATAACATCGTATTTTCTGAAGACTTTTTTTCTTTCTGCAAGTATTCTGTAAATTGCGATAAAATTTCTTCCATACTAAACACCCTCTTTTTGTATTCCCAATTCACTCCTTTTATTATAATTTTTTTCTCACGATTTGTCGATGTTTTTTTGCGAAAAAAAGAATTTGGTTTTGTTTTTGTGATGTTTTTGGAGAAAATAAGCTTTTATCATAAAGACCTTTCATCATATCATCTGCAGAAAAAGTTTCACACACTCGATTTTGCTGACACCCTCAGGTGCCCTGAATTAGACTGTCAAATGATATAAATTAAAACCAATCTTTCTTTTTAAAAAATGCAATCCCAACGCCGATACACAGCACAGAAAGAAGAATGACCATTAAATACCCATGAGAGAAATTGTATTCCGGCATTTGAAAATTCATGCCATACCATCCTGCAATAACGGTCAAAGGTAAAAATATGGTTGTAACTACCGTTACAATTTTCATGGTGGTATTTAGGCTAATGTCCACTTCCGCCTCATAAGACTCCCGAACTTGCGTGACATATTCCCGCAAATTCAATATATTTTTGTATCCTCGCTCCATTCGTCTTGACAGTATTTTCAAAGACCGCATCGTTTTTCCATCGAGAAAACCATTCTCGTTTTCCATCATCGTATCCAATATATTTAAAAATTGCTCATAATATCGTTTCATCAAGAGCAGCTTTTTTCGTAGTCTAATAATTTCCGCTACATAATCTTTTGGTTTTGCTGTAATAATCCCCTGTTCCAATCCCAATATTTTTTGCTCTGTTTTTTCTAAAATTTCCTGTTCTTCTTTTGTCTGAATATCTAAAAAGCTGTATATCATACGGTTCAGACTTACCTTTTCGCCCAAAAGTGCGGCATTTTTTCGCAAAATTTCCACAACCGAATCTTTCTGCGAGGTAAAAAAGCAAGCGTTATGCTTCTCCAAACAAATAACAACACTGCCAAGGCTTACCATAGTGTCAAAATCCTGCAATTCCACGCTGATACAATCAAAATTTTCATAGCTGTCATACTTTGCAAAACCAAAATGTCTTGCCCCCTCCAAAACCCCTGTAGAGATCCCTCTTTTCTCCATTTCCTCGTCCATTTCTCCATAAGAAAAGACACCAATCCAATCGATATCTTTTTCTCTTCTTTCCTCTGTTTCATAACATTTTCCCTGTTCTAAAATAAAATACATCGCAGGCACATCCTCTCTCTTTCAGTATGCCCCAAATCTTATTTTTTCATCAAAAGGGAAATAAAAATGCCGAAAGCCATAAAAGACCTTCGACATCTATGTTCTTTTATAATTACTGGAATCTTACCGCTGTGCCATATGCCATAACCTCGGCAGCACCCTGTAGAATGGCACTGGTGGAAAAATGAAGACTAACAATCGCATCTGCACCCAATGCTTCCGCTTCTTTTACCATGCGCTTTGTTGCCACTTCTCTTGCTTCTTCCATCATTTCTGTGTAACCTGTTAATTCTCCTCCTACAATGGATTTAAATCCTGCACCCAAATCCTTACCAATATGCTTGCTTTGGATAGTTGCACCTTTTACCAGTCCCAGTATTTCCAATTCTTTTCCTGTAATCTGTTCTGTTGTTGTCAAAAGCATTAAATTCACCCTCCCCATTTTATTCTACTTATACCATATTTTAACAATATACCATATTCTAACAACTTTTGTCAATCTTTATCTGGCAGTAATTTTCTTCATCACGTCTTCAAAGGAGAAAGAAAGAAGCAATGCATGCACCTGCTCTATTTCATTAGCAGGGATTTCCATTCCGCTTTCCAACCATTGGAACAAAATAAATGTTTCTGCTGTTGCATAATATTCTGCAATAATGGAAGGAGTCAAAAAGTGCATATCTTCTGTTGTATAGCCATCATATTTTCTTAGAATTTCTTCGATTAGTCGACAAAAAGCTTGATAAACCATTTCTTTAAAGGAGTTCTGTCCTTCTATTTTGGCAGCACGAAGATAAAACTTTTTGTTTTCTTCCATACGCTGCACCACAAGACGCACACCCTCCTGATACTTTTCCTGTGTAAACAATTCCCCAACAGGTAAAATAATGTCCTCTTGCAAAATCCATTCCAAAAGATCATACTTATCCTTAAAGTGATTATAGAACGTTGAACGGTTAAACCCTGCTGCATCTGTAATCTCCTTAATCGTAATCCGGTCAAAGCTGTACATATACATACATTTTTTCAAGCCTTCCGCTAAAAGTTTTTTTGTGGCACTGTTTTTTTCCTGCACGGCTCTTTCCCCTTTCCACATTTTAAAACACAAAATGCCGTAGGCACTCACCCACGGCATTTCTATCCACCCCAAAAGCTACTGGTCGGACTCGAACCGACGACCTGCGCATTACGAATGCGCTGCTCTACCAACTAAGCCACAGTAGCATAATCAACTAAATTAACATTTTTTATCATATCATACTTGTATTTATTTTGCAAGAAAATTTTGCAGCAATGCAGAAATTTACATATCATACATTCTTTATGGCAAAATGCAGTGCCCTGTCCCATTACCGCAAATTCTATTTTTTAATTTGAATACATAGTACATGACCCGAATATGCCTTTCTGATGATTACTCAGTTACTCTACCAACTGAGTTATTCCCAGCATATTTATTTATCCTATAAAATTAAAAAGACAATATAATAACTTTTTTAGTATATCACAACAAAATTCATTATGCAATAATAAAATAAAAACAACACGAAAGATTTTTGTAGGATTACAGCAGATGTGTTACATAATAAAAATAAAAAGACAGAGTTCCTATCTCAGCCTGTCGAAAAAGTCGTTTTTATCCCTTTTGAAAAATACGGAGGAGTTTGGGAAGCGAAGGGTTTCCCAAAGGGAATACGCAGTGGGAATTCACTTCCCATGAGGAAAAGCAGAAATTTCAAGGCTTTTTTGCCGTTGGAGCTTCCTTTAACCTTCTGGAGACTTCGACAAAGGGGGCGACTTTGTCAACACCCTCAAGGGGCAGTGGAAAATACCTCTGCCGCTCTTCCGCTACGCTGCTGCACGCAGCATATTTTCGATAAATATCCCATACCCTCGGCAGAATCATTCGCTTAAACTTTCCAATTCGCTTAATGAAAGTCCTTTTACCAGAATGGTATCTTGCTTTGCATCGAGAGAATATTTTTCAATATTTTTTAATGCGGTAAAATATTCTGCATCTCCGATAACCATATCTTTTGTTGTACTAACAAGCACTAATTTCCATTCAGTTACAACTTTACCGTCTACTTTATATTCATTCTGCGGTAATTTAGGCAAAATGGTTTCCGTTCCTTCTGTTAATGTGATTACACCAAAAGGTGCAACGTCGGGTTTTTCGTAGAATTTCGGTACAGCGATATATGCGTTACTCCAATCTACTACTTTTTTTCCTCTTAACTTATCAAATAACCCCATGATAATACTTCCTTTCAAATGTTGATTTACTAAACAACATTGTATCACACAAAACCAGAAAACGACAGAGGTAAAATCCTCTGCTGCTTTTCCGCTACACCGCCGCACGCAGCATATTTTCAATAAATATCCCATATCCTCTGGTAGGATCATC
>JAHHTX010000090.1 GCA_020024255.1 Anaerotignum sp.
GTATATAGTAAAAAAATACAATTGATATGACAAAAAATATTTGAAATACAAATCAGTTATACAGAAGTAAGTGATGTAATCTTGTGGATTTTGTTGCTTTTATGAAAAAATGAGTGTATAATATCCATAATATAGAATGTAGAAATATCGGGGGAAATAGCAAAAAATAGAAGTGGTGGAAAGGGGAAATCACGGCGATGAAAAAAAGATTTTATCAGAGTATTGCGTTTGGACTATCAACTGTGTTGATGTTGTCTAGTGTGATAGATGTTTTTGCAGCAGACGAGGTATCCTCTAAAACAGAATTTGCATATCTCTATATAGAAGATCAGTGCACTGCCGTTTCGGGGAGTCAAAATGTTTTGATGCAGCTCAAAGATGAAGCGGAATTACCCATTTCTGCAAGGATGTACTATCATAGAGAAGGGGATACCAAAACAGAAACAGTGGATGCTGAAACAATTAGCGGACATGCCATCGTTTTTTGCATACCAAGTGGTCAGGATGAGGGAACGTTTTTTTTAGATAAAGCGGAATTTACTACAGAAAATGAAACGTATGAAATTCCTTTCACAAAAGGGAAAACCAGCTATCAGGTTTCTGAAAAGAATGAAACAGATGATGCCGTACTATATCATGCAGATGGACAGTATATTACGATGTCACCCATCAAGATTGTAGGAAGCAGAAATGCGGAAGAAAGTGCTCTTTTGATTCAAAAAGCGGTCAAAAATATGCAAAACGACAGTAATGATAGCATAGAAGAAAAAACTTGTGAAACGAAAGATACAGAAACAAATAAAACGACAGAATCCCCAACAATCAAAGGAGATGCTGCTCATACAGGTGGCGAGCTGTTTTGGGATGTACAAAAAGAGAATTGGTTTTATCCTGCTGTAAGCTATGTTATGAATAAAGGGTTGATGAGCGGGATTGCAAATGGGAATTTTGGTATATCGGAATCTGTAAATCGTGCACAGCTTTGCACGATATTATACCGTATGGAAGGTAGTCCTGCGGTAGATATTGTTTCAGGTTATGAGGATGTTCCTGCGGATGCATTTTATAGGAAAGCAGTGCTATGGGCAGCCAAAGAGGGACTTTTGTTTCATCAGGATACGAATTCCCTCCGTCCTTTAGAAAATATAACAAAAGAAGAAGTGGTTTTTACCCTTTGTCAATATGCAAAAATGAAGGGTTTTTATACTCAAACCGATGAAATGCAGGAAATCAATTTTGCAGATGCAGACAAGATTACAGATTTTGCAAAAGAGTCTGTTTCTTGGGCAGCTTCCATAGGTTTGATACATGGAGATCAAAAAAAATTTCTGCATCCGCAAGAAAAAACAAGCCGTGTAGTTTGTGCATCTATGATTACAGGCTTTTGTGATAGGTATTTGCCAAATGCATATCCGAATATTTCTCTTTGTGCTACAGCAGATGAAATTTCCGTAAGTCCTTGCGATAAACAAACAGGAAATTTTACTATTACAGTTTCAGGTGTAAAGGCGAGTACAGATGTGGAAAAGGTGGACGTTGCTATTTGGTGTGATGCCAATGGAAATGACAAGCATATTTATCAGGCGCAAAAACAGAATGACCAGTTTGTAATACATGCAGAACTGAAAAACCACAAATTTCATACTGGCACATACCATATTGCTGCATATGCTGTTTTAGCAAATGGTATCCGTGTCAATGTAGGGACAGAAACAGTTTTTGTGGAAGGAAATGAAGCACAGCTTCGTATTCAAAAGCATATTAACGCAGTATATGCGCAGACAGGGAAGGATTTATATGCCTGTTATCAATGGGTTGTAAAGAATATAGCATATAAAAAAATGCCTATTCCAATACAACCACCTATAGGATATACAGAAGAACAGTGGAATGCAGTCCTTGCTTTTGAACAGCATAAGGGAAACTGCTTTAATTTTGCAGCTGCTTTTTGCGAGCTTGCCAAAGGTCTTGGCTATGATGCAAGATATGTAAAAGGGGATATACCACTGGCAAGAGGTGGTAGAGGGCCACATGGCTGGGTGGAAATTACACAAAATGGTGCAGTATATATTTGTGATCCTGATTTACAGTATGAAATCAAGGGACGCAATTTCTATATGCAGCCTGTTGGCAAAACAGTTATCAAATATTATCGGTAAGGAATAAATTATGGTTTTTAGTTCACTGGTATTTCTATGTGTATTTCTGCCGGTAGTGCTTGCCCTTTATTATGCACTGCCGACGTTACGCATAAGAAACATATTATTGATTTTTGCAAGTCTTCTATTTTATGCCTATGGGGAACCGGTTTATGTATTGCTTATGCTTTTTAGCATTATCATAAACTATATATTAGGCAGACTCTTAAATACAGAGAAAAAAGGCAGGAAAAAAGTTATCCTTGCCCTTGCAGTCATAGGAAATATTGGACTGCTTGTGCTATTTAAGTATACAGGAATGTTGTTTACAACAATTGGAAATATAACAGGTTTGGAGCTTCCTGCTATAGAATTTGCATTGCCAATTGGTATTTCCTTTTTTACCTTTCAGGTATTGTCTTATGTCATTGATGTATATCGTGGAGAGGTAAAAGCACAAAAAAATCTCTTTGATGTTATGCTGTATATTTCCTTTTTTCCGCAGCTGATTGCGGGTCCCATTGTAAAATACCATGATATTCAGGAACAGATTCGGAATCGAAATGCAGATGGAAAGGAAATTGCAGAAGGATTGCGGCGTTTTATTGTAGGGCTATCCAAAAAGGTGTTGATTTCCAACACAATGGCATTGACAGCGGATAATTTATTTTCTGCTGCACCTGGGGAAATCAATGCACTTTCTGCATGGCTGGCAGCCATTTCCTATATGTTGCAGATTTATTTTGATTTTAGTGGATATAGTGACATGGCAATTGGACTTGGGCATATGTTTGGTTTCCATTTTTTGGAAAATTTCCGCTATCCTTATATTTCCCAAGGAATACAGGAATTTTGGAGAAGATGGCATATTTCTTTATCTACTTGGTTTAAGGAATACTTATATATTCCCCTTGGAGGTAATCGAAAAGGGAAATTCCGCACTTGCTGCAATAAAATGATTGTCTTTTTTTCCACAGGCTTATGGCATGGTGCAAACTGGACATTTGTTCTTTGGGGTATGTGGCATGGTGCTTTTCTGCTTCTGGAAGAAGCGGTTCCCATGAAAAAAATGCCCAAAATTCTGTTGCATTTTTATACGCTGCTTGTTGTTTGTGTGGGATTTGTCATGTTTCGTGCAGATACCTTTTCCCAAGGAATATTTATGATAGGAAAGATGTTTACAGGATGGACATGTACCCCATTACAAATGGTGGTTATGTTAGAACAACTGCATCCTGTTTTCCTGATAACACTTGTTTGTGCCATCATTGGCTCTACGCCCCTTGTATTGCATACAGCAAAAAGAGTTTTTTCATCTTTTGGCGGGCGTTTGGAATGGATGGGATATGGCGGCAGCATTCTTTTGTTGCTTCTTTGTATTTTACAGTTGTCTGAGGGAAGCTATAATCCCTTTATATACTTTCGGTTTTAGGGGGTGTATGGAAAATGAAAAATAAAAAATACATCCTGTTTATTCTGATTGTGTGGGTGATTTTGATTCTTCCTTTGGCAGGTATGACGTTCTGGCCAACCAATGAAACCACAGAGAACAAAGAACTTGCACCTTTTCCCAAATTTGATAAAGAAAATCCCATAGGGCAGAAATATCTCTATGAATTGGGCACTTATTTTGAAGACCATTTTGCTTTTCGGCAACTTTTGGTTACAGCAAATGCACTGTTGCAAAGCAAGCTGCTGCAATCAAATGCAACAAATCAAGTGATTCCCGGAAGAAATGATTGGCTGTATTTTCATGGAACATTGGAGGACTATCAAGGAAGAAATTTGTTTTCTGAGCGGGAACGCTTTGCTATACTGCACAATCTGCACTTAATACAAGATTATGTGGAGGCACAGGGAAGTCAATTTTTCCTTATGATTCCGCCAAACAAAGCCAGCTTGTATGGAGAAAATATGCCCTACTATATTAGAAAAGGAACAGACAGCAATTTAAAACGCCTAACGGAAATGTTTCAGGAAGAAGGGATTTCGGATATAGGACTTTACGATAGATTTTCAAAGGAATCAGAAATTCTCTATTTTAAAAGGGATTCCCATTGGACAACAAAAGGGGCACTTCTTGCATATAAAATGCTGATGGAACAAACAGGGCTTCCTTTTGAAACCTATGAAGATATTCCCTATGCCATGGAAGAAATACACGAAGGGGATTTGGACAAAATGCTGTATCCGCTTGCTGTGGAAAAAGAGGCAGATGCTGTATATGAAAAAGAAGCGGATTTTGTTTATTGCAATGATGTGAAAAATAATATGGATGAATGGATTGAAACGGAGAATCCCAAAAAAGACAACAGTATTCTCATGTATCGAGATTCCTTTGGAGAGAGTCTGCTCCCTTTTGTTGCAAATGCCTTTGGAAAAGGGTATTTTACAAGGCTTGTGCCATATAATCTCTTGCAAGTGGAGCAGTATAGTCCTGATGTAGTGGTTATAGAAAAAGTGGAACGCAACTTAGATGATTTTATCACGGATATTCCTATTGTAGAGCCACCCCAAAGAGAAAATATTTTGGGTGCAAAAAGGGGAAAAGGCGGTACCATTGAGACAGAAAAAGCAGGTTCTTTTTTGAAAATTTCAGGAAAACTGGACGAAAGGGAAATACAGACGGATACCAAAATTTATGTTGCCCTAACCGATGAAGGAACAAAAACCACAAAGACCTACGAAACCTTTTATACAGCATCAGAAAACAAAGATGCTGGTGGATACCAGCTTTATTTAAGAGGAAGCAGTTTGCCGACAGGAAAAATACATTGCGATGTTCTTGCAGCAGACGAAGAAAATACAAGAATTATTGCACAAAAAGATATAATGTGGGAAAATGAAGGAGGATACAAATGAAACAATTTAAAAAATTATGGAGTGTAGTGTTGGCAGCCAGCCTTTGTGCAGCACTAGCAGGCTGTGGACAGAACAATGAAACTTATCCTACCATTGGCACAAAAGAAGAAGGTGCTTTTGATGTTTTGTTAAAAAATAATACGGGTAAGGATGTGACAGGGCTTTCTGTGAAAATGGACACAGAAGAAAACTACCCCGAAAATGTTCTGGCAAAAGATTTTGTTTTGAAAAATGAAGAAACAGCAGAATGGTTCTATTTGCCCAAGGAAACACAGGAAACAGCAGACAGCGAAACAGGCGTTATATTCAATCCCCTTTATCAGGTACAGATTACATTATCAGATGCTTCTGTTTATGAAATCAGTTCCTTTGGTTTTGAGGATATAGACAAAGAAGCGACCCTTTGTTTGGAAGACGATATTCTTTTTATAGAGTACACAAGCAAAGAATCTGGTGAAACGGTCAACACAAAGGAACAGGAACGGGCAGCAAAAGAGCAGAAAGCAGAGGCAGAAAAGTTAGAGTCAGAGAAAGCTGCTGCTGAAAAAGCGGAAGCAGAGAAAGCAGCTGCTGAAAAGGCAGAAGCACAGAAAGCCATTGCTGAAAAAGCTACTGCTGAAAAGGCAAAATCCGAAAAGGCTCCTGTACAGCAGACCACTCCAGTACAACCGTCTGCATCAAAACAGACACCTACTGAGGAAATTCCGGTGCAAAGTACAGAAGGGTGTTTGACAGAAGGCGGCGGACCTGTTTTTAACGAATAATATTGAGAATAGTATTTCTAATATATTTGCATTTTTGCATAACTGCCAGAATCTTTTGAAAACTGGCAGTTATTTTTATATATCAGGTTGGCCGATAAAGTCGACAACCTTCAAAAAGACTCATTTCATTCAAGCCTTTTTTGAGTGACTACAGTCTGAAAGATGAACTGCCCCAGTTTGTACGGACAGCACAAAAAGCGCCCCTAGTAGGTAATATGAAGTTTCAAACAGAGTGGTGCATCGTAAGCGGTGCCACTCCTGTTCTATACTGGATACGCTCATGGTTGTAGTAGCAATCTATCATATCTCTGTCTTGTCAAAGGTGGCTGCCTTGTGTCGGTAGATACATTCTGTTTTCAAAATCCTAAAGAAATTTTCTGCCATGGTGTTATCATAGCAGTTTCTACGCCTTGATATAGAGGGCGTAATCCTGTATTGTTTAGTTAGCTCAAAATATGCTTGAGAGGTTTACTGAGTACCTTGGTCACTGTGGAGATGTAGTTCCGCAGTGACCTTCTTTGGTATAATCCAATAAAACCCCTGACTATGCCAGGGGAATCGATGAGCTTCAGATTCAAGCAAAACCTCCTATGTTATAATCGTTTTGAGTCCGCCAAGACACAAGAAAACATAGGAGGTTTTTATATGAATAGTTT
>JAHHTX010000091.1 GCA_020024255.1 Anaerotignum sp.
GTATTAAATAAAAATGAATGTGGAGATATCATGTTTTGTTATCTTATTGGAGCAGGTCCTGGTGATCCAGGTCTTATTACTTGCAAAGGCTTAGATGCTCTTAGCCGTGCAGATGTTATTGTTTATGATTATTTAGCAAGTGATATTTTACTTAGCCATGCTCGTCCTGATGCTGAAAAAATATATGTAGGTAAAATTGCAGGAAATCATGCAATGAGCCAAGAGGATATTAATGCTTTACTTGTTCGCAAAGCTAAAGAAGGAAAAATTGTAGCTCGATTAAAAGGTGGAGATCCATACATTTTTGGTCGTGGTGGCGAAGAAGGACGTGCATTATATGATAATGGTGTACCTTTTTGTGAAGTACCAGGAATTAGTAGTACTATAGCAGGTCCAGCATACGCAGGTATTCCTTTGACTGATAGAACAGCAGCTTCTTCTGTAACCATTATTACAGGACATGAAGACCCAACAAAACCTGATTCTGTTCATAATTGGGACGCATTAGCAAAAAGTGCGTCAACATTAGTTTTTGTTATGGGAATGAAAAACTTACCTGAAATTTCTAAAAATTTAATAAATGCTGGTATGGATCCAAAAACGCCTGCTGCATTAGTGCATTGGGGAACAATGCCAAATCAACGTTCTTTAAATGCTACCATAGAAGAATTACCAGAAGCTGCAATTCGTGAAGGATTTAAAAATCCTTCTGTTATTGTTGTTGGTCATGTAGTTTCTTTGCGTGATAAATTAAACTGGAATGAAAAAAGACCACTTTTTGGAAAAACTGTTGTAGTAACACGTTCAAGAGAACAAGCTAGCGATATGGTTGCTATGCTTATGAGTCTTGGTGCAAGAGTTATTCAATTTCCAACTATTAGCATTGAACCAATGGATACTTATGAAGTGCTTGATAAAGCAATTCAAGAAATAGATACCTTTGACTGGATTATTTTCACTTCTGTTAATGGAGTACAACATTTTGCAGAGCGTTTACGTCTTGCTAAAAAAGATTGTAGAGCATTACATAAAGCAAAAATTGCTCCGATTGGTCCTGAAACACGAAAAGAAGAAAAAAAATAAGCAGAAGCAGGATACTATTCCCGGAGGCGATCTTTACGATATCAGGCAAAATTCAGAATACAGCGACAACGGCAAGGCTGCTCCTGACAATAACATTTTTTGGGAAGAACGCAGCAATCCGTTGAGCAGCAAGGGAAATTAAACACAGCGAAAAAGTTTCAAAAAGAAGTTGGTTCATGTACCAACTTCTTTTTATATTTAACAGATTGCAAAAAACAGTAATGGCATGATATGGAAATCTTAAATCGGTTGTTTTTTCAAAGGAATGGAAGAAAATGTGTTGTGAAAGTATTGACTCTATGATATGATGAATAAAAAAGCAAAAAAAAGATTAGTATGCAGTATTTTGAAGATTTACTTTATAAGTTGTTGTTTTTTCTTCTATATAAATTTACAGAAAATGACCTGAGGAAATTTCCGTATAAGGGGGAAGGCAAATGAATGATGAAGCAAACTTGCCAAAACGAATGCGTTTGTTGGATCGCATTAAAAAAAATATTGTAAAAAGAACTACACAGTCCAAAGAAGAAGTGCAACAAGAATCTGATGCAAATATAGAACAGGAAACAGTTTTGCACGGGAAGGAACAGGCAGTCTATAGCAATATGTTGGAACTTTTCAACAATTCTATATCGGATAATCCCCTGTATAAATTGTGGAAGGCATGGAAAAGTGCAGAAGACCCCAATAAAGATATACAGGAATGGGAACAAAATCAATTACTTGATATCATATTCGACAAAGAAGAAAATAAAGATATCTTTATGAATGCCCTGGAACTGGAAACAGAAAAACAGCTTGCATGGGTAAAACTTTTGGTAAAAGCACAGAAACAGTGCCTTCTGCAATTTCCGCATGAAGGGGAAAAATCCCCTGACTCTGTAGATAGCGCAGCAGGTACGACAGAGGAACTTGGGGCTGAAGCACCAAATTTGCATTTGGAATCTGTAAAGAGTGATCATGCGTCTGTGCCAAAAGAAGTACATAATGAAATATCAGATGAAATACCAGATGTAGATGCAGATATATTCATTCACATAGCACAGAATCATATGGCAGCGTGGGCATTTGTATTTCCTCCGTCAGGTAACGGTAAGCCTTTGCAACGCCCGCAGGTGGAACTTGCCCTTGTGGAATATATGGTAAGTGCAGGAATTGACCATGCAGTTATTGATACATTGATTGAAAACCCAATCTATTTCCGGTTTATATTGATTGCAAAAGGTACTCCCATGGTACCGGGAAAAGACGCAATCCTAGAAGAAAAGTTTGCACGAAATCCAGATCGTGTTTTTGGTATGGACGAAAATGGCAAAGTAGATTATCGTGTGCAGAACTCTATTCAGATTGTCAATGCAGGTGATGTGATTTGTGAATTGACACCAGCTGTACCGGGAACAGACGGAATTGATGTTTTGGGTACTGTGTTTCCAGCAACAACAGGAAAAGAGCTGAAACTCACAGCAGGAAAGAATACAAAACTTAATGAGGAAAAGACACAGCTTACTGCAGGAATCACCGGACATCTGCATTATATCGATGGAAATTTTGCTATTGTACCAATTTACTATGTAGATGGAGATGTGGACCTTAAAATAGGAAATATTGATTTTTTGGGCGATGTATATATCACAGGCAATGTCAGAGAGGATTTCGTTATTCATGCAACAGGTACAGTGACCATAGAAGGTCTTGTGGAAGGGGCAATGATTGAATCGGATAAAGATATTCTCATTACAAATGGTATTTTGGGAGAAAACAAAGCAGTGCTGAAAGCTGGAGGCATTATTCGTGCAGAATATATCGAAAACTGCGTTTTGTATGCAGGGCAGGAAGTGCAGGCAAGCAGCATTATTACTTCTTTTGTCTACTGTGATGATACTATTCGGGTTACAGCCGGACGAGGCACCATAATTGGTGGAAAAATGGTTGCAGGCAAACACATTGATGCAAAGGTTATTGGATGTGCAGCAGAACGCAATACGGTTCTTTCTGTAGGAGAACTTCCTTTTGTCAAGAAACAAAGAGAAGATTTTGCAGCTGCACTGGTAGAATTGGAAAAAGAAGCAGAGGAAGTGGGACGAACTGCAAAATTTCTTACAGAAGTCGCAGGTGACAATCCTGAAAAACTGCAAAAAGCCGCAGATTTCAGATTACGCAGGTCAGTTTTATCTATGCAAATCGCCCATATACAGAAACGACTTGCAGAATTAAACCACAAAGATGCTTATGTACAGGGGGGACAAATTACAGCAGAGGTTATTTATCCCGTTACAGAAATCAATATGCAAGGATTCACAAAGATGATAAAAGAAAAACAGGTCGGAAATATTGTGCATATGGAAGAGGATGGGATTCATTTATGCTGACAGAAAATACAGAGAAAATTTCACAAGGTATAAATAGAAGGAAGGAAAAGAGGTATGGTTTTGAAGGAAAAGATATGCGAATATCCAGATGAAGGTACATCTTTACAAAGGATGATTGAACAGGCTTTGCGTTCTGATCTTCATCAAATAGCAGGAATCAATATACACCACTGTCATCAAAAAACGAATGTTCAAAAAATAGATGACAGAACGATGTATACCGTGTATACATCGTTTCATGGTGCATATCATGGTCTTTTTGCTTTTTGTGCCGAACTGGACATAATGAAACAGATTACAGAGCATATGCTAGATGAAAAAGACAACAGTTTGGAAGATGTGATAGATTCTGTAAAAGAATTTCTCAATGTGCTTTGTGGTCATATTGTAGGTGCAATCTATCAGAAGACAAAAGCGGTAGCACGTTTTCATATCCCAGAGTTTGTGGAAGGGATATTTATTCCCAAAGGGGACAATGAAGATGTGCTTGTGGCAAGATATTGTACAAATGAAGAGATGAAAAAGTTACTTTGTATGAATGACTTAATTATGTTATAATACGGAACAAATGAGAAATAGGAGGAAGAATATGAGTACAAGTATAATGGTTGTAGATGATTCCAGAGTTGTCTTTACACAATTAAAAAAGATGTTGCAGGACACAGATTTTGAAATTGTACAGTTTTGTCAAAGTGGCGAAAGTGCATTGGAGGCTTACGAAAAATGTCATCCGGATATTGTTACCATGGACATTATTATGCCAGGTATTGATGGTTTTGAAACGGCAAAAGCAATCTTGGAAAAATGGCCCAATGCAAAAATTGTAATGGTATCATCTCTTGCATATGATGAAACCATTGAACAGGCAGCAGCGATGGGATTGAAAGACTTTATCTACAAACCGTTGCAGCGTGAAAAAATTATAGAAGCGTTAAAAAAAGCAGCACAATAAAACCTGTCATATCTAAGCGAGCAGTGAAAAAAACAAATCTTTTGTATGGTTTGTTTTATACTGCTCGCTTTTTTATGCTGATTTTGCTAAATGTTTTCTTATTCCCGCCTGTGCAGAACAAACTTTTCCAGACAGGAAATGCCTTGATACAGAAGTGCTGCCAGAATGGAGAGAATGACAACGCTCAACAGAACCCAAGGGATTTTGAATACTTGGCTGCCGTAAATCACGAGGAAACCAAGTCCTGACTGTGCAACCAAAAATTCCCCAACAATAACGCCCACAAAAGAAAGACCAACATTGATTTTTAGGGCATTGATGATGCAGGGGATATTGGCAGGCAAAACAACCATGCGAAACACCTGCCACTTGCTGCCGCCAAATACACGAATGAGTTTTATTTTTTCTTCCTCAGTTTGCAAAAAACCGTTCAAAACCGTCATAATCGTAACAACAACAGAGGTCAGCAAAGCAACGGCAATGATGGATTTCTGGTTATTGCCAAGCCATACAATGATAATGGGTGCTAAAGCTGTTTTAGGCAGAGCATTCAGTACAACAAGATATGGCTCCATAACATCGGAGATAAAATGGTTCCACCAAAGGAGCACAGCGGTCAGTGTGCCCAATATTGTACCCAATGCAAAACCGACAACGGTTTCCCAAACAGTTGTGCCAATGTGTATCCAAAGCATACCGCTCTCTGCTAACTCTACAGCAGTGTGCCAGATTTCTGTAGGCCGGCTACAAAGGAAAGGGTCAACCCATTTTCTCTGGGCTGCCACTTCCCAAAGGACAAGAAAAGAAATCAATATCAGCCAGCGCATTGTGCGTATGGTATATTTACGGCAACGTAGTTTTTTCAGATAAACTGCCTGCTCGTGAGAAACAATAGCCGTTTTACATTCACGCCACATGCACATTCAGCTCCTTCCAAATGGTATTGAAATATTCTCGAAATTCCGGTGCTTCTCTTGCCTTCATTGGTGTTTTTTCTTCTACAGAAAGAGTAATTGTGTGTATTTTTTTTAGTCTTGCAGGTCTGCCTGTCAATACCATAACTCGGTCAGATAGGCTGATGGCTTCAGAGATATCATGGGTAACTAAAATAGCTGTTTTTCCTTCCTTTCGGAGAATTGTGCCGATTTCATCTCCGACAGAAAGCCGTGTCTGGTAATCCAAAGCGGAAAACGGCTCATCAAGAAGTAATACATCAGGGCGGATGGCGAGGGTACGGATTAAGGCAACTCTTTGCCGCATACCGCCGGAAAGTTGAGAAGGAAAATGGTCTTTAAAATCCTTGAGTCCATACTGGTCTAAAAGTTGTTCTACATAAGCTCTGTTTTCTACCGTGGATTTGCCCTGTATTTCCAAGCCCAGAAGGGCGTTACTACGAATGGTACGCCACTCCAAGAGATGGTCTTTTTGGAGCATATAGCCGAAATTGCCGTTTAGAAAAACAGAACCGGAGGAAGGCGGAAATAAGCCTGCCATCATAGACAGAATAGACGATTTTCCGCAGCCGCTAGGCCCAACAATGGAAAAAAATTCTCCAGGTGCTACAGAAAAAGACAGGTCGGAAACTGCCTTGGTTTCGCCGCCGATGCTGTGGTAACTTAAACTGACATTTTGAAAAGAAACAATCGGAATCAATGGAGAAACCCCCTTTTCGTTCATTTAATTTCATAATATCCTCATGGGGACAAAAGGTGCTTTTCCTATAAAAAATACAGGAAACTATTTTTTTGGCAAACAATAGGAAAGTATTGGCATTTTACCAATATAGAAGGAAGGTCTGCCGGAAAAATGTTGTCTGCAAAAAGAGAAAATCAATGGTTTATTGCAGATTTAACCCATACACAGAAAAGATTTCTTGGAAAAGGGATATAAGAATTTACGACACCTGATTAGTATATTTCTTTATTAAAAATAGAGTAGACA
>JAHHTX010000092.1 GCA_020024255.1 Anaerotignum sp.
GTATACATTCAATCTTTTTTACGAATTTTCATAGTAAATCAGCATCAATTATTAAGGAGAATTACAAGGTTAAGCTGTAACATCATTTTTACAAAACAGCATAATGGTTCTTGTTATAAAGCACAATAAAGTTGTTCCAAAGAAAGCAAGATCTTCTGCCAATAAATCAAGTTCTGATGAAAGCATCACCAAGTGCACAAAACCTTGTTCTTGAAATAATAAAAGTAGTTTTAGAGAAAGGTATAAAAAAGACCAGCCAATCAAGGCTGACTCAGCCTGTCGAAAAGGTCGTTTTTACCTCTTTTAGAAAATGCGGAAGGGTTTGGAAAACGAAGGGTTTACCAAATGGAATCCGCAGTGGGAATTTACTTTCCAAGAGAAAAAGCAGAAGTTTCAAGGCATTTTTGCCATTGGAACTTCTGCTTTATTCTTCTGTCTGCTCGTCAAAACCTTGCATGAAATAAGACTTTGTCGAAGGGGGCGACTTTTGCGACACCCCTAAACGGCTGTGCTTTTGCACAGCCGTTTTCGCATACTTTTATTCTACCGTAACAGATTTTGCCAAATTTCTCGGCATATCCACATCGCACCCTCTTGCGATAGCCGCATAATAGGAGAACAACTGCAAAGGAATTACATCTAAAGATGCTGTAAACTTATCGTCTACAGTCGGAATATAAATCACATGGTCTGCAACCTCTGCAATTTCCGTATTTCCTTCTTTGGCAAGGGCAATAACATATGCACCTCTTGCCTTCACTTCCTTCACATTGCTCACCAGTTTCTCATACAAACTGTCCTGTGTGGCAATAGCAATGACAGGTGTTCCTTCTTCAATCAAGGAAATTGTACCATGCTTTAATTCCCCTGCTGCATATGCCTCACTATGAATATAGGAAATTTCCTTCAATTTCAAAGAGCCTTCCAATGCAACCGCATAATCAATGCCTCTGCCGATGACAAAAACATCTGTTGCTTTTGCCTGCATATTTGCCAACTCTTCCATTTCCTTGGTCATTTGTAAAAGAGATTCCATTTTTTCCGGAACAGTATACAGTTCTGTAACCAGTTTTTTCACTTCTTCATCGGACAGCGTTCCCTTTGCCTGCCCAAATTTCAAAGCCAGCAAATACATCAGGGCAACCTGTGTAGAGTAGCCTTTTGTTGTGGCAACGGCAATTTCAGGCCCTGCCCATGTATACAGCACATCATCACTTTCTCTTGCAATAGAACTGCCTACAGCATTTACAATAGCAAGCACACGAATTCCCTGTCGTTTTGCTTCACGAAGTGCCGCCAATGTGTCAGCAGTTTCGCCAGACTGGCTGATGATAATGCAAATATCATCTGGATGCAAAATGGGGTTGCGATAGCGGAACTCGGAAGCCAAATCCACTTCTACAGGGATTCTCGCACATTCCTCAATAACATATTTTCCAACCATGCCTGCGTGCCAAGCAGAACCGCAGGCAATCATGTGTATCCGATTGATTTTCCGAATATCCTCATCTGTATATTGGATTTCGTCCAACTGCACCAAGCCATCTGTAATTCTAGGGTTGATAGAATCCCGCATTGCCTTTGGCTGTTCCATCATTTCCTTCATCATGAAATGGTCATATCCGCCTTTTTCTGCTGCAGAAAAGTCCCATGTCACATGGTAAACGTCTTTTTTGATTTCCTGTTTATTCATATCCAAAATCGTCACACCGTCTTTTTTCAGTACAACAATTTCGTTATCTTCCAAAAGATAATAATCTTTTGTATGCTCTAACACAGCGGGAATATCCGAAGCAATATAATTACCGTCCTTACTGATACCCACAAGAAGAGGGCTGTCTTTCCGTACTGCAAGCACTTCATCGGGCTTTTCACTGCAAATAATGCCAAGGGCATAAGAGCCTCGTACACGATGAATGACCTGAATCAGTGTTTCCACCATATCCCCATGATAATAGTAATCAAAGAGTTGTGCCACCACTTCTGTATCTGTCTCAGACACAAACCTGCAACCTTTTTCTTCCAGTTCTGCTTTCAACTGGATATAGTTTTCAATAATACCATTATGTACCACAGAAATTCTGCCATTGGTGCTGCTGTGGGGATGGGAATTGATGTCACTGGGTGCACCGTGAGTTGCCCAACGGGTATGCCCAATGCCGGAAAATCCTGAAACACCGCCCATTTCCTGCACCTTGTGTTCCAGTTCTGCCAAACGTCCTTTTGTTTTCACAACCTGTATGCCATTATGATGCACAGCTATACCTGCGGAATCATATCCTCTGTATTCCAGCTTTTTCAATCCTTTTAACAAAATTGGGGCAGCTTCCTGACTGCCAATATATCCAACAATACCACACATAGTTCTCTTACCTCCAAATTCATATCAGCACATCGTCTTTCTTTTGTCCGCCCGATTTCTCATGCGTTTTGTAAAAGACCTTCGTCCTTGTGCCAAAGGACGGGAAGCATCCGCCGAAATCTTCGATCACTTCCACCTCGTCAGCCGCCAATATACGACGGCTCTGGCGCTTTTTTCATTATATGCTCTACCCTCCATTCTCATGCAAATTTGTACAAAAAAGCCACATTTGACTTTTATGCTTTGCATTATACCATGAAACAGAAAAGGGGTAAAGTATATTTTCTTTTGACGTAAAATTCTCATAAAAATCACACCCATACCATGTACAGAAAGGAACAAGCATATTTTATATGATAAATAGATAGGTCAGAATAGATATTTATGGGACAAGAAGGGAAGAAAATCCCCTTTCCCTTTGCCCATTTGATCAAAAATTGAAACAAGATTATGTTGTCTTGCGGATTACATTGCAGGGTGGGTATAGGCAATACACCAACTGAAATGCAAAGAACGTAACATAATACAAAATAATACAATACAAAAAATTGATATGCATATGGATTTTTCAATCCATATGCATATCAACTTCTTTTTTATCACATAGGTAAGACCAACCACAGGAACCGCAAATTTCCTTACGCTTTCCTGCCCGAAAAATGCGTTCGGAAATAAGTGCAGAGAATGCTTGCCATGTGAGTATCGCATTTTGCTCTATGCCGCAGTATGCCAAAACCTTGCGGTCATAAGTCCCTGTCTGTTCCTGTCCAGAACAAACTTCTTCCTGTAAACGGGGACAACTATGGCAAATGACATCTGCCCCATCTATAATGGTAAGAACAGTATCCTTTTTCATATCTGCCTGTATCTTTGCCATATTTTCCGTAAAAGCGTTATTATACCCTTTCCCCTCAAAAAAAGCAAGGCACATTCCATGGTGTGCACGCAATTTCATTGGAAAATCACCTTCCGCACCCGTTCCGATAAAAGTACTGCTACGACAATTTTGATGCAGTCTGGCACAATAAAAGGAATGACACACCACCCCAAAACCGTAGGCAGACTCACCGGTTCAACTGTTCTTGTATAGACCATCATAAACCAAGCCGTACCAATGGCATAGCAGACAAGCAAGCCCAAAATCATGGATAGAATCAAGACCTTTCTGCTTCTGCCCCACACCCGTTCCATACCCCACATCAGTAAGGCAGAAAACAGAAAACCGAAAAGATAACCACCCGTTGTGCCCATAAGCGCACCAATACCACCGGAAAATCCTGCAAACACAGGAAGTCCCACTGCGCCAAGGAGCAAATACACAAGAACAGAAAGTGTTCCCTTTTCGCCTCCCAGAATTCCCACAACTGTGAATACTCCCATTGTTTGTAGGGTAAACGGCACCGCTGCTGGTATAGAAATCCAAGAGCAAACCGCCATCAGCACACTGCATATACTCACATAAACCATATCTTTTGTTTTGTTTCTTCCCATATTTTTCTCCCTCCTTATCTCAGATTGTACCAGTCCATTTTTCTATTGTCAACTATTTTAAATAAAAAAGTTTACAATGTGCGTAAAAAAACACCCCACACATTTCTGTATGAGATGTTTTATTGTCATGTTTACATTTCTTATTCATCACCCAAACGGAACTGACTGACTAAACGTTCCAAAATGGCTGCCTGACCGGACAACTCTTCACTTGCCGCAGCACTTTCTTCTGCTGTAGCAGAGTTTGTCTGTACAACACTGGAAATCTGATCCACACCCTGATTTACCTGTACAATGGCAATTGCCTGTTCATTGGATGCCTTTGCAATCTTTTCAATCATTTCAGAAGTAGCTTCTGTATTATGTACCACTTGTTCCAAAGATTCTGCCGTTTCGTTTACCAGCTGCAAACCATTTTCTACAGCTGTAATAGAACCTGTAATCAAAGTAGCAGTATTTTTGGATGCTTCTGCAGATTTTCCTGCCAAATTTCGCACTTCGTCCGCAACAACGGCAAATCCTTTGCCGGCAGCACCTGCACGGGCTGCTTCTACAGCTGCATTCAATGCAAGAATATTGGTCTGGAAAGCAATGTCTTCAATGGTCTTGATAATCTTGCCAATATCATTGGATTTCTGGTTGATTTCGTCCATCGCCGCTTTCATTTCCTGCATTTGTCTATTGCACAATTCTACAACTTCGCCTGTTTCAACTGCCTGATTCTTTGCTTGCTGTGCATTATCAGATGTACTATTGATATGATTGGAAATTTCACCGATTGTTGCTGCCAGTTCCTGAACTGCACTGGACTGCTCTGTTGCACCTTGCGCCAGAGCCTGTGCTCCAGATGCAACCTGTTCGGAACCGGAATTAACCTGCTCAGAAGACTGGTTAATCTGCGTTAATGTTTCTTTCAATTTTTGATTGATGGTATTTATGGACTCAAGAACTTCTGTTAATTGGCCCACATAGCTTGCTTCCTTCTGTGTTTTGATCCCAAAATTACCATGTGCCATTTCTTCCAAAAGATAGCATTGATCTGCAATGACTTCCTTCAATGTAATTTGAGAGGAGCGCAACGCATTACACATATCGCCAATTTCATTATTTCCTTCATATTCCACAGGAATACTCAAATTACCTTCACTAAAACCAATAAGTGCTTCACGCACCTCTTCTGTAGGTTCTATAATACTGCGAACCAGCTTTCTGATAAAGTCTATGGAAATTATCAGTGCAATCAACATGATGACCATCACAACTATAAACGCAATTGTACTGTTTTTTTGTACTTTTTCCAACACATCATTTCGTGACTCGGTAAGAGAACTGCTCAAAGTTGTACCTACACTAATTACTTTTTCCAAATAAGTTGTCATTTCATCAATTTCATCTGCTGCTTTTTGGAGTTTTCCCTGCTTTATCAAGGATAAAACCTCATCGCTTTTCTTTTCCCAGTCCTGTATAACACTGATATATTCCTCTACTGTATTATCTTCAAGCGGATAGATCTCTCGCAATGTTTCCAAATTACTATGCATATCTTCCAATACTTCATTTATCCTTGTTGCCATATGTTCTCTATTGGAACTACTCTTTGTTAAAATCATTTGCCAAGTATTACGAGCGGCAATATTAATATCCAAGCGACAATTTATGGCAATTCTGTTTGCTTCTACCTGCTGATTTACCATATCCTCATATGCAGCCCTCTGTTTTCCCATAAGTACAGAAAGCGTCAAAACAAATATCAGCGCAATTCCTAAAGTGCCGCCAAAGCCAAGATGCAGCATCTTCTTGATTTTCATGTTCTTTAACATTATTTTCCCTCCCATAAACTACAATGTCATGCCTTGCATTTTTTTGAATTAATATTGTAATTACAACAAGAAATTTATTAAATTTCCACATATATACAATAGCATAACTGACGACAAAAAACAACATATTTTTACAAGTTTACAATATACATTCATAGGCAAAAATTACTGTGTTTACTGTGCATATAGACATATAAAGACACATCATAACAAAGAAATATTACAATTTTTTCTCCGATAAATCTGTATAAATTTGGTACAATTCCTTTCATTATCTGCCGTAAAAAATACATATGTTTTTCTTTGGTCATTAAAAAAAAGGAACTCTCGTTTTTTCTCCATTTGATGACAGGAAGACCAATTCCAACAATTCCAATTTAATCATACATCATCGTTTGTGGATTTCTAATTCTTATCAAACTGTTGTCCGCACATATTGCTGATTAACGCTACTGCTTTTCTTGGAGATACTGCATAAATGAACTACAGAAATGAATTAAATTCACCCCAAAATGGGGGCATCTACTTTTGTCCACATGACAAACTATACTCTATATA
>JAHHTX010000093.1 GCA_020024255.1 Anaerotignum sp.
GCCGGAGCTGGTATCGGTCCGGGATGTGTTATGATCTGCAAATATTTTTACTGGGCATCTCCAAAACATGAAAAAGAGTATCACGAAAAATTAGAGAAAGAACAAATTGAATTGCATGATGAGCTGAAAGAAAAGCTTCGGGATAAATCCGGCCGATATACCTATGTCCTTGGACTTGTGGTTATTGGGGTCTCCATTCCTGTTTTTGCCGTGTTAGATAAGCTACAGTTCATAGAGAATGGTTCCCTTTTGATTTTTTTCCTATTCCTCTATTTCATTTTTCAGTATGCCGCAGGAGTTATCATTTTTAAGTTACTACTTAAGAAATATGAATAGTATGCTGTTTCCTCCTTTGTTATTGCCTTTGTGCGTCCTAAAACGAAACATAGACGAGGGTAAAACGATGTAGAGGGAAGAAGCTGCTTTTTGGAAAGGCATAAGTAAAAACCACCCCTTGTACAAATTTATTATGTTTAAAGGGGTGGTTTTTATAATGAAGTTTTCGTAATCAGGTGGTGTTTCTTGTATTCAGTCTTCAAAGTAAAATAAATCCTCAAATTTCTTATCTAAGGCAATACATAAGATAAGTGCAAGTTTTGCAGTTGGGTTAAATTGTCCTGTTTCTATAGAACTTATGGTATTACGGGAAACACCAACCATTTCTGCCAGTGCTGCTTGAGATAGCTTTTTTTCGTTTCTGGCATCTTTCAGGTGGTTTTTTAGAATTAAAGCATCATCCATTATTTCACCATATCCTTATGAAATTTTCATTATGTAAACAACAAAAAGAAGTATGGTTGTCAACCCCCATAGCAAGGCACAGAAAAGAGATGACTTTTCTCTTTGTCGAATCCATTTGTATACATACTGCGCACAGATAATGGAGCAATATATAGAGTATATATCCTGATATGGCTGATTGAAATAAATTTTAATAGCCATTGTAATCAGGCATACAATTAAGCCCACAATTAAACCAATATGATTGCTTCTTAACAGAATGTCCATTTCCATTTCGTCTAGCTTGTTATGCTTTTTATTTTGCGCTTTTTTTAAAATCTCTTCTTTATTCAAAGTAAATACTCCTTTCTATATTTGCCAAGTTTACATTGCAATACTATTATAGCATTGCCAAGTTTTCTTGTCAATAAGAAACGCCAAGTTTTGTTGGCAAGTTAAAATTCGCCCATGATGCTGTCAATACAATTAGCTGAAGGAGTATTGAAAACCGCATAAAGGAAAAAAGGAGGTCTGTTTGTGAAAAGATATTTGTTTCTAGTGGTTTAGTGGATTTTAAGAAAGCCCTGTAACACTTAATCATTGCAGACAATATTGCGTGTTTCAAATTCCAATAGAGAGTGCTGTTTGCAGTTCAACTCTAAATTGCGGATTTCTTCCTTTTCTCTTGGATACGAATAACAAAGTCCAAATTGATCAGTTCATAACCGGTTTTCGTTTTGATCATCAAGGAATGGTCTGTTACTTCCTGTATGATGCCACGAACATTCTGACCATTGAACAAATACACAATACATTCTATATCAATAAATTTTTTCACTGCTTCTATCATTATTCTGATTTCCTTTCTATATTTGTTGTTTATATATTGTGCTACCCAGCTATTGTTACGATTCCTTTGCAGTAAAATCACAATCAAAGGAACTATACAAAACAGATAAAGCATTTCATTCAAATTGGTTCACCGCCTTGTTTCTTTGGTTTTATCGTCCTGTTTTGCTTGTTTGGATATATGAAGAACAGCAGTATCCGAAAAAACGCAGATACTGCTGATATTGTTTTACCCATTACTGTATACAGTTGCTTAGGGTATTTTTGTTGGGTTTAATTTTTATCAGTATCTTCTTCTTTTGGCAATCCCGATTTGAAGATATGAAGTTTTTCAATTCGCTTTTTCTCCATATTTTCTACAACAATGTGTAGTCCGTCTGTTTCAATTACTTGCCCGTTTTGCGGGAAGTTGCCAAGAATGGAAAGAACATAGCCTGCAATGGTATCCACGTCTTCGGATTCCAATGCACAGCCTGCCATTTCATTGAAGTCTTCCAGACGGGTACTGCCTTCCACTACAAATTCATTTTCTTTGACCATTTCAATTTCCTGTTCTTCATCATCATATTCATCGGAAATTTCACCGACAATTTCTTCGATGACATCTTCCATGGTAACAAGACCAGATGTGCCACCATATTCATCTAGTACCACTGCCATGCCTATACGGTTGGTACGCATTTCTGCAAAAAGCTGTGCAACAGGTTTGCTTTCGTAGGTGAAGAATGGTTCACGCATATATTTCTCGGGAGTAAAATCTTTTTTATCCAAAGGGAAAATATCTTTGACATAAAGAATCCCAACGATGTTATCCAAGTCTTCTTCATAGACAGGGATACGGGAAAATCCCTCCTCTTGTACTAAAGTGGCATATTCGTCATAGGTAACATGAATATCCACAGCAAGAATATCCGTTCTTGGTGTCATGACATCCTTTGCTTTGAAATCTCCGAAATTAAATACATTATCAATCATGGTATGCTCTTCTTTTTCCAGTACACCTTCTTCATGGCTGACATTCAGTATGGTTTTTAATTCGGATTCCGTAATTAGCGGTGTTTTTTCTGTGGAGTTGCAGCCGAGAAGTTTTGCAAAAGTGCCTGTTACGATATTTAATACAGCAACAATAGGGGTGAAGATAAACTCACAAAATACAATGACATTGACAACAAACAAAGCAACCTTTTCCGCTTTCTGTGCTGCGATGGTTTTCGGCGTAATTTCCCCAAATATCAAGATAATAATGGTAATTACTGCCGTTGCAACACCAGCACCGCTGCCTGTGTTTCCATGAAAAAACTGAATAGCAAGGGCTGTGGTTAAAGCTGATGCACCGTTATTTACTAAGTTATTGCCCACTAGTATGGAACTGAGCAGTTTGTTGGGGTTATCCAAAAGTCGTTGTATTTTATCAGCATTTTTAACCTTTTCTTCTACCATATTCCGTAAACGGATACGACTTAGAGAAGTTAGTGCGGTTTCTGATGCGGAAAAAAAGGCAGAACAAACTATCAAAAATATTAATATGCCAATGAGTAGGGGGCTACTGCCATCCATGAATCAATCACTCTCCTAATATAAAATAAGTATCAATTTGTTTTTTCTGTGTTGCGTTACTTAGGTATTTTGCACCTTTCGGTTTTTTTCAATTTCCTCTGCAAGTTCGTTTAATTCCATCCAACGTTCCATGCGTTCTTCCAGTTTGTTATCCAGAGCTTCTTTTTCTTCGGATAATTCCTGTAAACGCATATAGTCAGTGGTACATTCTGCCATAGCGTTTTCCAGAACGGAAATTTTTGTTTCCAGTTCGTTAATTTCGCCACCAATGGTGTCGTACTCTCTTTGGTCTTTGTAGGTCATTTTCAAGAGTTTTTTCTCCGTTTTTATTTCGGGTTTTGTTTCTTTTTTGGGTGCAGGTGCAGGGATATTGCTGCCTTTTTCTTTAAGGTAGGCTTCTCGGAAATCTGTATAGCCGCCCTCATACTGTTTGATGCGTCCGTTGCCCAAAAAAGCAAAGATACGTCTCATGGTTTTATCCAAAAAGTATCTATCATGAGATACGGCTACTACTGCCCCTTGAAAATGTTCCAAATATTCTTCCAGTATCATTAAGGTTTCGATGTCCAAATCGTTGGTAGGTTCGTCTAAGAAAAGAATATTGGGGGACTCCATAAGCACTTTTGCAAGATAGAGCCGTCTTTTTTCTCCGCCGGACAGCATGGAGATTGGACCTCGCTGCATAGATACGGGGAAAAGAAATTTTTCCAGCATTTGGGAAGCGGAAAGTTTGCCGTCTGCCGTAGACACATACTCTGCTGTATCACGGATATAGTCAAGGACTCGCTGATTTTCGTCCCATGTTTCGTTTTCCTGTGCAAATACACCAATTTTTACGGTTTCGCCTCGGGTAACAGTGCCACTGTCCGGTGTAAGTTGTTCTGTCATTATTTTCAAAAGCGTTGTTTTTCCACAGCCATTGTTGCCTGTAATACCCACACGGTCATTCCGCAGAATGATGTAACTGAAATCGTGGATATATTCCGTTTCACCAAAAGATTTGCACACATGGGAAAGTTCAATCGTTTTTTTGCCCAGACGGCTGCCCATAGAGGACAACTCCACATTCTGTTTTTCTTCGGGGGCTTTCTGTGCAGAAACTTCCTCAAAGCGTTGGAGTCTTGCCTTCTGTTTGGTACTTCTTGCCTGCGCACCTCTTCTGACCCATTCCAATTCGTTTCTGAGGAAATTTTGGCGTTTTCTCTCGTTTGCTGCGAGAAGTTCTTCTCGTTCTGCCTTCATTTCCAAAAACTTTGTGAAGTTTGCCTGATATGGATAAACTTTCCCTTTTTCCAGTTCTAACATACGATTTGCCACACGATCCAGAAAATATCTGTCATGGGTAACCATAAGGAGTGCCTTGGAGTATTTTTCCAAGTGCTTTTCCAACCATTCTACGGTTTCGTTGTCAATGTGGTTGGTGGGTTCGTCCAAAATCAAAAGGTCTACAGGTGCAATGAGCGCTGCTGCCAGTGCCACACGCTTTCTTTGACCGCCGGAAAGGGTTTCCACTTTGCGGGAGAAGTCTGTAATGCCAAGACGAGTCAGAATATTTTTTGCTTCGCTTTCCAAAGACCATGCTTCTGCTTTGTCCATTTTTTCTGCAAGAACCGCAGCTTTTTCCGCAAGGGTGCTGTCCGAAGGAGCCTGTTCCAACTCCTTTAAACAGGCTTCATAGGCACGAACCAGTTCCATTTGTGGATAATCCCCTGTGAAAACCTGCTCCAAAACCGTAGTACCTGCCTGAAATACGGGTGCTTGCGGCAGATAACCGATTTTCATGCCATTCATGGTAATAATTTCCCCGCTGTCTGCCTGTCCAACACCTGCAATAATTTTCAGCAGGGTGGATTTTCCTGTGCCGTTTACCCCAACGACACCAATTTTATCTCCTTCATGAATACTGAAGGAAATATCGTCAAATATGATCCTTGTGCCATAACTTTTTCTGATGTTTTCTGCTGTGAGCAAAACCATGCAAGTTCCTCTTTTCTTCTCAAATCTGCTATTTATAGCGATATTTTACCATAAATAAGGGGAAAAAGGAAGAGAGAGGGATTTGCTTTTTTCAGACAGGCATATTGTACTTTTTCATAAACTTATGATAAAATGAAGAATAACAAAAGTGAGGAGGCGATAGCAATGGAAATACCAAAGATTTTAGAGAAATACAGAGATTATCTGGAGTCTACTTATGCACCTGCCAATGAAATCATACTGACTTTGGAAGAAACAAAGCCTTGGGAAAGCAAGCTGGGTGGCTGCCCTTACTTGGAAGACATCAGCGAATATCCTATGGGGGAAAATGGCAGACCGATGATATTTTATGCCCAAATCAACTTGGAAGAAATGGAGCCTTTGCCGGATTTTCCCACAGAAGGACTTTTGCAGTTTTATGTGGAAGATGCGGAACTCTATGGCTTGTATGAAGCCTGTAAGGTTCGCTATATACCTACATATAAAAAAGAGATAGAAGGTCTTGTGCAGGAAAATCCATATGAAGCGCAGTACGAAGACATGGAGCCTTTTGACAAACCGGGAAAAATCTCTTTTTGCAGAAAAATAGAACCTATAGGTACAGAATGTGAAGAATTTCAAGAAAAATTCTTTGATAAGGTAACAGAGGAAGAGTGGGACGCATTGTATGAATTTTGTGATGCTTCCGGCTGCAAAGTTGGGGGATATCCATATTTTGTGCAAAATCCGGCAGCATATTATGAAGATGGTACGGTAGATGTATTGCTCTTACAATTGGATATAGAAGAAACCTGCGGCATTATGTTTGGAGATTCCGGAAACTGTAATTTCTTTATTTCCAGAGAAGATTTGCGAAACAGAAATTTCTCTGATGTAGAATATGATTGGCAGTGCTGCTAACACAAAAATTACAGGATAACAAATATAACAAATAGATTTGCAAAAGCTGTCCGAAAGGATAGTCTGGGGGTGCCGACAAAGTCGCCCCCTTGGTCAAAGCCTCATTTCATTCAAGGCTTTGACCGGCAGACAGAAGAATAAAGCAGAAGTTCCAATGGCAAAAAAGCCTTGAAACTTCTG
>JAHHTX010000094.1 GCA_020024255.1 Anaerotignum sp.
AGGAAAAGCAGAAGTTTCAAGGCTTTTTTGCCATTGGAACTTCTGCTTTATCCTTTTGTCTGCTCGTCAAAGCCTTGAATGAAATGAGGCTTTGACGAAGGGGGGCGACTTTGTCGACACCCTCAGGAGTGTATTTCGATATACACTCCTTTTCACACCGCAAAAAAAACAAGTTCAAAACCAAAGCTATGGGAAAAAGTCTGTTTTCCATAAACTTTATGGTGTTAAAATTCATGTTTCTTCATGGGTTATGCCATTAAAATTCTGCGTTTTTCACGGTTCTTGGATAAGGCAGTACATCACGGATATTGCTCATGCCTGTCAGGTACATTACTGCACGTTCAAAGCCAAGGCCAAAACCTGCGTGTCTTGTGCCGCCGTATTTTCTCAGGTCAAGGTACCACCAGTAATCCTCTTTTGCAAGCCCTAACTCGTCCATGCGGTTTTCCAAAACCTCAAGACGTTCTTCTCTCTGGCTGCCGCCAATAATTTCCCCAATGCCGGGTACAAGCAAGTCCATAGCGGCAACGGTTTTGTTATCCTCATTCATACGCATATAGAATGCCTTAATGTCTTTGGGATAGTCTGTGACAAATACAGGCTTTTTAAAGATTTCTTCTGTCAAATAACGTTCATGCTCTGTTTGCAGGTCAATGCCCCAAGATACGGGATATTCAAATTCCTTGCCGGATTTGATAAGCAGGTCAACAGCTTCTGTATAAGTCACTCTGCCAAAGTCGCTGTGCAAAATATGATGGAGTCTGTCCAACAGTTCCTTGTCCACAAAGCTATTGAAAAATTCCATTTCTTCCGGTGCTTCATCTAATACATATTGGATAATATATTTCAGCATTTCCTCTGCGATTTCCATATTATCGTTCAAGTCTGCAAAAGCCATTTCCGGCTCAATCATCCAAAATTCCGCTGCATGACGTGCTGTATTGGAATTTTCCGCACGGAATGTGGGGCCAAATGTATAAACATTGCGGAAAGCCATGGCAAAAGTTTCTGCGGAAAGCTGGCCGCTTACGGTAAGATTGGTTTCCTTGCCAAAGAAGTCTTTGGAGAAGTCTACGCTGCCGTCTTCCTTTTTGGGCAGGTTTTGCAAATCCAATGTAGTTACACGGAACATTTCCCCTGCACCTTCACAGTCACTTCCGGTGATGATGGGTGTATGCACATAGATAAAGCCTTTTTCCTGGAAGAATTTATGGATTGCATAAGCAATCAGGCTACGCACACGATATGTTGCGGAGAACATATTGGTTCTGGGACGCAAATGTGCAATCTGGCGAAGAAATTCCACACTATGGCGTTTTTTCTGCAAGGGATAGTCGGAGGTTGATGCACCTTCCACCAAAATCTCTGTTGCTTTTACTTCAAAGGGCTGCTTTGCTTCAGGCGTTTCCACCAAATTCCCCTTAACCAGAATGGCTGCACCCACATTGAGCTTTGTCAGTTCCTGATAATTGGAAAGATTGTCTGCCTCCAAAACAATCTGCACCGGCTTAAAGAAAGAGCCGTCATTCAGCTCGATAAAACCGAAATTTTTGGAAACACGCATGGTGCGTACCCAACCACCCAACTGCACTTCCTTGTTTACATAAGATGCTGTATCACGATACAACGCTTTTACCGTATTCAAATCCAATGGTATCTCTCCTTTTCTTCAACTCATAAGACCGTGGGAAGCATAAGCAGCAAAACCGCTCCCAAAAAAGCAAAACAATTTTCTTTTCTTTCGGAAACACTGTGCCACGCCTTTTCTTTTTTCCTTTTTCCTTTATTTGTTTATTGTAGCTTGAAATACAAAAAAACACAACCCACGCCACAAAAAAACTTCTTTAATTCTCTTGTTCGGGGGATTCAACAAACTGCAAAAAATCCCCATAGCCCTGTTCTTCCATGTCTTCTTTGGGAATAAACCGCAAAGATGCACTGTTGATACAGTAACGCATACCCCCTGTTTCCTCCGGCCCGTCAGGAAAAACGTGTCCCAGATGGGCATTGCCCACACGGCTTCTGACTTCCGTCCGCATCATGTCAAAAGAAAGGTCGTCAAACTCTCTGATGGTGTTGGGGTCTATGGGTTTGCTAAAGGAAGGCCAGCCACAGGAGGACAGAAACTTATCCCTTGAGGAAAAAAGCGGTTCTCCCGATGTAATGTCTACATAAATCCCTTCTCTTTTCGTATTCCAAAAAGCATTGTTAAAAGGCGGTTCCGTGGCATTTCTCTGGGTGACCTGATATTGCAGATCTGTCAATTTTTCTTTCATTTCTTCTTTTGTCATGGCAGTGTAATTTCTTGGGCTGACACATCTTGCCTTTTCTCTTTCGATTTTTTTATAATCAATGTGACAGTAGCCATCGGGGTGCTTTTCCAAATATTTCTGGTGGTATTCTTCCGCAGGAACAAACTGCAAAAGGGGCATATTTTCGACAACAACAGGCTCTACATATTGCTTTTGCAGATGCACAAGGGCAACTGCCGCATCAGCTCTCTGCTCTGTGGTCAGGCTGTATATCCCCGTCCGATACTGCATACCGATGTCCATGCCCTGTCTGCCAAAACTCAATGGGTCGATGGAATAGAAAAATTCCTTTAATAAATCCATTAAGGAAATCACATCACGGTCAAATATGACCTCAACGGCTTCCGTATGTCCACTGCCTCTGCAAACATCTTCATAAGAAACGGTTTTCGTCACCAGCTGCAATGTGCGTTTATGATTGCCCATGGCATAGCCTACCGTCGTTTGCAAAACCCCTTCAATGGTGTCCAAATATTGCTGTGTACCCCAAAAACATCCGCCTGCCAAATAAATGGTTTCTTTGTTCATGTTTATTTCTCCCTCTATTTCTTTTCCGTTTTTCTTCCTTCTTGATTATGCTGATATGCCGCTTTTTTTGCTTTTTGCCGCTGTATTTCTTCCTCTTTCCACTGTTGTCTTTTTTTCTGTAGGAAAAATTCTGCCAAAAATGCACCTCCTGTACAAAAAAGTGCTGCACCCAGTCCCGTATAACATACGGCGATGTTTTGCAATGGCCAAAGCTGCATTTTGCGTACAGCAATATCAAAAACAAGGACAAATGCCATAATCACAAAGGATTTTTTATCAAAAAAAAGGTAAATCGGCTGCATTTCCTCATCATAGGCACAAATCCTTGCCGTATGTTTTCGCACCAGAGGAGCAAATACACCAATCCAAAAAACAAGAAATACCCCAAAGGATAAACCATATAATATTCTTCCCGTATAGCCGTTATAATTTGCTATACCGATACGCATAACCAGAAAGCCTGCAATCATCCAAACCATTGCCGCCAAAATGAATAAATTCCATCTTTTGACTTTCAACCAATCACCTCCCCATGATTGTTTCTTTTTTTGCCGTTTCCATAAAATTGCAGATGCTTGCAAAGCCTTGGCAACACACCTTGAAAACCATGACCATTGCCATCAATAAACTTTTTTTCAGGATACCTTTTCTTGTTTATTTTCTACTTTTTTTTGCAATGCCTAAAATCTGTCTTTTTCCTGTCTATTCTGTCTAGTATGGATATTCCACAAAAAATGCCACAATACCCGCTTCCGGCGGGGCAATGGTATCGGGATTCAGGAAAAATACAATGCCTGTTTCTGTCAAATAAAATCCCATTTCCGTCATATGCTCTGTAAGGCGTTTTTCCGCATCGCCATAAAATCCCGAAGGATTGGCATGAATCAACGAAAGAAATCCCTGTTTTACCACTTGTTCCACTTCTCTTCTGCTTTCCGGCAAAATATCCCAAGGGTCAACTTGCTGTCCTGTTTGTACGGCATATACTTTTGCTGTCCATGTTTTGGCAGGACGCACACCCGTAAAGAGCATTGCCTCCTGCAAAACAGAAAGATAGCGGTTGTTCTCTGCCGTTACTTTGTCCATATATTTATAATACCATGGCATAAAATTGCCCTTTTCTGCCTGTACTGCTTCATAGGTGGCTTCTGCCGCATCACCATACTGTGCCATGATATTTTCTGCATTTATCTGTCGTTCCCTTGCCAAAGAAGCATTGACCTGCTTTGCGGTTTCATTGTTTTCCCCAAAGGATTCTCCCGAAACCTCTACCGTAAATATGGGTGTACCGTCTTTTGCCTTCAGTGTGTTCGTACCTGTACCACTGTTTTCCCCATTGGGTTCCGGCACTTGTACATCTTTTCCCGTAACGGAAACCGTATATGTCTTTTCGTCCCATGCGGTCTTGGCAGAAAGCCCTTCTGCCACAGCACGAACTGGTACAAAAAGCCTGTCTGTCATAATCTGTGCCGGTACGTCCATGATATAGACCACTTCCCCGTTTCGGTAAACCTCTTTTTGTCCCACAAACATCAATAGGGTATCTGTCCCATAATAGGAAGTAATGCTTTGGGTAGGCTCGTCCCATTCCACTCTTGCACCAAGTGCCTCAAATATTTTTCGCATAGGCACAAGGGTTCTGTCCTCCACAATGATAGGCGGGCGGTCAAATGTCACCTGACTGCCGTTTACCACAACAGAAACGGGCGGATGAGCAGAAACCGACACTGTGCCCAAAAGAACAGCCAATGCCGTACTCCAAGCAACCTTTTTCTTCTTCATACACATCTCTGCCTTTCCTCTAAACTTAACTGCATTTTCGGTATTTTCGCACAAAAAAAGCCTTTCTGCTGTATACATCAAATCTTGATAAAACCACTGCGGAAAATATGATTGTATTGTATCATCTCCCTGAACAAACCGCAATACAGGAGAAAACAGACATCTGTCCATATTATGGGCGTTTTTAGGGGCAGACATCGCCTTACCATTGCAAATGCTCCATAATGCCCTCCCACGGAAAAAGTGCCATAAACTTGTTATGTCAACAGTTTCCCAATGGTTTTTTCCTGATTTTCTGTATACACCGTAATCTGTTTATATTTTTTCCACTCTTTCTATATATATCCATTATATGGCTGGGACAGACCTTCTTTTTCCTATTTTGTCGCTGACAAATCGCAATATGTGGCAATATTAGGCGGAAAATCCCGAAAATCAATGTCTGTTTTCCCCTTCCTGTTTTCCCCATATGCCCTGTGTCCTATGATGTCCATACCCCTTGACAAAAGAAAAGGGCGTTCCCTTTCGAGTCTGCCCATTCCTTTTTTACGAAAGTAACTTTGCATATATATGTCTGCAAAACGGTGTGATATCTGCTTAAATTTCCTTTTTGTTGTCCGGACCGGGTGTTGTGACGATAACCCTTTCCGCTTCTATAATCAATGCACCCTTTGCGGTAACTGCCCCACGGAACAACTTGTCTGCCATTGCTTTAAATGTATCGACAACATCGCCGGAGGTAACGTACTCCGCTTTTCCTTTAATCTGATAACCTTCCATGGTTTTTTCATCGTAGGCAGAAATTGCCACTCTGCCACCGTTTGCCTGCAAATTTTTCAATGTGGTTTCCAGAAATACATCTCCCACTACCATTTTGCCGTCGGGTGTTACATCTTTAAAGCCAACAGGTACCACATTGGGTTCACCGTCCATACAAGTTCCCAATGCCCATGTATTTTCTTTCAATACTTTTACTACAGCATCGTTTAACATAAAACAACCTCCCATACTTTTTTTGTACACCACTTACATTTTGTTCTTTACATCAGTATAGGAAATTTATCCAATTTTTGCAATATGCTATTGTATGAAAAGGCAATATATTTCCTCTTTATGCCTGTATACAAAAAAAGGTATCCCAAAAAGGATACCGAAAGGTGTCGACAAAGTCGCCCCCTTCGTCAAAGCCTCATTTCATTCAAGGCTTTGACGAGCAGACATAAGAATAAAGCAGAAGTTCCAAGGGCAAAAACCCTTGGAACTTCTGCTTTTCCTCATGGGAAATGAATGCCCATTGCGGATTCCATTTGGGAAACCCTTCGTTTCCCAACCCCTTCCGCATTTTTGAAGAAGGGATAGTTTTTCGATAGTCTGCGGTATCCAAAAAGGATACCGAAAAAAAATTGCGGAGACAGGATTTGAACCTGCGACCTCCGGGTTATGAGCCCGACGAGCTA